>CACZZH010000039.1:0-5742 GCA_902785635.1 uncultured Lachnospiraceae bacterium
CTGGAGATCGCTTTCCGAAGAGTCTGCCGGCTCACATGGCAGGTCCTGCATAAGTCTTCTTCAGTGGGAAGGCCCTTTCCGGAGCGGTCAAGGATCCGGATGATCTCTTCACAAAGATAGCGATAGACCCATTCGTGCTTTAACATTTTCAGGTTCCTTTCTGATGTTTTTTTCAGCATATTTTCATGTATTTATTATTTCAGCAGAGATTTTCTTCTGCATGAAGACTGCTCCGAAAAAAAGAGTTCCGTCCGGAGCGGATGGTGCAATTTGACGAAACGCGAAGTTTATGTTTGGGATCTTACCGTGAACATTATCGCTTTAAAAACAGGAATTTCTTCATTTCCGCAAAATACAGGGATGAAAAATTCTATGTTTCCATCATGAAAAACCTTATATTTGTATTTTATTATATCAGAATTTCCGTATATTTGTATTGTTTAAAGCGACAAAGTTTGTGCTATATGCAAAGAAGTGTTTGAATTCGAATCCGGATAATTGTAAAATATGGATGTAGAGTTGCGAGGGAGATGCGAAATAGTCCTGTCGCAAACAATTCATTTTCTTTCATAAAGGAGGGTATATCATGAACAAGATGTTTAAGAGACTGATCGCTCCGGTACTGGGCCTGACAGTTCTGATGGCTGGAAATGCAAGCGCAATCACCATCGGTTTCTCACAGATCGGTCAGGAGTCTGACTGGCGTACAGCCAACACCGATTCCGTCTGCTCCGCTATCGAAGGACATGAAGGATGGGAACTGGTTTATTCAGACGGCCAGCAGAAACAGGAGAATCAGATCCAGGCTCTGAACAACTTCATTACACAGGGTGTTGACTACATCCTTTTCACCGGTGTTGTTACATCCGGATGGGATGAGATCCTGGCAGAAGTAAATGAGAATGAGATCCCGCTGATCCTTCTTGACCGTATTCCGGACTGCGCCGACAAGATCGATTATGTTGCTGCATTCGGCGGAGACTTCCCGCTTGAAGGACGCCGTCAGGTACAGTGGGCAGGCGAATATCTGAAGAGCCTTGGCCGTGACAGCGAGACCGTTAATGTAGCGATCATGGAAGGCACCACCGGTGCTGATGCCCAGGTAGGACGTACCGAAGGCAATCTGGCTGCTCTTGAAGATTATCCGTTCATGGAAGTTGTTGCTCAGCAGACCGGTAACTTCACCCGTGCTGAAGGCCAGGCTCTGATGGAGACATGGCTGAAGTCTGTTGACAAGATCGATGTCCTGATCGCTCAGAACGATGATATGGCTCTTGGCGCAATCGATGCGATCAAAGCTGCCGGTCTTGTTCCCGGTGAAGACATCATCATCGTAGGCTGCGACTCTGTTAAGGCTGCTTTCGAGGCGATCGTAGCAGGCGAAATGAATGCTACCATCGAGTGCAACCCGCTGTACGGTGAGTTCGTTGTTTCCGCAATCGAAGCTCTGGAAGCCGGTGAGACCTTTGATAAAGAGATCATCCATCCGGAAGAGGGTGTTTACGACTGCGTAGGCGGCATCGAAGTAGAAGGCACCACCTCTGTTCTTGCTTCTGATGTGATCGACGAGCGTCTCTATTAATCGGATCAGGTCAGTATATCTGAACCTGCCGGAAACTGATTTGAACTTTACGGGGCGGGAGAGATTTCTTCCGCCCCGTTTTCAGGGAATTACAGGAGGAATAAAAAGTGTCTGAAAAATGCATTCTCGAGATGAAGGGAATCGAGATCGAATTCCCCGGCGTAAAAGCGCTGGACGGAGTCGATTTTTCTCTTCGTGCAGGTGAGGTGCATGCTCTTCTGGGAGAAAACGGTGCGGGAAAATCCACTCTGATCAAATGTCTGACAGGTGTTCATCATAAAGATGCAGGCACGATCATTCTGGACGGTCAGGAGATCACTCCTGTAAGTCCTCAGCATGCAATCGAGATGGGAATATCCACTGTGTTCCAGGAGATCAATCTGTGCCCCAATCTGACAGTGGCAGAAAACATCTTTGTCGGGCGTAAGGAGTTCAAGCACAGGATCATTAATAAAAGGGCTTCTGAACTGATGAAGCGGTTTCATCTGGATATTGATGTCACCAGGCCTCTTTCTTATTATTCGACAGCAGTTCAGCAGATGGTGTCCATTGCCAGAGCGGTGGATATCAAGGCGAAGATCCTTATACTGGATGAGCCGACATCTTCCCTGGATGAAAACGAAGTACAGCTTCTGTTTTCCGTTATGCGTGATCTGAAAAAAGATGGGATCGGGATCATATTCATTACTCATTTCCTGGATCAGATCTATGCGATCTCGGACCGGATGACGATTCTGAGGAATGGACGGCTGGTTGGCTGCTATGATGTAAATGAGATCGGCAAACTGGATCTGGTAACTAAGATGATCGGTAAAGATATGGACGTCATCTTCAACCTGCATCCGGCTGATCTGAAAGATGATGCAAAGAACATGCTGAAAGCCGACAGTATCGGTGCGCCCGGGGCTGTCCGTGAGATCTCCCTGGAGATCAGGGAAGGAGAACTGGTTGGATTTGCAGGTCTGCTGGGTTCCGGCAGAACAGAGACTGCAGAGATGATCTTCGGCGCAAACCGGCCTACCCAGGGAAAGATCATGATCAAAGGAAAAGAGGTGGACATCAGGAAGCCCTTTGATGCGATCATGAACGGTATCGCATTCTGTCCGGAAGACCGTAAACGTGACGGAATCATAGGAGATCTTTCCATCAGAGAGAACATAATGCTGGCAGTTCAGGCTAAGAGAGGATTTATGCATCCTCTGTCAAGACAGGAACAGAATGAACTGGCAGACAAATATATAAATGCATTGTCGATCGCCACTCCAGATGCTGAGAAGAAGATCGGAGAGCTCTCCGGCGGTAATCAGCAGAAGGTGATCCTCGCACGGTGGCTGGCAACACAGCCTGATGTGCTGATCCTGGATGAACCGACAAGAGGTATCGATGTCGGTGCAAAAGCCGAGATCCAGAGACTGATGATCGAAATGTGCAAAGACGGGGTATCCGTGATCTTCATCTCCTCCGAACTGGAGGAAGTGATCCGTTGTTCCAACAGGATCATTATCATGAGAGACGGTGCCAAGGCCGGTGAACTGGAAGGACCGTTTGACAGCAATACACAGAACCGTATTCTGCAGATCATTGCGGAAGGAAGCGCAGGAGGAGGTGAGGAGAAATGAAAAAGAAAAGAACGTTTCTGATACCGCTGCTCCTCGGCCTGGCACTGATCGCGGTCGCTATCTTCTTCTTCGGAAAGATCTGCAGGCTGAAGGATAAGGTATACAGCAATTATAAGGTAAGTCTTTCCGATGCATCGATCGCGGAAGTGTTTAACGGTGATCTGGATGAAAACGCTGTGCGGGAAGCTTTCAACAACGCGGTCAAAAAGACGGATAAGAACGCTGCGGCAGCAGCAGCTCCGATGGATGACCTTGCAGTAGAAGCAGAAGCAGCTGCCGAAGAAGGGGAAGCAGCCGCAGAGCCTGTACCTGAGACAGAACCGGTGACAGAACCGGCCGCGCCGGCAGAGGCAGACGGCAGCGGCAAAGACGCTTTCGACACGATATTTCCCGATGGGGCAAAAGGCGTTCAGTCTGTCCGCAACGCAAACAGGATGTTTCCCATTTTTCTCGGGGCAGGAGCCATTCTCTGCCTGATCGCAGCTTTAATGGTACTGCGTGCAAAGAAGCTGGATTTCGCTTCCATCATGCGTTCCAAGATCACCTGGGCTGCCATCGCAGAGATCCTTATTCTGATCGTATGTCTGATCGTACGTCCGGATTTCTTCAATATCAGTTACCAGCCTTCCACAGGCATGCTTTACGGGAGCATTATTGATATCATCAACCGTTCCTCCGAGATCACGATCATCGCCATGGGCATGACCCTGGTGCTGGCTCTTGGCGGAACAGACCTTTCGGTCGGCGCACTTGTTGCGGTTTCCGGTGCTTTTGCACTGAAGCTTCTGCGCTGGGATGTGACGATCTACAATACACCGGGAGATTATTCGGTTTATCCGTTCATCCTGGTGATCATTGCTCCGCTTCTTACCTGTATCCTGATGGGTTGCTTCAATGGCTTCCTGGTCGGACAGCTGCAGCTGCAGCCGATCATCGCGACACTGATTCTTATGGTCAGCGGCCGCGGAGTCGCCCAGATCCTGACCAACGGAAAACAGTTCACCACTCTTTATTCACCGTTCCGGTGGATCGGCCAGGGAAGCGCGCTGTTTCTTCCAACACCGATCATCATTTCGGTGATCGTGGTGGCCGCTGTGATGATCTTTGTCCGGAAGACCGCATTCGGTACGTTTGTCGAATCTGTGGGTATCAACCGCAGCGCATCCAGGCTTTCCGGAATTAACGCAAAGAAGGTCATTATGATCGTGTTCGCGCTCACGGGGTTCCTTTCCGGTATCGCCGGTCTGATCTATTCAAGCCGGATCATGTCCTGCGATTCCAACAATGCCGGACTGAACTATGAGACAGATGCCATCCTTGCGGCTGTTATCGGCGGCACCAACATGGCCGGCGGAAAATTCTCCCTGGCCGGTACGATCATCGGATCGATCATTATCCGGACGATCGTTACCTTTGTTTACTATTTTGGTATTTCCGCGGAAGCGACCATGGCATTCAAGGCATTGATCATTGCAGTCGTTATCGTCCTCCAGTCTGAACCGGTGCGCAACTGGATGTCAAAAAGGACGAAAGTACGTGAAGCAGCAAAAGGAGGTGTTCGGTGATGAGTGAGAAGCATTCTGGAAGCAGACAGACACTGCTGAGCCGGATCATGAATCCGAAGTATGTGATGGTTTACGCGACCGTGATCATTTTCCTTATCATTTACGCCTACGGTGCGATCCGGTACAGCTCCATCGGTTTCACGACCCTGCGTACTTTTGTTAATTTCTTTACGGATAATGCGTATTATGGAATATCCGCTGTCGGTATGACAATGGTGCTGATCACAGGAGGAATCGATCTTTCGGTGGCTTCCGTGCAGTCCCTCACAGGCATGCTGATCGCATACGGATATACAAAGCTTGGCATTTCCCCGGTCTATACCATGCTCCTTTCGATCCTGATCGGCGTAGGACTCGGTATACTGATGGGCTCTGCGATTCATTATCTGAATGTGCCGCCTTTTATCACTACCCTTACCGGCAACTTTCTTGCCAGAGGCGTATGTTCCCTGATCTCAAGAGAATCCATCAGTATTGATCATCCTCTGATCAATAAACTGGCAGGGTTTAAGATCACGCTGTATCATCTGGTGGACGGTCAGTGGGAAAAGATCAAACCGATCACCTCCATCAGCCTTCCGGTCCTGATCTTTATCGTAATGATCATTCTGGGAACCATCCTCATGCAGCATACCCGTTTCGGACGGAACGTTTATGCTGTGGGCGGAAACGAACAGAGTGCGAAACTCATGGGTCTTCCCGTGGCCCGCACCAAGATCGCAGTATATGCCATCAACGGTTTCTGTTCCGCGCTGGCCGGCATTGCCTATGTGCTGGTGGTAAAATCCGGCTGGAATATGGCACTTCAGGGCGGTGAGCTTGAAGTGATCTCCTGCGCGGTCATCGGCGGTACTCTTCTGACCGGCGGCGTCGGCTATATGATCGGCACCATGTTTGGCGTACTGCTCAAATCCGTTATTCCGGCTCTCATCACATTCAACGGTCATCTGAATTCCTGGTGGGGCAAGATCGCCAC
>CACZZH010000039.1:5771-23904 GCA_902785635.1 uncultured Lachnospiraceae bacterium
TTCTGTTCATCGTCATCCAGAAAGCCGTGGTCAGTTACACAGATAAGAAGAAAGCATAGAAAGCTTGGATTTTGTCTGCAAATAACAGGATCCGTACAAAAGCATTGGACAATACTGTTATAATAGTCTAATATTAATTCATGCAGATCACATTAGTGAATGAGATGTAGGAAGGAATAAAGATATGCTTGAAGAACTGAAAAAAATCGTTTATGACGCCAACATGCTCCTTCCGGAGTATCATCTGGTCACCTTCACCTGGGGCAATGTAAGCGGAATCGACCGTGAAAAAGGTCTGGTCGCGATCAAACCCAGCGGAGTGTCCTACGAGGAACTGCGTCCCGAGGATATCGTGATCGTTGATCTGGATGGAAACGTGGTTGAGGGAGATCTCAATCCGTCCACGGACATGCCGTCTCATGTGGAATTCTACAAAGCTTTCCCGAATATCGGAGGAGCAGTGCACACCCATTCTCCCTGGGCGACCAGCTGGGCACAGTCAGGGAGAGGAATTCCGTGTTACGGAACGACACATGCCGATTATCTCTACGGAGAAGTTCCCTGCCTGCGTGTACTGACCCAGGAGGAACTGGACGAAGGCTATGAGAAGAACACCGGGATCCTTGTGGTGGATTATTTTAAAGATCATGATTATGAAGCCATGCCGGTAGTGCTGTGCAAAAACCACGGACCTTTCACATGGGGAAAGACTCCGGTGGAGGCAGTGCACAATGCCGTCGTTCTGGAGGAATGTGCCAAAATGGCCGCATGGACAGAGATGATCAACCCGAAGGTCTCTCCGGCCCCGCAGCGCCTGCAGGATAAGCACTATACCAGAAAACACGGCCCGAATGCCTATTACGGCCAGTCAAAATAAGGATAAGGGGTTTACGAAGCCGGTTACAAATGATATACTGAGGAAGTGTTGATGTTTTTCAGCACTTCCTTAATGTTTTTGACTGAAAGTATATTTTTGCACTTCCGATAAGATTTGTTTCAGAAAGAGGATAAATGAAATGAAGGATCTGAAAGAATATGTAAGAACCATACCGGATCATCCGAAGCCCGGCATTATGTTCCGCGATGTGACCAGTGTTCTCCAGGATGCGGACGGCCTGAAACTTGCCATCGACGGGATGATGGAAAAATGCGGCGATCCTGACAGTTTTGATGTGATCGTAGGTACAGAATCCAGAGGCTTTGTGTTCGGTATGCCGATCGCCTACAATCTGCATAAGCCGTTTATCATGGTACGTAAGAAAGGGAAGCTTCCCTGCGAAACGATCTCCCGGGAATATGACCTCGAGTACGGCACTGCCGTGATCGAAATGCATAAGGATTCGATCAAGCCCGGACAGAGAGTCGTGATCGTTGATGATTTGATCGCCACCGGCGGTACGATCGAAGCGGTGACCAAAATGGTGGAAGAGCTCGGCGGCAAAGTCGTAAAGATCGTGTTCCTCATGGAACTGGCTGGTCTGAACGGCCGTGAAAAACTCAGTGAATACGATGTTGAGTCTGTGATCTGCTACGAAGGCAAATAAGGATCACTTGTTTTTGCCTGCCAATGCGCACAAAGTGCATGGCAGGCTTTCGATTCATTCCGGCATAAGGGAAGTAACAGCACTATGGGTGACAGAGTTCAAACCGCTTCAACAAAAATTGAAAATGAGGAAACCGTTGTTAAAACAATGGAGGATTTTACCAGCCCCGAAGCCTTATATCAGGTGCTGGTTGCAAGTGTTGCCAGATATCATCCTTCCGATGACACCTCAATGATCGAGAAAGCGTACCGCACTGCCTGCGATGCCCATAAGAACCAGAAACGCAAATCCGGTGAGCCGTATGTGATTCATCCTCTGTGCGTTGCGATCATTCTTGCAGATCTTGAGATGGACAAAGAGACGATCGTGGCAGGTCTTCTGCACGATATCGTAGAGGATACGGATGTTACCGGTGAAATGCTGCGTGAACAGTTCGGTGAAGAAGTTGAACAGCTGGTTGACGGTGTCACAAAGCTGGGTCAGCTTAATTATGTTGCCGACAAACTTGAAGTGCAGGCTGAGAATCTGCGGAAAATGTTCCTTGCGATGGCAAAAGATATCCGTGTTATTATCATCAAGCTTGCTGACCGTCTGCACAACATGCGTACACTGCAGTACATGCCGGAAAAAAAGCGTCTGGAAAAAGCCCGGGAGACAATGGATATCTATGCGCCGATCGCCCAGAGGCTTGGTATTTCCAGAATCAAAGTTGAGCTGGATGATCTCTCCCTGAAGTATCTGGAGCCGGAGATCTATTATGAACTGGCCGAGAAGATCGCCGTGAAAAAGGATGCGAGGCAGGCCTTCATTGACGATATAGCGGATGATATACGCCACCATATGGAACGGGCGGGGATCAAAGCCCAGATCTACGGCAGGGCAAAGCACTTTTTCAGCATCTATAAGAAGATGGTCAATCAGCAGAAGTCCCTCGACCAGATCTATGATCTGTTTGCGGTACGAATCATCGTTGAGACCATCAAAGACTGTTATTCCGCACTGGGTATCATCCATGAAATGTATAAGCCGATACCGGGACGTTTCAAGGATTATATTGCAATGCCGAAACAGAATATGTATCAGTCGCTGCATACCACGCTGATCGGTCCGGGGGGTACGCCCTTCGAGATCCAGATCCGCACTGCGGAAATGCACCGTGTAGCGGAATACGGTATTGCCGCCCACTGGAAATATAAGGAAGAATCCAACGGCAATCACGTATCGATCGACAAGCAGGAGGAGAAGCTTACCTGGCTGCGTCAGATTCTTGAATGGCAGCAGGACATGTCGGATAACCGGGAGTTCATGGACCTGCTGAAAAGCGACCTGAATCTTTTCAACGACAGCGTATACTGCTTTACGCCTGCCGGGGATGTAAAGAATCTTCCGAACGGTTCAACTCCGGTCGACTTCGCCTACAGTATCCACAGTGCCGTGGGAAACCGGATGATCGGCGCAAGGGTCAACGGAAAACTTGTCCCCATTGATTACGAGATCCAGAACGGCGACCGCATTGAGGTCATTACTTCCCAGAACAGCAGAGGCCCCAGCCGGGACTGGCTGAAGATCGTAAAGAGTACCCAGGCGAAGAACAAGATCAACCAGTGGTTCAAGCAGGAACTCAAAGAAGAAAATATTGTACGCGGACGGGAAGCGATCGCAGCTTTCTGCAAAGCAAAAGGATTTCCTGTCTCCGAGCTTACGAAGCCGGAATACACGGAAGCCGTTCTGAAAAAATACGGTTTCAAGGACTGGGAGTCCATACTGGCAGCGGTGGGACACGGAGGGCTTAAGGAAGGCCAGATCGTCAACAAGCTTCTGGAGGCCTATGAAAAGGATCATCAGAAGAACATAACAGATGAAGAAGTTCTCGCGGAAGGGAATATCCGTGACCACAGGCATGTAAGAGGCGGCGGAAGCGGGATCATCGTAAAGGGGCTTAATGACGTTGCTGTGCGTTTTTCAAAGTGCTGCAGTCCGGTTCCCGGGGATGAGATCATTGGTTTTGTGACCAGGGGAAGAGGCGTGTCCGTTCACCGTCGTGACTGTATCAACGTCGTTAATCTTCCGGAGGAAGAAAAAGGCAGGCTGATCGAAGCTGAGTGGCAGACACCCGAGGAGTCCTCCATCGGTTCCTACACAGCAAATATCAAGATCTATGCCACCAACAGAACCGGTCTTCTTGTAGATATTTCCCGGATCTTCACAGAGCGGAAGATCGATGTTTCCTATGTAAACAGCCGGACCAGCAAACAGGGACTGGCAACGATCGAATTTGAATTTGATATCTCCGGAAGGGATGAACTGCGCACCCTGATCGAAAAGATCCGTCAGGTTGAAAGCGTCATGGATGTTGAGCGCAGTACCGGCTGACCGGGATGGGAGAGTGCGTATATGGACAATGTGAAACTGGTCAGGCTTGTGCTTGGACCGATCTCCACGAACTGCTATGTACTGAAAAATGAATCTACATCCGGGATCGTTGTGATCGATCCTGCTGACCAGGCCGATGAGATTCTGGATACGGCAAAGGAGATCGGCGGAACGATCAGGGCCATTTTGCTGACACACGGACATTTTGATCATATCGGAGCCGTGAAAGAGCTGGCGGAGCGCACCGGTGCCGGAGTATGGATCCATCGGGAGGAAGAAGAACTTCTTGCCGACTCAAGGGCAAATCTTTCCGCGATGCACGGGGGAATGGACTGCAGTATCCATGCAGATCACCTTGTCACGGACGGGGAACTGATCGAGGAAGCCGGATTTCTTTTCAAGGTTCTGTTCACTCCCGGACATACAAAAGGAGGATGCTGTTATTATCTCGAAAAAGAGGGATTTCTTTTTTCGGGAGACACACTCTTTGACCATTCGGTGGGAAGAACGGACTTTCCGACCGGCAGTATGGAGATCCTTTTGAAAAGTATTCGGGAAAAGCTGTTTCCGCTTCCCGATGACACCTGGGTACTGCCGGGCCATGGCGGGATCTCAAAGATCGGTGATGAAAAGCGGGAAAATCCATTCGTCCGGGAAGTGTAAAAAGAGAATATGATAAAGGTCAGACTGAACAGACCGGAATTTGCATATGACATCCATTCGCTGGTTAAAGCGTTTTATCCGGCAGAGGATGTCAATGTTTGTGCCGGGGAGAAAAAAGAAGACAATATATCGAAACGGGACGAACAGCCTGTTACGGGTCATGCTTCGATCCTTTTCGATAAAAACAGCGTACATTCTGTTATCAGCGCACCGGATGGGACCGTGCTGAATGAAGACCGTTTAGTGTCCGAAAAGATGGATGACCGGAAGACTGCACGCAACGTGCTGAAAACACTGCTGTACAGACAGTTGAGTGCCATCACCGGAAAAAAGCTTCCCTGGGGCAATCTGACAGGAATACGGCCTACAAAGATCCCGATGGATCTTCTGGATGAGGGAAAAACACCGGATGAGATCCGTGCTTCCATGCAGGAACACTATTTTGTGAGCGCAGGCAAAGCGGATCTGGCTGTTCAGACTGCTCTGCGGGAAAAGAAGATCCTGGATCGTATTCCCTATCGCGACGGTTACAGTCTTTACGTAGGAATCCCGTTCTGTCCGTCCATCTGCCTGTACTGTTCTTTCAGTTCAAGTCCCCTCGCTCTGTGGAAAAACAGAGTGGATGATTACCTGGATGCTCTGATCCGGGAGATCGAAGCGAGTGCTCATCTTTTTGACGGATATTCGCTACAGAGTATTTATATCGGCGGCGGAACACCCACAACGCTTGAACCGATGCAGATGGACCGGCTGCTCAGTGCCCTGGAACGTGTTTTCGACCGGAAAAATGTTCTGGAATTTACCGTGGAAGCCGGCCGGCCGGATACGATCAGCGCAGAAAAGCTTAAGGTCCTCCGGGAACATGCGATCAGCCGTATCTCCATCAATCCTCAGACCATGAACCAGAAAACGCTGGATCTGATCGGCAGGAAGCATACTGTGGATGAGATCCGCAGCGCTTATTCGCTTGCCAGGGATCTTGGATTTGACAATATCAATATGGATACGATCGTCGGGCTTCCCGGTGAAGGAATCGAAGAAGTTAGATCTACAATGGAAGAACTGGTCAAACTGAAACCGGACAATATTACGGTCCATTCTCTTGCATTGAAGAGGGCCGCAAGGCTCAATTTAATGAAGGACCAGTATATGGACAGTTCTTTTTTCAATACTTCCCAGATCATGGACCTGACCAGGCAGATCTGTGCGGAAAACGGACTGTATCCCTATTATCTTTACCGGCAGAAAAACATTGCCGGGAACTTCGAAAATGTAGGATATGCAGCTTCCGGAAAAGAAGGACTCTATAATATCCTGATCATGGAAGAAGTACAGAGCATCCTGGCACTCGGGGCCGGAGCATCCACAAAGCTTGTGGAGAAGGACGGACTGATCGAACGGATCGAGAATGTGAAGGATATTTCGAACTATATCGATCGAATTGAAGAGATGATCAGAAGAAAGCAGGTCATTCCCGGAAAAGTAACGAATCTGCGGCAATGAGGTGCGGAACAGCTGTTTCGTCCCATTGTCTTAACAGAATAAATGAAATCATCAGCAGAAAGGATATGGAGGAAACCATGGCAGAATCAATGAAAGGCCTGAAGCGCACGCACAGATGTACGGAAGTGACTCAGGCCAATATAGGAGAGACCGTCACTCTTATGGGGTGGACAGCAAAGCGCAGAAACTTAGGAAGCCTGATTTTTGTAGATCTTCGTGACCGCAGCGGAATAATGCAGATCGTATTTGACGAGAATGATATCGGAACCGACGGCTTTGAGAAAGCAGGAACGATCCGAAGCGAATATGTGCTTGCTGTTACGGGACGTGTCGAAAAGCGGGGCGGTGCGGTAAATGAAAAACTGCCCACCGGTACGATCGAAGTGCGTGCTGTGGATCTGCGCATCCTCTCTGAGTCCGAGACTCCGCCGTTCCCCATCGAAGAGAATTCCCAGACCAGAGAAGAGCTTCGCCTGAAGCACAGATATCTCGATCTGAGAAGACCGGATCTGCAGCGCAATCTCATGGTGAAGAGCAAAGTTGCCACCCTTTCCCGCAACTTTATGGCACAGGAAGGATTCCTTGAGATCGAAACGCCGATGCTTGCAAAAAGCACTCCGGAGGGAGCACGTGATTATCTTGTTCCCAGCCGTATCTATCCGGGAAGCTTTTTCGCTCTTCCGCAGTCACCGCAGCTCTTCAAGCAGCTGTTGATGGTGTCCGGATATGACCGTTATTTCCAGATCGCAAGATGCTTCCGCGATGAGGATCTGCGTGCGGACCGTCAGCCTGAATTCACACAGATGGATATGGAGCTTTCCTTTGTGGATATTGATGACGTACTGGATGTAAATGAGCGTCTGCTTAAGCATCTGTGGAAAGAGATCCTCGGATTGGATATTGAGACACCTTTCCGCAGGATGACCTGGCAGGAAGCGATGGATCGTTTTGGTTCCGACAAACCGGATCTTCGTTTCGGAATGGAACTGCATGATGTATCGGATATCGTGAAGGACTGCGGTTTCGGAGTCTTCTCCGGTGCCGTTGCTTCCGGCGGAACTGTGCGCGGAATCACCGTCGAAGGACAGGCCGGCATGCCGCGCAAGAAGATCGATGCGCTCACAGAGTTTGTTAAGGGTTACGGATTGAAAGGCCTGGCTTATCTGTCCGTGCAGGAAGACGGAAGTTATAAGAGCTCATTTGCAAAATTCATGAGCCAGGAAGAACTGGACCGTCTGGTCCGGGCAATGGATGCGAAGAAGGGAGATCTGCTTCTGTTTGCTGCGGATAAGGTCAAACTTGCCTGTGAAACGATGGGTGCTCTTCGATGTGAAATTGCCCGTAATCTGAATCTGATCGATAAAAACAGATTTGAATTCCTCTGGGTCGTTGAATTTCCGCAGTTTGAGTGGAGCGAAGAAGAGCAGCGATATACCGCGATGCATCATCCCTTCACCATGCCGATGGAAGAAGACCTGGCATATCTGGATACGGATCTTTCCAAAGTCCGTGCCAAGGCTTACGATATTGTCCTGAACGGCTGTGAGATCGGCGGAGGGTCCGTACGTATCCATCAGAACGATATCCAGGAGAAGATGTTTGAATGCCTCGGGTTCACAAAGGAGCAGGCAAGAGAACAGTTCAGCTTCCTGCTGGATGCATTCCGTTATGGCGTACCGCCTCATGCAGGACTTGCATACGGACTGGACCGCCTTGTCATGCTGATGCTCGGTCTGGACAGTATCCGTGATGTGATCGCCTTCCCGAAGGTAAAAGATTCTTCGTGTCTGATGACGCAGGCTCCTTCACCGGTAGACGGGAAGCAGCTTCAGGAGCTGGGCATTACTTTTATCCCTGCCGAAAAGTCAGAAGAGTAAAAGACCGCAGAAAGAAGAAAGTCTGTTTCGCGGTAATACTGCGAAACACTAAAAACGCCTTCCGTACATATATTTGTGTACGGAAGGCGTTCTTTATACTGATCATCATTATATGTTCCATATATCTTATCGATCATCTATCTCATCACTTCCATGGCCGTATCCAGATCTCCGAGAAACGCATTGATCAGGGATGAAACGTCTTCCGGCTGCCAGGTAGTTCCGTCATTGATAAGATCTATTTCAGAGTGATACTGCCGGGATGAGGCCTTTTCATTCAGAGCTTCGATCAAAAGAAGGGCAGTCGTATCAGAAAGTTCTTCACTCCCGCTGGTGATCGATTCGGTAGTCCCTGCATATTCGAGAAGTTTTTCGTGGTATGCCGTGAGGACATCCTCCATATTGATGCTTGTGATCAGCACCTTTGCATGTGCCCGGTCCCGGGAAGTATCGCACTCTTCCAGTTCCCAGTCAAAGTATTCCGTGATTTTTTCAAAGAAAGCCTGATCTGCCTTGGTTCCGTACTTGCTGCTGCCTGTTGCAAAAAGATCGTTTACGCCCAGGTAGCGGATCCACCCGTCGGTATCAAGAGAAGCAAAGGACTGCATATACAGGGAGATGATCTCCTCAGGAGACAGGATGTACGGACTTTTCAGCCATGCAGAAAGACCTCCCATGATCTGATCACGTGCATCCTGATCCATCTGCAGGACCCATTTATGGTCCTGAAGGGAAAGGGAGAAGTCAGCGGAAGTCTGAACTACATCATATTGATTTGTTTCAAGGGTATCCCGGAGCATATCAAAATAACCGGTGAAAGCAGTGCCTTCATCGGAAGGATTCGGAATATCGATCCACTGGGAAGTCATCTGAAGGCACAGATCATGTGCCAGTGCATGTGTATCGAGATTTGATATACGGACGGTGACCTTTGCTTTATCACCGGAGATCTGTTCGTCTGTGATCTCATAATGAAAGCGTTCGAAGAAAAGGCGCACAGCATCATAAGCAGCATCCTCATCTTCGTCCGTGATCTGCTGATCTGAGATAGCTTTATATGAGATGAAACTGCGTATGGTCTCATCATCCATCTCTTTCACCAGATCAAGCGCCTCCTTCACAGAGGAGGATGGTCTGCCGGCCTGTGCATGAAAAGAAGAGGCGGCAACCATCAGAATCACGATCTGAAGAAATAGGATGACCGGCATAGCGATGACAAAGCGCTTATGGCGCGTCTTATGACGGAAGAGATACATTCCGGCCAGTGAACCGGCACTTCCGCCAAGTGCAGCGATCAAAAAAAGAAATCGCTCAGAAATACGGTATTTACCCCTGCGTGCACGGCGCTTATCGAGAAACATCGAAAGAAAGCCGGCAACATTCATCAGGATAAGATACCCGATCAATAGTTTCATATCTTTCCTTTCTTCCCCTGTAGAGGTTATTTTATCGAAAAATACTAAAAAAGTCAAATAATATGGGAGTTTTTACGGCATAAATGCTTCGAATAAGTTCGATAAAGTGTTCTTTCACGAAGTCTTCACAATTTCTTCCTGTCATTTTCAGGGTCGTTATGCTATGATATTCACCATCAGGAAAAGTCTGCTCTTTGGACTTAACCGTGCAGAAACCAGAAAATGAACAGATTCATAAGCGGGAGTATCATGAACAAACCGGCAGCAGTTGTGCTTGCTTTGCTGCTCGCGGGAGCAGCGGGCGGATATGGATATTACTATTTCAACATTAAAGACATAAGTTCCAGGTCTTCAGCAGCCGACTCCAAGCGGGTGTTCGCTTCGTCAGTTGAGAGCATCAGCGCTCATTCCGACAGCAGCGGAAGGATCCAGCGGTATGGAGGAGAGATCGAACCTCAGACTACCTGGTCCGTTGCGAGGGAGTCTGATCAGGAGATCGCAAAGACCTATGTGAAGGTCGGCGATGAAGTAAAGGTGGGAACAAAACTTTTTACTTATGACCGGACTTCCATTGAGAACAGTCTTGAACAGAAGAACATTGATATTGAAAAAAAACAGATCGATCTTGCTTCCGAAAAGAAGGCCCTTGAGGACGATAAAAGGAACCTGAACACGGTAAAAACAGCAGAGGAAAGAACGGAACTGACGATTTCTATCGCACAGCAGGAAAACTCCATCAAATCCGATGAGTTTGACATCAAACAAAAACTGATCGAAAGGGATAAGATCGAAAACAATCTGAAAAATACAGATGTATACAGTGAGATGGAGGGTATCGTCCGTTCCATTGCAATCGGTTCCGGCAGCAGTTCGGATTCGGACACCTATATTACCATCATGGCGGAAGGGGATTTCCGGGTCAAGGCCAAACTTAACGAACAGAATGTATCGGAGGTTGCGGTCGGAGATAAAATGCTGGTCTATTCCCGTACCAACACCGAAAAAGTCTGGACCGGTACCGTAACGGAAATGGATACCAGCTCGGCGGACACCGAAAATCAGAATTCGAACTACTATTATGGGGGAAACACCGACAGTGCTCTCAGTTCCACCAATTATGCATTCTATGTGACCTTAAGCGAATCGGATGGATTACTGCTCGGAGAACATGTATATCTTGAAAAAGATGACGGGCAGCTTGAGAAAAGGGATGGAATCTGGCTGGATGCTGCTTATCTGCAGAGCCAGGATGACGCGTGGTATGTATGGGCGGAATCTTCCAGACATTCCCTGGAACAGAGATTTGTCACACTTGGAGAATATGATTCGCTTCTCGACCGGTATGAGATCACCCAGGGGCTTTCCATGGAAGATTATATTTCCTATCCCATGGAATATATGAAGGAAGGCATGGCTGTGACACGGGTGGATTACGGAGTGATGGAAGATGATACTGAAGCTTGAACATATATATAAGGACTATGTTCAGGGCAGGCTTGTGGTGCCTGCCCTGAAGGACATTAATCTTTCCGTCAATGAAGGAGAGTATGTAGCGATCATGGGACCATCGGGTTCGGGAAAGTCGACCCTGATGAATATAATCGGATGCTTGGACCGGCCTACCTCCGGAAGATATTTCCTCGCAGGACAGAATGTCCTTGCATGTGATGAAAAGAGCATGTCTTCCATAAGACTGAACAATCTGGGCTTTGTGTTCCAGAATTTTCAGCTGCTAGCCAGGCAATCTGCGCTGGAAAATGTGGCGCTGCCCCTGATCTATGCCGGGGTGAAGCGGCATGAACGTCTGATTCGTGCTGAGAATGCACTGCGCATGGTCGGTCTTGGAGACCGTATGGATTTCAATCCCAATCAGCTTTCCGGCGGCCAGAAGCAGAGAGTCGCGATCGCAAGGGCTATGGTCAATCATCCCAAGATCCTGCTTGCAGATGAGCCGACCGGTGCATTGGATTCCCGATCCAGCAGACAGCTGATGGACCTGTTTGCCCGTCTCAATGCCGGGGGAACGACGATCATCATGATCACACATGCACCGGAGATCGCAGCCTATGCAAGACGTGTAGTGGATATATTTGACGGAAAAATATCGGAACGGATCTGATCTGAATACAGAATGTAAAGCAGTAGATTCGTCTTTGACAATAGGAGGGAACAGCTGTTGAAAATAAAAACTCTGCTGATCTCCATCGGAACAGGTGCTCTGATCATCGTCGGCGGCGTGATCGCAGCCAGACAGGCAGCTGTGCGCAGCAGGAAGCCGGTGGAAGTGATGCCGGTTGTAAACGCAGACCTTGCGCTTCAATACGCTTCGTGGGGATTTGATTCCGACGAGTCGATGTACGGAACGATCGTCTCCCGGGACACACAGTCAGTCGATCTGCATATCGGAGACGGACAGACTCTCAAGAGTGTAAGCGTGAAAGAAGGGGACGAGGTAAAGACCGGTGATGTCCTGATGGAATACGATGTGCGCAAGAAGCTCCTTGAACGGGAGGCGCATGACCTGGCACTGCAGCTGTCCAGAATCGGCCTGAAAAGACTGGAAAATGAACTGGAAGAGATCCGGAAGAAGAACCCGGCGCTGTTTGTGGATATAGAGGAAGCACAGAAAACCGCTTCCGCACAGCCGCTTTCTCCTGACGGAGTGATCGATGCAGATAATATCCAGGCTGAAAAAGTATCTGCAAGATCCTCCGTGAAATCCGCGAGTGTATCAGAGGACGAAGCGGCGGATGAGTCTCTGATCGAAGAGGAGACGGAACTGATCTCTGTCACGGACAAGGACGGATGGCTCCTTGGAGATTCCGCAGACAGTCTTTATGATATGCTGCTTGAGGATTCCATGGAGGGAATGCTTCTGGCATCTGAGGATCTTCCGGATGGGATTCAGGATGGGTTTGACACTTCGTCGGATCTGACCGGTGAGACATCTGTGGAAGGAGTCCTTTCGGATCAGGCTGCGGATGATCTCGAGGACGGGATCGCATCCGCGGGTTCTGCAGGCACATCACTGTTCGATGCCGTAGCCGGAAGTTCACAGGATGCTGTTTTGGACGATGCTGAAAATACAGGAGATACGACAGGAGAAAATGCAGGTTCGGATGATCTTCCGGATGGAATCGGAGAAGCACCTGACGTGGACCCGGATGATCCATCCTCAGTCATCGAGCCGGATGCGGGCAATGAACCTGCCGGTGATCCTGCGGTTACGGATGAAGAGAATCCTTTTGGCGACGAAGCTGCAGACGGGCTTTTCGATGATGAAGATCAGGATGGAGAAGCCGGTACCGGCACTATAGACGGAGCAGCCGGATACGGATCGGCAGAAGAACTTGAAGATGGTTTTTCTTTCGATGATTCAGACGATACTGCCGAGGACCTGATCGATGTTCCGGAGGCGGAAACGGATCTTCCGGAAGGAATCATGGGTGATGAAGATGAACTCTCCGGGGAGGATGAGGATCTGGAGGAAAAGATCCGTGAAGCAACGGACTTTTCGATCGGTACGTCAGACGGCAATGTCTCTGAGGGAAGTCTGGATAACAATACAACAGATCTGAGCGAAGAGAGTCTGCAGATTCAGGAAGATCTGCGTGTCTTTCTGAGGATCATGAATCTGCTCACGAGGCAGTATACCACGGATCCTACTACTCTGGAGACGGCAGACCTTGAACAGGCAAGGATCCTGTATGAGAAAAGCCTTGCGAAGGAAGAGACGGTCCGGCCGTTTCTGGATGCTTTCGGGGAATCCCGGAGCGTACCGCTTTTCGTACCGGGTACGAACACGCTCAAAGCCCTGAAGGAGATGCAGGATAAGTACAGTGATTTCAGTGCTGTTGATACTCTGAAGGCGCTTCATCAGGGATATGCCAATTATCTGTGCTATAAGCTATGGCTTCAGATGTACCTGCTGGAGGATCTTGTTGAAACGAATCCGGTGGATATCACATCCGAAACCGCAATCGCATATTCGGGTTCGATCCGGGATGCAGCGGATACCTATTATCAGCTGTACTTTTTCTGGCGGTATCTGAAAGAAAGCGTTCCCACTCTGGCGAACAGCAGCAGCCTGTACGAGCCGCTGACGGATCTGTACCTGGACGAAGTGAAAGCATTAATGATCTCCGTCATTTCGGGCAGCAACGGAATCATCGATGATGATCTGTTTGCCACCTATCCGGTTCTGGGAAAAGGATATTCCGGATTGCTCTCGATCCTTGTGAGCCGTCTCTTTGAGGATTCTCTTCTGGAGCTGGAGGAAATTGAGGAAGATACAGAATTTCTAACAGAAGACTTCGATGATTTCGAGGGTGATGATGAGGATGAGAATGAGTCTGCCCAGGAACTTCGTGATATGTTTTTTGACAAACTGATCGCGATCCGCTTACAGCGAAACGCTGTCCGTCAGGCAGAACTGGATCTGAAAAAGGATGATGAGGCGATCGAAAAAGCCACTGTACGTGCCTCCATAGACGGTGTGGTAAGAACAGCGGGAACGCTGGAGGAGGGAACCAGTTCGACAGAGAAGTTTATTGTGGTTGCCGGCGAAATGGGGATGTATGCGGTCGGAAGCGTGAGTGAGATGAACAGGGACAGTATTTCTCTTGGGGATATTGTGACCGGTACATCGGAGGAGACCGGACAGGAATTCACCGCGACCGTTACGGAGATCCTTGACTATCCGACTACGGGAGAGGATGACTATTATTTCTACAGCTCCTCTTCGGAACTGACCAACTCAAATGCCTCTCAGTACCAGTTTTATGCATATATTGAAGATTCCACCGGGCTTGAGGAAGGATATGCGACCCTCAGGTTTAAGAAGGATGAGACTACTCAGACCGGGATCATGCTGGAAGACTATTTCGTGAAAGAAGAGGATTATGGTAAATACTTTGTCTATATCCGCGGAAAAGACGGCAAGCTGAAAAAGCAGTATGTGACCGTAGGAAAGGGAAGCGTTTTCGGATCCGGTAAAAATATCATCGACGGTCTGGAATATGAGGACCTGATCGCCTTTCCTGCGGATAATATAAAGGAAGGGGATCCCACCTCAGAGGTTGATTTCCTGGAAGATATTTACTATTAATATTACGAATAACATCAAAATAAGCTTTCATTTAGAGAGGTACCGGTCTTGCTTGAAAATATACGGCTTTCTTTTCAGGGAATATGGTCTCATAAGATGCGTTCCCTGCTTACAATGCTCGGAATCATTATCGGTATTGCTTCGATCATGGCGATCGTGTCAACGATCAAGGGAACGAACGATCAGATCAAAGAGCAGCTGATCGGATCAGGCAGAAACACAGTGAATGTTCAGCTCAAGCAGGGAGGGCGGGATTATTCGGATGATTTTTCCTCCTCTTCTTCTTCCTCCACGACTCCTCAGGTATCACAGGATGCGATCGAACAGATCCTGGCGCTGAAGGAAGTGGAGAATGTGACAGCCTATGTGTCAGGCTATCCCGGAGAGGGTGTGTTCTATGGCGCTGACGGGATCAGCAACGCGACGATCTACGGCATCGACACAGCTTACCTTGATACAATGGGATATACGGTGCGGTACGGCCGCGGATTTATTCCCTCGGATTACAAAAACTACAGGAGTGTGATCCTTCTGGATCAGACAGCTGCATCCAAACTGTTCGGAAGAGCAGACCCCCTGGGAAAGTCCGTCGAGATCTCCGGAGTCCCCTTCACGATCATCGGCATCATCGCAGAGCAGAAAGTACAGACCACGCAGATCAATTCTGTGGAGGATTATTATTCAAATCTGTCGGATTCAGACGGATCCCTTTATATTCCGCGGGCAAGCTGGCCTCTTCTGTTCCAGTATGACGTGGTCGAGAATGTGACGGTTAAGGCCGTGAATACGGATTCCATGACCAGAGCCGGTCAGAAAGCCGCCCAGATCCTGAACAGTTATCTTCCCGATACCAGTTCTGCCACTGCAGCCAAGTACAGCGCGGAAAACCTGCTGGAACAGACCGCGAGCAAACAGGCACTGGCGACCGCAACGCAGCGGCAGCTGATTTTGGTAGCTCTGATCTCCCTTCTGGTCGGAGGTATCGGCGTTATGAATATCATGCTGGTATCCGTAACAGAGCGTATCAGTGAGATCGGACTGAAAAAAGCGATCGGCGCTCCGAAGAGCGCGATCCTCGCACAGTTCCTCACCGAAGCAGCCGTTCTCACTTCCATGGGCGGTCTGCTGGGAGTGATATCGGGGATCGTCGTTTCCCAGATCATTCATCGGGTGTATGGTCTTGCAGTGGGCATCGACGTGACCTTCTCCGCGATCGCCGTGATCGTTTCCATGGGAATCGGGCTGATCTTCGGTTTCTTCCCGTCAGTACGTGCGGCCAACATGGACCCGATCGAAGCACTGCGAAGAGAATAAAAGAATGCGAGTGCGCATCCTCGCGGAGCGTTTATCGTATAGGAAATCCGAAGGAATTACCTTAACGATAAAAAAGACCCATTCCAGGGTCTTTTTTGTCGTAAAGATTTCTGTTTCCTTTTTTACTTGTCCCAGAGATGAAGCGCTTCATGCAGAAGAGCGTTGCCCTCTTCAAAGCGCTGAGCGGCTTCGCGGACTTTTGCTGCGATCTCTTCTTTGCCTTCCTTTTCGATTTTGGATGCGACATCCAGCAGTTCCAGCGTATGATGCACATTGTGATCAAACATATAGACAAGAAGAGCCTGGGATCTGTCCGTATAGGGCTCAGCATGGTGATGATCATGGGATGTGGCATGATCATGCTCATGCAGATGTTCATGTTCGTGGTGATGATCGCCGTGAGCGATGGGATTTCCGTTTTCATCTGTCAGTAAATGCATATCGTTATCCTCCTGTTTTTGCAGATGTTAATCTTTTGTCAGTATAAGAGTTTTTCCGGTTCTTTTCAAGTACAACAATTCTAAGTTCCATCTGCATTCAGGATCCGCATTCAGGTACAAAATAGTGCTTGCATCCGGATGACTGGTATGGTATATTAATCGAGTTGCATTATATAACAGCCACGCATGCTGTTTCCCTGTCACGGTGCCTGCGAAAGCGCCGGTTCATTTTCCGCTTCCGTTGCGAAGAGGATGACGGACGGCAGGTCGATGGGGTGAAACGATGCGGAAGAAAAACCAAAAAGGAGAAAAAAGATGGGCGTTATTTCAATGAAGCAGTTACTCGAGGCAGGCGTACATTTCGGACATCAGACCAGAAGATGGAACCCGAAAATGAAACCTTACATCTACACCGAAAGAAACGGGATCTACATCATCGATCTGCAGAAATCTGTAGTGATGGTAGACGAAGCCTACAAGGCAGTTGCTGATCTTGCGGCAAACGGCGGCACGATCCTTTTCGTCGGAACCAAGAAGCAGGCACAGGACGCTGTACAGGCTGAAGCTGAGCGCTGCGGTATGTATTATGTAAACGAGAGATGGCTGGGCGGCATGCTCACCAACTTCAAGACCATCCAGAGCCGTGTAAGACGTCTGAAAGAGATCGAGACCATGGAATTGGACGGCACATTCGATGTCCTTCCGAAGAAGGAAGTAATTGCTCTTCGCAAGGAGATGGAAAAGCTCAACAAGAACCTGGGCGGCATCAAAGAGATGAAGAAACTTCCGGATGCGATCTTCGTAGTAGATCCGAAAAAGGAAAGAATCTGTGTTCAGGAAGCTCATACCCTTGGCATCCCGCTGATCGGCATTGCAGATACCAACTGTGATCCGGAAGAGCTGGATTATGTGATCCCGGGCAATGATGATGCGATCCGTGCCGTTAAGCTGATCGTTTCCAAGATGGCAGACGCAGTCATCGAAGCAAAGCAGGGTGCAGAAGCAGCGGATACCGCTGAGGCTGAATACACTGAGGAAGCTCCGGTAGAGGCACTTGCTGAGTGATTCGACGGAAAATAAGCACAGTTTCTGCTGTTTCGGCAGATAGGTGACAGACCGTGCAGCGGTCTGATGAATCCGCTGCATGGTATTTGGTTCTGATGAAAGTAAGCTTTATATAATACACCGGCATTCTGATTTGCCGGCAGGAGGATAGATTATGGCAATTACAGCTGCAATGGTTAAGGAACTTCGTGAAATGACCGGTTCCGGTATGATGGACTGCAAGAAAGCCCTTACCGCTACCGATGGCGATATGGATAAGGCGATCGAATGGCTGAGAGAAAAAGGTCTTGCTACCGCTCAGAAGAAGGCCGGCAGAATTGCTGCAGAAGGCATCGTTAAGCTGCTTGTTTCGGATGATTGCAAGAAAGCAGTTGCAGTAGAAGTAAACTCTGAGACAGACTTTGTAGCCAAGAACGAGAAGTTCCTGGATTATGTTGCACAGGTCGCTGAGCAGGCTCTTGAGACCACTGCTGCTGATATCGATGCATTTCTTGCACAGCCGTGGAAGTTCGACTCTTCCAAGACAGTTGCTGACGCACTGGCCGGACAGATCTCCGTGATCGGTGAGAACATGAAGATCCGCCGCTTTGCAAAGGTTGCTGAAGAGAACGGCTTTATCGCAGAGTACAATCACATGGCAGGAAAGATCGGCGTTCTGGTCGACGTTGAGACTGACGTTGTGAACGATGCTGTTAAGGAAATGGCTAAGAACATTGCTATGCAGATCGCAGCCATGAGACCGCAGTATGTTTCCGATAAAGAAGTATCCGAAGAATACAAAGAAAACGAGAAGCGCATCCTTGCAGCTGAGATCGCAAACGATCCGAAGATG
>CACZZH010000040.1 GCA_902785635.1 uncultured Lachnospiraceae bacterium
GAGCCTTTTGTGGATCCGGACGAGCTGTTTGACGCCTGGATGGAGTACACGGACGGTGACGCAAAGGAAGAGATCGTGAAGCTGTTTATTGAGGAATCCGGCAAGACCTTCGGCTGGCTCGAAGAAAACTGGGATTTCCAGTTCCTCGACAATATGTTTGCATTCTACGATGTGCACGGCTGGCCTCTGTGGACCATGTATAATGACAAGACCATGACCTCCAAGGATCTTGCCTATGCCAATTCCATGGAGATGGCGAAGGCCATGAATGAAAAGAATGACTACATGACCGAACTGACCGCTACGAGGCTGCTGAAAGATGATGAAGGAAATGCTTAAAGAAGACGGAACTCCCGTTGAGAACGTATACATCGTCGGAAACGATTCCCTCGGCACTCTCAACGAATCCAACAAAGCCTATGTCACCTACGGCGGCTGCGCCTAGGGCTGGGCACTGACCTCCGGCCGCCTTGCCGGCGCAAATGCAGCGGCGGCTTACGCCGGTTGAGCCATGGTGAGCCATTGGGACAGGTTCCCATGGCTTGCGCTGAGTATATTCTTATAGTAAAATAAATATGCCACTTTTCGGGGAAATAGGATAATGATGTATGTGTTTTACCGTTCCCTGATGAATCTTTCGTTTTCAGACAACAAGGGAGGAGAAATATGCACGAAAAGAGAATGTTTTTGTCAAAGAAACGTTATGTGTTTCTGCCGCTGCTGCTTTTGGCAGTACTGTTTACATGTATTACAGCCATGGCAGCAGAAAGCGAACTGGATCGTATGTCAAAGGAGCAAACTTTTCTCATCACGGCATCTGACACACAGTATGGAATTCCGTGTGACAGAGGCGGGAAGATCATTAAGTCCTCCTTCAAGACGAAGGGAAGCGCTGTTGCAAAAATAGATTTTAATTACAGCAAGAATGAAAAGACCTATTATATCAATATCCAGCCGAAGAAGCCGGGAAAGGCTTTGGTTTCCTTCAAGTATAAGTGGAAAGGCAATACCAAAAAGTACACTTTCATTATTAAGATCCGCAAGTATGTCAACCCGGTGAAAGCGTTTAAGATCGGAAGCGAGAATTATGCAGCGGCATTCAAAAAAGATTTCAAGAAGTATATAAACAAAAAAATATCCGGAAAAGTGAACGTAAAAGCGAAGAAAGGATGGACTCTTACTTCTCTGAGCTTTTCCTCCGGCGGTGATTATAAGGACATAAAAAACGGAACCAAAGTGACTCTGAAGAAAAATACAATGTTACTTGCGCACTTTGCAGATAAAAATGACAACGTTGTTACAGTGCAGCTGGCCCGGTGGGAATAAGAAACTGTCATCAAATTACCTGATCGGCCGGCTGGCCGGTCCCTGACATTCATAAAGTTTACCGAAGCGGAGATGTCGATTTGACATCCCCGCTTCTTTTCTATATAATCTAACGTGCATTTGTGTTGCCTGGAGGGCAATCGTTTTCGCTGATCACGCTTTTCCGGCGCACAAAGACTGCGATGCCCGGCTTGCGGACGAGAAACGCGGCCGGAGGTTCCTAAAGGAGGATATTTTATGCTGTATGACAAAGTTTCAACGGATCTGAATTTCGTTGAACGGGAGCAGGATACGGTCAAATTCTGGGCAGAAAACCGCATCTTCGAAAAGAGCGTTGAGCAGCGCGAGGGCTGCGAGACCTATATGTTCTACGACGGCCCGCCTACTGCCAACGGCAAGCCCCACATCGGGCACGTGCTGACAAGGGTCATCAAGGACATGATTCCCCGTTACCACACCATGAAGGGCCAGCAGGTTCCGCGTAAGGCAGGATGGGATACCCACGGACTGCCGGTGGAGCTTGAGGTGGAGAAAGAGATCGGCATCGAGGGAAAGGATCAGATCGAAGCATACGGAATCGAGCCTTTTATAAAGAAATGCAAAGAGAGCGTATGGAAGTACAAGTCCATGTGGGAGGATTTCTCCGGCAAGGTCGGCTTCTGGGCCGATATGGATAATCCATACGTTACCTATTATGATGATTATATTGAATCCGAGTGGTGGGCACTGAAGACGATCTGGGATAAAGGTCTGCTGTACAAGGGCTTTAAGGTAGTGCCCTACTGCCCCTGCTGCGGAACTCCGCTTTCCTCCCATGAGGTGGCACAGGGATACAAGAGCGTGAAGGAGCGCTCCGCGATCGTCCGCTTTAAATGTAAAGATGAGGATGCATATTTCCTTGCATGGACCACGACGCCCTGGACCCTGCTGTCCAATACAGCCCTCTGCGTAAATCCGGAGGAGACCTATGCGAAGGTAAAGGCTGCTGACGGTTATACCTATATCATGGCAGAGGCTCTGCTGGATAAGGTGCTGGGCAGTCTCTCAGGCGAAGAGGACAGCCCTGCCTATGAGATTCTGGAACGGTTCACAGGCAGACAGCTGGAATATAAGGAATATGTACCGCTCTATGAGTGCTGTGTGAAAGCTTCCGAGAAACAGCGCAAAAAGGCACATTATGTGACCTGTGATGATTATGTTACCATGTCCGACGGTACCGGTATCGTACACATCGCACCGGCATTCGGTGAGGATGACGGCCGTATCGGCCGGATCTACGACCTGCCGTTTATCCAGTTCGTGGACCTGAAGGGCTATATGACCCAGGATCCGTTCAAGGGAATGCGTGCGAAGCCGTCAGCGAAGGAACTGAAGGAGGGCGTGATCAGCTGCGATCCGGAGGTCCTTAAAGAGCTCAAGAGCAGAGACCTGCTGTTCTCGGATCCGAAATTTGAACATGACTATCCTCACTGCTGGCGCTGCGGCACCCCGCTGCTGTACTATGCAAGGGAATCCTGGTTCATCCGCATGACCGCGGTCAAGGATGATCTGGTGCGCAACAATAAAGAGATCAACTGGATTCCGCCCACGATCGGCGAGGGAAGATTCGGCAACTGGCTGGAGAATATCCAGGACTGGGGCATCTCCCGCAACCGTTACTGGGGCACCCCGCTCAATATCTGGGAGTGCGGGGAATGCGGAAAGCAGATCAGCGTCGGCAGCCGTAAGGAACTGGCAGAGCTGACCGGCGATCCGAATGCGGAGCACACAGAGCTGCACCGCCCGTATGTCGATAATTATTTCATCAAGTGCCCAGACTGCGGAAAGATGATGAAGCGCGTACCGGAAGTGATCGACTGCTGGTTCGATTCCGGCGCATGTCCCTTCGCGGAGCTGCATTATCCGTTTGAGAATAAAGAGCTGTTTGAGGAGCAGTTCCCGGCTTCCTTTATCTCTGAAGCTGTGGATCAGACCAGAGGCTGGTTCTACTCTCTTCATGCGGAGGCAACACTGCTGTTCAACCGTCCTGCCTTTAAGAACGTGATCGTACTTGGCCTGGTGCTGGATGAGAACGGCGAAAAGATGAGCAAGTCCAAGGGCAACGCGGTAGACCCGTTTGATGCTCTGGAGACGCACGGTGCGGATGCGATCCGCTGGTACTTCTATTCGAACAGTGCTCCCTGGCTGCCCAACAAATTCCATGCAAAAGCAGTGCAGGAGGGACAGCGCAAGTTCATGGGTACGCTCTGGAACACTTACGCGTTCTATGTGCTGTACGCGAACATTGATAATTTTGATCCGATGAAGTACAGCCTGGATTATGAGAAGCTGTCCGTGATGGACCGCTGGCTTCTCTCCAAGATGCACTCCATGGTCAAAGAGACCGACGCAGATCTCGCAGCCTACAGGATTCCGGAAGCTGCCCGTGCACTGGAGAACTTCGTAGATGACATGAGCAACTGGTATGTGCGCCGCTGCCGTGACCGTTTCTGGGCCAAAGGCATGGAGCAGGACAAGATCAATGCCTACATGACGCTCTACACAGCACTGGTAACGGTTTGTAAGGCAGCTGCACCGATGATCCCGTTCATGACGGAGGAGATCTATCAGAATATCGTGCGCAAGGTGGATCCGCAGGCGAAGGAATCCATCCATCTGTGTGATTATCCGGTGGCTGATGAGACGAAGATCGATCAGCAGCTGGAAGAAAATATGGATGAGGTGCTGAAGATCGTCGTGATGGGACGGGCCTGCCGGAATAATGCAAATATCAAGAACCGTCAGCCCATTGCGCAGATGTTCGTGAAGAAAGGTGCATCCGCACAGGCGCTTCCTGCTTACTTTGCAGATATCGTGACGGAAGAGCTGAACGTGAAAGCCATTACCTTCACCGATGATGTGCGTGCATTCACATCCTACAGCTTCAAGCCGGAGCTTCGCTCTGTCGGACCGAAATACGGCAAACAGCTTGGCGGCATTCGCAAATATCTGTCAGGTGTGGACGGAAATGCAGCCATGGATGAACTGAAAGAAAAAGGTGTGCTCTCCTTTGATGTAAACGGAGTGACCGTGGAGCTGGCAGAAGAGAATCTGCTGATCGAGCCGCAGCAGGTCGAAGGGTTCATCTCCGAAACGAACGGGGACCTGACCGTGGTCCTGGATACCAGACTCACACCGGAACTGATCGAGGAAGGCTTTGTACGCGAGCTGATCAGCAAGATTCAGACGATGCGTAAGGAAGCCGGGTTTGAGGTAATGGACCGGATCACTGTATATGCAAAGGGAAGCGGCACGATCTGCGATATCCTGAAACGCTTTGGCGGACAGATCCGCTCCGATGTACTGGCAGATGAGATCGTTCTGGATCAGATCAGCGGTTACGAGAAGGACTGGAGCATCAACGGTAAAAATGTGACCCTGGGTGTTGTGAAGAACCAGTAAGCGGAACAGGAATATGCCGTCCGCAATCAGTAAGATCCCGAATTTTTAGAAAGATAAGAGATTAAAGAAGTATGAAAAAACTGGATAAAGAAGCCTTTAAACAGCGGGTAAAAGACAATGTACGTACCCTGTACCGCAAGAATCTGAAAGAAGCATCCCAGCAGCAGCTTTTCCAGGCTGTGGCATATGCTGCCAAGGATATCATCATTGATGACTGGATGGCCAGCCAGCAGCAGTTTGAGCAGGACGATCCCAAGATGGTCTACTATATGTCCATGGAATTTCTGATGGGACGTGCGCTGGGCAACAACCTCATCAATCTGTGCGCTTACCAGGAGGTAAAGGAAGCACTGGCCGAGATGGGAGTGGACCTGAACGTGCTCGAGGATCAGGAACCCGACGCAGCGCTCGGCAACGGCGGTCTCGGACGACTGGCTGCCTGCTTCCTGGATTCCCTTGCAACACTGGGCTACATGGCCTATGGCTGCGGAATCCGTTACCGTTATGGTATGTTCAAGCAGAAGATCGAGAACGGCTATCAGGTCGAAGTGCCGGATAACTGGCTCAAGAACGGCAATCCGTTTGAACTTCGCAGGCCGGAACTGGCTCACGAGGTCAAATTCGGCGGATATGTCCGTGTAGATTATGATGAGAAGACCAGGCGCAATCACTTTGTGCAGGACGGTTACCGCAGCGTGCGCGCCGTGCCCTATGATATTCCGATCGTCGGCTACAACAACAATCTGGTGGATACTCTGCGTGTATGGGATGCAGAGGCGATCAATGATTTCCAGCTGGACTCCTTCGATAAGGGCGATTATCAGAAGGCAGTGGAGCAGGAGAACCTTGCCCGCAACTTGGTGGAAGTACTGTATCCGAATGACAATCATTATGCCGGCAAGGAACTGCGCCTGAAGCAGCAGTATTTCTTCATTTCTGCCAGCGTGCAGGAGGCAATTGCCCGTTATAAGAGAAAGCATACGGATATCCGCAAGTTCTACCAGAAGAATACCTTCCAGATGAATGATACCCATCCTACGGTCGCGGTAGCAGAACTCATGCGAATCCTTGTTGACGAGGAAAAGCTGGAGTGGGATGAGGCCTGGGAAGTGACAACGAAGACTGTGGCATATACCAACCACACCATCATGTCCGAGGCGCTGGAAAAATGGCCGATCGAGCTGTTTTCGAGACTTCTTCCGCGTGTATATCAGATCATTGAGGAGATCAACCGCCGGTTCATCCTGAAGATTCAGGAGAAGTATCCGGGCGATCAGTCCAAGGTAGCCAGGATGGCCATTATCTATGACGGCCAGGTTAAGATGGCGCATCTGGCGATCGTGGCAGGCTACTCCGTGAACGGCGTGGCCAGACTTCATACAGAGATCCTGAAGAATCAGGAACTGCGCGACTTTTATGAGATGTTCCCGGAGAAGTTCAACAACAAGACAAACGGGATCACGCAGAGAAGATTCCTGCTGCACGGCAATCCGCTTCTTGCGAACTGGGTGACCGATCATATCGGCGACGAGTGGATCACGGATCTGTCCCAGATCAGTAAACTCAAGATCTATGCGGATGACAAGAAAGCCCAGCAGGAGTTCATGAACATCAAGTATCAGAACAAGCTGCGCCTGGCGAAGTATATCAAAGAGCACAACGGCATTGATGTGGATCCGCGTTCGATCTTTGATGTACAGGTTAAGCGTCTGCATGAGTATAAACGGCAGCTGCTGAATATCCTGCATGTAATGTATCTGTACAACCAGATCAAGGATCATCCGGAGATCGATTTCTATCCGAGGACATTTATCTTCGGCGCAAAAGCCGCTGCAGGATATCGCCGTGCGAAACTTACCATTAAGCTGATCAACTCCGTAGCAGATGTCATCAACCATGATGCATCCATCCGCGGAAAGCTGAAGGTCGTGTTCATCGAGGACTATCGCGTTTCTAATGCAGAGATCATCTTTGCAGCATCCGATGTGTCCGAGCAGATCTCCACAGCCAGTAAGGAAGCATCCGGTACCGGCAACATGAAATTCATGCTCAACGGCGCACCCACTCTCGGCACCATGGACGGCGCCAATGTGGAGATCGTGGAAGAGGTTGGTGAGGAGAACGCATTTATCTTCGGCCTTTCCTCCGAACAGGTCATCAACTTTGAGAACAACGGAGGATATGATCCTACCTACTACTTCAATACAGACCAGGAGATCCGCCGTGTACTGATGCAGCTGATCAACGGTCAGTTCTCGAACGGTGATATGGAGATGTTCCGTGAGATCTATGACTCCCTGCTTTCCGGCAAATACGGAAGAGCCGACCAGTACTTCATTCTTGCAGACTTCCGTTCTTATGCAGAAGCACAGCACCGCGTGGAAGAAGCATACAGAGATGAGGAACGCTGGGCAAAGATGGCTATTTTGAATGTGGCCAGCAGCGGAAAGTTCACATCCGACCGTACGATCGAAGAATATGTAAATGAGATCTGGCATCTGGACCGGGTGAAGATCGAAGTAGATCCCACCACATTCAGCGCAAAGGAATCTCTGCTGAAATAAGAACTAAAAAAGGAAGACAGGAGATGATCACCTGTCTTCCTTTTTATTGTTAATTATGAATACTTATTCAGCGGAGATTGCTCCGGTCGGGCATGCTGCTTCGCAGGTACCGCAATCCAGGCAGCTGTCTGCATCAATAACGTACTTTCCATCGCCTTCGCTGATTGCCTCTGCCGGGCATTCTGCTGCACAGGTTCCACAGGATACACAGTCGTCGCTAATTACATATGCCATAATATAATCCTCCTTATTATGCGGCCTTGGTTAAATTTATAGAGTTCGCCGCTTCTGGTAATGATTGTAATATAGAATCCTGAAGTTCGCCAACTGAAAACTTTGATAGTTGATTGATACACAGGTTAGTCATATCTTGATATTGCAAAATCGGGAATTTCGCATTACAATGAATTCTGCTTGGCAGAAGCCAGGTCTTTAGCTGACAGCACAATGTGCATTGAAGAAGGGAGTTCCAGACAAAAAAGATGGATAAAAAGATTACAAAAGATATGATCATCGGCGAGATCCTTCAGATCAATCCGAATATGGCAGGCGTGTTGATGGCAGGCGGAATGCACTGCGTTACCTGTCCCGCATCTCAGGCAGAGTCTCTGACCGAGGCATGCTATGTGCATGGCATTGATCCGGATCTGATGGAGGCAAGGCTCAATGCGTTCCTGAAGGCGATGGAAGAGCAGCAGGCACAGGCATAAAGGAAATGACAGGAGGCTGGTGCAATGTCAGCCGATACAGAGGGCGGTTCTGTGTGCAGCAGGTCTCGGGACGCTGCGCGCGGAACCGCCCTTTTTGTCTCATGATGGATCATACTGAAACAGTACCGGGAGAGAGATCGGGAGATAAGGGTCACGAAACCGGAGATATAAGTCACACAACTATGGAAGAAAAGAGCTTACATATTACACATGACGCGGACATCCGGGAGCCGTTGTTCGATTATCTGGAGGAAACATATGGAAAGATCCGCATACTGGAGGAGAAAAATACCGGACGTGCCCGCGCGGATGTGGTGATGATCACACCGCAGCATATGTACGGTATCGAGATCAAAAGTGATGCGGATACATACACCCGACTGGCAAAACAGGTGAGGTACTACGACCAGTATTACGACCGGAACATGGTCGTGGTAGGATCCACCCATGCGCTTCATATAAAAGAGCATGTTCCGGAATGGTGGGGAATCCTTTCGGCAGAATATATGAACGGAAAAATGGATTTTTATACAGTACGCGAACCCGGAGACAATCCGAAAGTACAGGAAAAGAAGAAAATTTCACTTCTCTGGCGCAGTGAGATGGACCGGCTGCTTGAGCGCAATCACCTTCCGAAATACAGGAGCAGAAGCAGAAAGTTTGTGGGAGAAAAGCTGCTGGAAAAAGTACCTGCCGAATTTCTCTGGCCGCAGGTAATGGAAGAACTGTTTGAAAGGGACTATACTGTTTTTGACGAGAAATTTTAATTATATTTACAGTATTTCCATGATTTACATAACAGGGAAAAAAGGCTATACTAAACATGGCTTATTCTGCGAAACTGTATACAGGATGTAGATACGGGCCGGCTGTCAGGGGAGAAGACAGCAAAAAGATTCTTTTTGGGAGGATAGGACCGGATGAGATGTCGATCAAATAAGGTGTTGGCAGCGATCATGGCAGCAGCGATGCTGTTTTCACAGAGTGGTACAGCGGTTACAGCAAAGGCCTCAGATGTTTCGGAAGAATGGAACACAGAGGCTCAGGCATTTGCCGAATTATATGAAGAAGACGGGTTAGCCGGAAATGAATATCAGGAAAATGATCCGGCAGAGGATCCGGTCGTAGGGGAGGAGCCGCAGGCGGAAGAACCGCAGACGGAACCGCCGCAGACAGAACCGCCTCAGACAGAACCGCCGCAGACGGAGCCGCCGCAGACAGAACCGCCGCAGACAGAACCGCCGCAGACGGAAGCGCCTCAGACGGAAGCGCCTCAGACGGAAGCGCCCCAGACAGAGGCCCCGCAGACGGAAGCGCCTCAGACGGAAGCCCCTCAGACCGAGGCTCCGCAGACGGAAGCTCCGCAGACAGAGGCCCCGCAGACGGAAGCCCCGCAGACGGAGGCTCCTCAGACCGAGCAGCCCGGAACAGAGCCGCTGATACCGGCAGATCTGATCGAGATTCCGGAAGACGAAACAGAAGAGACCGAGGCGCTTACGGAAGTGATGACGGATCATTTCTTCAGCAGCGGCGGAGGACTTTCTGTTGATGTACAGCTGACCGGAGGGGATCTGCTTCCTGAGACCGCATTGGTGGAAGTGACATGGCTGGATGCTGCAAGACAGGGAGCCGGCTATAATGTCCTGCTGGAACAGGAATTAGCGCATGGCCATCGTGTTCTGGCCGGGGCGGAGTTTTTCCGGATCCGGATCATGGACGGGGAGACTGAGCTGCATCCGCAGAATGCGATGCATGTCGTTATCCGGTTCGATTACCCGAGCAGTCTGGGCCTCTCGCCATACATGGAAGGTGAAGCCGCTGTATATCAGATGGAGCCGTGGATGGAGTCGCTCGGCCGACCGGGACTTGAATATGATGAGAATGGAATCGGCTGGCTGTACGCAGCGGAGATCGATGTGCCGGAAGGTGCTGTCATTGCGTTTGCGGGTGTCCAGAACCGGAGCAATACAGGCGATGAGCTGACCGGTAAGGAAATTGAAAAGGAGCTCGAGCTTGTAAAATATTTTTCCTATCCTATTCTGACAAACGAACTGGAAGATCCCGGAAATACAACAGAAGCTGCCGTGAATACAGCGGCGGGCAATCTGGCAGGGGAGAGCTTTTCCGATACTTTCTCCGGAACGGCCGAAGAAGGAAGCGCTTTGGCAGAACCGGAGACAGGGATCCATACGTTCTCCGGAGAAGATGAGCTGGCTTTTTATGGAACAGCAGGCTCTGCCCCTGACAGGGAAGAGATCCGCAGAATGCTGGAAGATCTTTCGGATATTTCCCTGAAACTGGCGAATGCCACAAGTTCCGATGAATATGAAGTGATCAACCTTTATGCGGATGAGTACGGCTCCATATCTCTGACGCCGGTCATTCCGGTCCTGGACGAGACCGGGAACTGGCTGGATGTGACGGAAAAACGCATCCTGATCAACATAGTGGCGTACGACAGTGAACAGCCGCTGGAACTTCCGATATTCGAAGTGCGTGATGACGACCGGGAGCGTAAAGAAAAACTGCCGGCTGAGGACGCATATGCCCGGGTCCTCTATAATGTGACAGCCTGGGAGAACGGCAGATTTGTTCCGTATAAGGGCGAAGCAGTAATGAAGGAAGCCGCAGGCGGCACCTGGATCCTGCCGGAAGGCAGCCTTACCGTGGAAAAGGCTCTGCTTGGCGCGGCACTGACCGACAAGATGACGCTGAAGGAAGAGGCAGTCTTCCAGACAATGCTCTTTAGCTGGTCCGATGAACTTCTGGCTGAAGAAACGATTCTGATACCGGAGTTCCTTCCGGATGGAATCGGTGAAGAAGGACAGGAGCAGCCGGATGCAGGAACAGACCGGGCTGCTGATGAAGATTATAAGAAGCAGCTTACGATCACATCAGCAGACGGAAGCTGGGTATACGACGGAAAACCGCACAGAAAGGCAGAATATACGGTTACATTTGGCGGTGAGGAAGTCCAGCCAAGCGGAAGCAGCGGTCAGGTATTCACTTATACTCTTCCGGGAACGGGAGATATTCTGATCATCGATGCGACAGATGAAAAGGTTCCGGCTGTTACGGATGTCACCGCCGGAGATGTGAATACGATCACGTATAGTTTGACAAATGAAGGTCTGTACGATCCTGCTCCGCAGATCATCTCCGGTATTCTGACGATCACACAGCGTCCGATCACCTTTACGGGAGAAAGCGCCGCTGTAACGTATGACGGCACATTAAAGGCCCTGACAGGCATAACGCCGAATACTGGGGAGAATGAAGGCCTGCTGGAAGGCCATACCTTCGATCTGAACGGTGTGTCCTATTTGGCCAGTGGAACGGACGCAAGCAGCTATACGGGAACATTTACCAATCCGGGAGCAGAACTGATCCGGGACCAGGATGGAAACGATGTTACATCCAATTATAATATAGCAGAGGCACCCGGTACACTGACGATCACGCAGCGCCCGGTCACCTTTACGGGAGAAAGCGCTTCTGTAACGTATGACGGCACGTTAAAGGCCCTGACAGGCATAACGCCGAATAAAGGGGAGAATGAAGGCCTGCTGGAAGGCCATACCTTCGATTTGAACGGTGTGTCCTATCTGGCCAGCGGAACGGACGCAGGCAGCTATATAGGAACATTTACCAATCCGGGAGCAGAACTGATCCGGGATAAGGATGGGAATGATGTTACTGCCAATTATAAAATAACAGAGGCACCCGGTACCCTGACGGTCACGCAGCGTCCTGTTACCTTTACGGGAGAAAGCGCTGCTGTAACGTATGACGGCGCGTTAAAAGCCCTGACAGGCATAACGCCGGACGAAGGGGAGAATGAAGGCCTTGCGGCGGATCACTCTCTCAATACGGAGATCGTGTCTTATCTTGCCAGCGGGACGAATGCGGGCAGCTACGTCGGTAAATTTACCATAAAGGGTACGGCTCTGATCCTGGATAAGAACGGGAATGACGTTACTGCGAATTATAAAGCAGACGGAAGCAGCTTTGTTCCCGGGACTCTGACCATCACACCGAAGGAGCATGAAGAAGTTACGGTAACGGTGGATTCCTGGTACGGAACCGACAAGACGAACCCCTTCGAAGGGGCGGCTGTCTACAGACTTGCAGATGTCGAAGGGACCGTGCTGAAGTCCTCCGGCGGAAAAGAGCTGGAAGCCCTCACAAATGCGAACGGCATTGTGACATGGACATTTGATCCGGCAGAATACGGCGTGTTTGCAAAAGCGCCGGGAACAAAAGAAAGTGTTTCGGTTCAGGTCCTTGCGGAGGTGCCGGAAGGCTTCTATGCAAACCGTACGGAATATCCTCTGACGATCACGAGGGATGCGAACGGCAATATAAAGATCAATAAGACAGCAGAGTTCTATTACCGTGATCTGCTCACGGATTTCACCATCATGCTCAGTGCTGAGGTGAAAAGCTCTTCGAGCAAGAGCGGTTACTCTTATCTTGCTGCGGAGTTTACCCTGAAGGACGAAGCGGGAAATGCCATTCTCGGTACGGATAAAAAGCCGCTGACCGCCTCAGTCACATCCGACGGAGCAACTGCACTTGTGGTCGATCCGGCAAATTATCCGGCACTTTCAAGCGCGCTTGCCAGCGGTAAGGAAGTAACGTTTACCGTGGAAGAGACCACGGTTCCGGCCGGCTATTTTGTGAACCCGGTCAAGCAGCTGATCCTGTGGCAGGATAAGTACGGAAATGTGAGGGTGCGCCGTTCCACAGCGGCAAAGGCAGCGACCGGCAACGTGCTGAATTTCCGGTATATCCATAAGCTTCTGCGGACCTATCTCACGGTAACGGCAGCGGACAAGGATGACGAAAAGACACCTCTTCCCGGGGCAGCCTACGTGATCCGTATGTCGGATGGAACTCTGGTGGGGATCACCTGGGTGAACAGTGACGGAGAGACGAAGAGAAGCAAGATCGCTCATTCTCTCGGTGAGTCAAAGAACTCTCTGGCTCATCTGGCGGTGATCGATCTGCGTCTCAACGCGGCTCTGGAAGAGCGCCTGAAGGAGAAAGGGAAAGCGACACTTACGGTATCCGAACTAACTCCGCCCACAAAGGCCGCCGACGGGAAGGATGCGACCTATAAGATCTACGGTTCACCGGATTATAAGGTGACGCTGACCTATGACCGGAAGACCGGAGGACTTGCTTTCGATACAAAAACGATCCGGATGCTGAATGAGAAAAAAACTTCCGGTGAGACTACAAATTCGGATCAGATTCAGGTGATCAAGAAGCAGTACGAGGGCAACAGCAGTATTTATATTCCCGGCGGGGCAGTTTATTACATGGCTCTGTTTTCTGATGCGAAGAGGAAGAACCGTGTCAGCGAGATACGTACGATCCGCTTTGTAAAAGGCGCTGTCACAGAGGCATCCACAACATTTACCGGTCTGGAGCCCGGAACCTACTATGTAGGAGAGACAGACCAGTACGGGAAACTGGCCGGCACGGAAAAGAAGGAAAAGAAAGCCACGGATCCGTACTATGTAGAATACGATGTGGATTCTGTGGAGATTCAGGGAACGACCAGCAGGACGCATACAGTCACTGCCTCCAATCATTACTTTAAGATGCCTGACGGAGCTGCATATTTCGCACAGCTGACGGTACAGAAACAGCTGAAGGATGAAAAAGGCGCCGACAAGGCTTCCTCCGGACAGTTCTTCTTCTACGTATTTTCGGAGAACGGATCCTATCCGCTCGGGACAAAGGAGCAGGACGGAAAGATCGTCCGTCCGGAGCCCTATGTGATAGCAATGAACGGAGCGTCTGCAGGAGAAAAGACGATATCCCTGTCAATGCCCCAGGAGACAAGGACTCTGCGCATCCGTGAAGTCGATGAAGACGGAAATCTGCTGAAGAACGGTGATAAGTATAAGATCACTTACAGCGCACAGAACGGAGCAGTCACTCTTACCCGGAGCCAGACCCAGCCGGCACTTCTCACCATTACGAATCAGGAGGTGGGTGAGAAGGAATCAGAGGAGGCAGGAGAGGCAACTCTTACACTGACCAAGAGGGTGACTTACAAGGGATCCCCGATGCGCGTGAATGCAGCTTACTACATCGGTATCTTCAAGAGTGAGGATATCAAAAAGTCGAACCTGCTCGGAACCGTATCTACTTCCGTCCGGGCAATTGCGCTGCGCAATTCCAGCCAGGAATCCAGCAAGCCCATGACGGTACGGCTGGATAAGGTCGCGACACATGAAGTGACGCTGTACTTTGCAGAGACTGACCGGGAGGGCAATCCGGTCACTTCCGGAACATCTACAGGATACAATATTTCCATCAACGGTCAGAGCGGAAACGTTGCAAAGGTGACGCTGAATGCGAAGAATCCGAAGGCGGAGGTCGTGGTGACCAACGATATCATTTCCGGAGGGGCGCAGGAACAGCGCCTGCTCAACAGCTCCTCAGGATTTGCGGGAGACCGGACCGCGCTTGCGGAAGCCCAGGAGATCTCCAATGATGCGACTGCCGGAGTGGCATCCCGTACCGGAGACGATACGCCGATCCTTCCGCTGTTAGGCATCCTCGGAGGAAGCGCTGCAGTGATCCTGCTTGCGGTCCTGATCCTTCGCAGGAGAAGAAAGTAAATATAAAGTAAATATTCAGTAAAAGTATGAAACAGCACAGGAAACGAAAAAGTTTCCTGTGCTGTTTGTTCCGCTTGAATCCAAGGTTGCCAAGCAACCCAAAAGAGGATATAATGACTCTGAATTAGTGAATTCAAACAGGCAATCGTCTACAGAAAGGTGGAATTTGTTATGGCATTAGTAACCACAACCGAAATGTTCAAAAAGGCTTACACCGGCGGATATGCCATCGGTGCATTCAATGTTAACAACATGGAGATCGTTCAGGCGATCGTAGAAGCAGCGGATGAGCTCAAGAGCCCGGTTATCCTTCAGGCTTCCGCAGGCGCAAGAAAGTATGCCAAGAACGCATATCTGAAGCACCTTGTAGAGGCAGCTGTTGAGACCTCCTCCATCCCGATCGCTCTGCATCTGGATCACGGCGCAGATTTCGCAACCTGCAAGGATTGTGTAGACGGCGGCTTCACCTCCGTTATGATCGACTACTCCAGCCATTCCTTCGAAGAGAACATCGAAGAATCCAGAAAAGTTGCCGAGTATGCGCATGAACGCGGCGTTGTAGTAGAAGCTGAGCTGGGAACTCTGGGCGGCGTGGAAGACGAAGTCAGCGTTGAGATGGACAAGGCGATGTACACCGATCCGGATCAGGTTGAGGAATTCGTTAAGAGGACCGGCGTTGATTCTCTGGCGATCGCGATCGGAACCAGCCATGGCGCTTTCAAGTTCAAACCGGGTCAGAATCCGAAGCTTCGTCTGGACATCCTGGCAGAGGTTGCCAGAAGACTTCCGGGCTTCCCGATCGTTCTGCACGGCTCTTCTTCCGTTCCGCAGGAATATGTTAAGATCATCAACGCAAACGGCGGCGCTCTGAAAGATGCTATCGGTATTCCTGAGGAACAGCTTCGTGAGGCTGCAAAGGGTGCAGTCTGCAAGATCAACATCGACTCCGATCTTCGCCTTGGCATGACAGCCGGTATCCGTCAGCACTTTGTTGAGCATCCGGATCATTTCGATCCCAGACAGTATATCGGCGATGGCCGCAAGTATGTGAAGGACATCGTTGCTCATAAGATCATTGAGGTTCTGGGCAGCAACGGCCAGGCTTAATAGACGCAGACGAGTCTTGACAATTCAGCATTTGAACAGGACTGCCGTTTTCGTGAACGGAAACGGCAGTCTTTTCAGAATAGCAGGTTTTTCTGCCGAAACGGATAAGAGGATTATAGGTGATGGGAAGGATTGCAATCGTTACCGACAGCAACAGCGGTATCACACAGGAACAGGGAAAAGAACTGGGAGTCAGTGTCATTCCCATGCCTTTCTATATCGATGATAAGCTGTACTTTGAGGGAATCAATCTCACACAGGAGGAGTTCTATCATAAGCTGGAGCATGACGCGAAGATCAGTACGTCCATGCCGGCTCCCGGCGACGTGATCGACCTGTGGAAGAGGCTTTTGCAGGATCACGATCAGGTCGTATATATTCCCATGTCCAGCGGCCTTTCCAGTTCCTTTCAGACGGCCAGGATGTTGGCGGAGGATGAATTTGAGGGCAAGGTGTTCGTTGTGAACAATCAGAGAATCTCTGTAACACAGAGACAGTCTGTCCTGGATGCCCTTGAGCTTGCCCGCAGAGGGATGGATGCTGCCCGGATTCAGCAGTATCTGGAAAAGACCCGCTTTGATTCCAGCATCTACATTACGGTCGATACGCTTGTCTATCTGAAACGGGGAGGGCGTATTACTCCGGCGGCAGCTGCCATCGGAACACTTCTTCGTATTAAACCCGTTCTCCAGATTCAGGGTGAAAAACTGGATTCCTACGCGAAATGCCGGACGATGAGACATGCCCAGGAAACGATGCTTGCTGCGGTCGATAAGGATCTGCGGGAACGGTTTGGGCTTGCAGATCATCCGGAAGACGCAGTGATCGCCGGAGCTTATACCTGCGGTCCGGAGGAAGCAGCCAAATGGATGAATGAAGTGCGTGCGGCGTATCCGTCTCATGATGTCCATTTTGATCCGCTTTCCCTGAGCGTTGCCTGCCATATCGGAGCCGGTTCCACAGCGGTAACGATCAGTAAGAGACTGCCGGATGACGTGGGAATATCGTAAACGAAAGAAAAGGCAGGAAGTCAATTCCTGTAAAACACGTAGCTGTACGAAATATTCAGAAAATAACAATTATTTAGAAAATATAACAGAATAAGACAATGAGTTTCGGCAAAAGGGAGACAAATACCCGGAAAAGCCGAAAAAAGCGTTGACAAAACCTTAACCGTGTGGTACTATACAGTTACTTAAAAACAGTACCTGCTCAAAGGATAAAACAAATGCCGGAGAGGTCCACGGGTACTAAGCAGACTGCATAAGCAGAAGGAAAGGAGGTTGAGACCTTTGGACATGGAATATGCAAAGGCGTGGAATGTATGCCGGCTGGCAGTTAATTCCTGCAGAAACAACCTTTTTTCCCGGATTTTCAAATAGAACGGATTTATCGTAAGATCGGAGAGAAGAACTAAAGTCCGGAAAAGGTGCTGCAAGTTGGCAACGTCTACACCTCAAATTCATTTTTAGAAGATCTATGGAGACATTTTTTTAGGATGGCTGCCGGTAAGACGGCGGAGATTTAGAAATGGATTTATGGGACTACTAGAATATCGGAGACCGTTCTACCGATTGTTTCCCCGACAGGAAGAGGAGAACAGGGCGAAGGTATCATCAGATATATGCAGGAAAATTCCTCCGGTCAGTAATCAGAAAATACAGAAGCCGGTCAGAAAGGAAACCGGAACCATTTATATAGATAAAATTGAATATAGCGGCGGTCAGGAAAAACTTCCTGACCGCTTTTTTTCATAGGAAATTCCGTCGAATTTCCTATGAAAAAAAGCCTCCGGCAGGATGTGCACTCTTTTTTATATGGAAAAGAAACGGAAAAGGTGGTATAGTAAATTGAATCAGTGTTTATTTCTTCATTGTGAATTAAAAAGGACACCATAGCGGAGGAAAGAGAAAGTGAAGATCATTATTGTTGGCTGCGGAAAAGTCGGTGAGGAACTGGCAGCGGTTCTTTCCAGCGAAGGAAATGATATTACAATAATTGACAAAGATGAGGCGCTTGTGGAGCTGCTCTGCAACCGCTACGACATCATGGGTACAGTGGGCAACGGCGCAAGCTATAATGTCCTACTGGAAGCAGGATGAACTGAATCTGCTCTGCTGTCTCTCTGCACGCAAGGCAGGTCACTGCCATACGATCGCCCGGGTGCGCAATCCGGAGTACAGTACGGAGATCAGCTTTCTGAAGGAAGAGCTGGGGCTGGCCATGATCATCAACCAGGAGCAGACGGCAGCCCGCGAGATCGCCAGAGTGATGAAGTTCCCTTCGGCGATCGAGATCGATACATTTGCGAAGGGAAGGGTAGAACTGCTGCGTTTCCGCATTCCGGAGGGATCCATACTGGACGGACTTACATTGGTGGAAATGCATGCAAAGCTGCACTGCGCTGTTCTGGTATGTACCGTAGAACACAACGGAAATATCGAGATCCCGAACGGTGACTGTGTACTGCATGCGGGAGATGTGATCTCCATCGTTTCCGAGGCGCGGGAGGAGGAAAACTTTTTCCGGAAGATCGGGCTGCAGACAAATAAAGTACGGAATGTGATCATTGTCGGAGGCGGCGATATCGGTTTTTATCTGTGCGACATGCTCCTGAATGCCGGTATTTCGGTCAAGGTGATCGAGAAGCGCTTTAACCGCTGTGAATTTTTGAGTGAGCGTTTTCCGAAGGCTTCCATCATTCACGGAGACGGAAGCAACCAGCAGCTGCTCCTTGAGGAAGATATCGAATCAACGGAAGGTCTTGTAGCGCTGACGGACTTTGATGAAGAAAATGTGATTCTTTCTCTGTATGCCCGCAAAGCCGGCGTGCGAAAGATCGTGACCAAAATCAACAAGATCGCGTTTGAGGATGTGATCTCTTCTCTGGACCTGGATACGACGATCCATCCCAGAAGTCTGACGGCTGAGTATATCCTTCAGTATGTACGTGCCCGCCGCAATTCCTTCGACAGCAATGTGGAAACGCTCCACTGGATCGTGGACAACAAAGCTGAGGCACTGGAGTTCCATGTGAAGGAGGGCTTCAGGATGAATGGCGTACCGCTTCAGAATGTAACGCTTAAGGACAATATTCTGGTAGCCTGCATCAACCGCAATGGAAAGATCATCCTTCCCAGAGGTCAGGATGTCATGCAGACAGGAGATACGGTGGTGATCGTAACGACACGCCGCGGTCTGAATGATATCAACGATATTCTGCGTTGAGCTTGAAAGCTTTTCTTTCGTACATACCTCTGTGAACGCATACAGAGCGTTTCAGACAGAGGAAAACCAGAAGAAAATGGCCGGAAGGAGATCCTGGTTCCGGCGGGAAGAGAAAAATTATGAACTATGGAATTGTGTTTTACTGCCTGGGCTGGGTTCTTTCTTTTGAAGCGCTGTTCCTGGTCCCACCGTCACTGTGTGCATTGATCTACAGAGAGAAGGACGGACTGAGCCTTGTGATCACAATGCTGATCTGCCTTTGCTTCGGTATGTTTGCAGTATTTTTCAAACCGAAGAAGAAAAGACTGTATTCCCGGGAAGGTTTTGTGATCGTAGCCCTTTCCTGGTTTGTTCTGAGCCTTTTCGGAGCGCTTCCGTTCCGGCTCTCCGGGTATATTCCGCATATGATCGATGCGGTGTTTGAGACGGCATCCGGGTTTACCACCACGGGAGCAAGTATCCTTTCGGATGTAGAGAGCTGGCCGCGAAGTCTGCTCTTCTGGCGAAGCTTTACGCACTGGATCGGCGGAATGGGCGTACTTGTGTTTGTGATCGCCATTCTTCCCCTTGCGGGCGGGAGCGATATGTTCCTGATGAAAGCGGAGAGCCCGGGACCTTCCGTGAAGAAGCTGGTGCCGAAGGTAAAGAACACGGCAGGAGCGCTTTACTCCATGTATATGGTGATCACTCTGATCGAGATCCTGTTCCTTCTCGCCGGGAGAATGCCGCTGTATGAGTCACTGCTCACTGCTTTCGGAACGGCCGGCACCGGTGGATTTGGCTTCCTGAATGACAGCATGGCCAGAGTGACGGTCTATCAGCAGGTCGTCATCACGATCTTCATGATCCTGTTCGGAGTGAACTTCAATGCCTATTTCCTGATCTATCAGAGGAAATTCAAGGATCTCCTGGGGATGTCTGAGGTGATCGCATATTTTTCCGTGATCATCGCATCGATCATATTGATCAGCATCAATATCAACGGGATGTATCCGCATACATGGATCGCAGTCAAGGACGCGGCATTCCAGGTGGGATCTATCATTACGACGACCGGATTTTCGACAGCAGATTTCAATCTGTGGCCATCCTTCTCCAAAGGTCTTCTGGTGACGCTTATGTTTGTCGGAGCCTGCGCCGGCAGTACAGGCGGAGGTATTAAGGTCTCCCGTGTGCTGATCATGGCAAAGACCCTTAAAAAAGAGATCCTTTCCTACATTCATCCCAACAGTGTGCGGAAGATCAAGGTAGACGGCAGGCAGCTTGAACATTCTGTTCTGCGGGCGACAAATGTATTTCTGTGCACATATTTATTTGTTTTTGTATTCTCATTCCTGATCATTACGCTGGATAACTTCGACCTGGAAACATCCTTTACAGCAGTCGCGGCTACGCTGAACAATATCGGTCCCGGACTGTCAAAGGTCGGACCTTCGGCAAACTTTGCCGGGATGTCGTATCTGTCGAAGATCGTTCTGACGTTTGACATGATAGCCGGAAGACTGGAGCTCTTCCCGGTACTGATCCTGTTTACACGCAGTACCTGGAAAAAATAAACATTGAAAATACAGAGGTGAGCAGATTGGATAAAAATGAATACAAGGTCAGGCTGGAAGAGATCAAACAGCTGATCGAACAGGAAAATTATGTGGAAGCTGCATCTGTTGCTGACCAGATCGAATGGAAAAAGGTCCGCAATGTCAACACACTCTGTATGATCAGTGAGGTGTATGAGGCGGTCGATCGTTATGAGGACAGCAAGGTACTTCTGCTGCGCGCATACCGCAGATCTCCTATGAGCCGTACGGTACTGTACCGTCTGGTGGAAGTGACGATCGCGCTTCGTCAGTTCGATGAATCGATCGGCTATTACACAGAATATGTGCAGGCTGCTCCGAATGATCTTAACCGTTATATCCTGAAGTACAAGATCTACCGCGGCAGAGGATCCTCTGTCAATGAACAGATCGACATCCTGAAGGAATATCTCGATCAGGAATACAACGAAAAATATGCATATGAACTGGCTAAGCTGTATCGGGAAGCGGACAGGATGCAGGAATGCATCGCTGCATGCGATGACCTGGTCCTCTGGTTCCACAGCGGGACATATGTGATCAAAGCACTGGAACTGAAACGCAGATATGCTGCACTGACACCAAAGCAGCAGGAGATCTATGACGGTCGTTTTGCCGTAGAGGATGAAGAACGGGAACTCGAAGAGATCGGCCAGGAGAAGCAGATGGTCGGGACAGACGAAACGACTCTGGCGGATTCGATCATCGAGGATACGGAGAAAGAGATCGCAGAGGCTGTTGCACAGGCAGCCAGGGAGCAGGAGTCGGAAGTAAAATCGTCCGTACAGGAAGACGGGAATGTTCAGGCAGCGGCCATCGAAACAGAAACGCAGCCGGATGAGGGACCGGCAGAAGAAGAAAAAGTATCAGCCATAGAAGAAAAAGAACCGGAAATGCCTGCAGAGGAAGCATACGGGGAAGACGCAGAAGCTTCGGCTGCAGCAGAAGCTTCGGAAAAGGCAGAGACTGCAGCAGAATCAGAACCGGCAAAAGCTTTGGAGCCGGAAGAAGCTGCGCAGGAAATGCAGGAGGCACAGCCGGAAGAAGCTGCGCAGGAAATGCAGGAAGCACAGCCGGAAGAAGCTGCACAGGAGATGCAGGAGGCACAGCCGGAAGAAACTGCGCAGGAGACGCAGAAGGCACAGCCGGAAGAAACCGCGCAGGAAATGCAGGAGGCACAGCCGGAAGAAACCGCGCAGGAGATGCAGGAGGCACAGCCGGAAGAAGCTGCGCAGGAGATGCAGGAAGCACAGCCGGCGGAGCCGGTCAGGCAGAAAACAAAAGAAGAACTTCAGACGGATATCGCCAGAGATATGCGGGAGATCATTGGAAATGTGGGCCGCCTGGAATATGTGGATGAGACCGAGCAGGCAATGGATGATCTGATCGAGGAATCCAAAAAGGATCAGGCCATTGAACGGGAATCCCGTCTGCGCATTCCGAAACTGCGTATGCCTGACCTGCAGCGTAAGCAGGCAGCCGGAAAGCTGACGATCGATGATATCCTTCTCTCCATGGGAGAACGCGGGGATGCAGTACGTGAAGCAGCCGCAAAGGCGGTTCCGTATAATCAGGATTCTCCGGGGGTCCTCTCCGCTGTGGATGAGGCACTCCTGAATATGGGCATTACCCCGGAAAACTCATCAAAGAAAGAAGAAGCTTCGGAAGAGCGGGCTGCCGGCGATGGGGAACACAAAGATTATGTGGCATCCGCTATGACAGAAATCGTGATCGATGCACAGCCGGAAGAAGCAGGGGACATGGATGGTTCCGCAGGACTTGATGAACCGGGAACCGGAGAAGAGGCAGTCCGGCAGCAGGACGATGCATCCGGACAGCCTGAGGAAGTTATCCGGAAAGAGAGCGATGAAATATCCGGAGGTCAGGCAGACGAAACGGGCGATACACAAAAGGTTTCACTGCAGCAAACAAAGGAGTTCCGGTCCGGAGAGGACGATGTTCGGGAAGCCAGTGTAAAGCATGGCTCTCTGACAGATGATGATCTGAGAGAAGCTTTGATGGAGAAGCCGGCAGAAGCAGCAGAATCCTTCCGTGATAAAACGATGGAAGAAATCATTGCCGCCAGAACCAGGCGTATTCCCACCGAGCAGATCGCAAGTATGTACGGAAGAAGAGCACTGGATAAGGATCTGCTCTCAGCCATCAGCCGGGATGCGGCAGGAGTAGATTCCGCGGTCGGCAGTATGCCTGAATTCCTGAAAGAGAATATCAAACAGCAGACGGCTGCGAATGAAGAGATCCCTGTAAATACCGAAACCAAAGAAGGGGATGCCGCTCCGGAAACCGGTGATCAGGAGAACCCTGTATCCGAAAGCCGGGAACCGGGAGATGAAAGCAGACCGGAACGTTCAGAGAGCAGTCCGCAGACCGGAGAAATGCAGAAGGATAGTTCGCAGGATGCTGCAGGACCGGAAGAGAACATCCGGCAGCAGACGGCTGCTCCGAGAGGACCGATGCTGAAGGAAGAACTCCGGGATCTGTTTGAGGGTTTCCTGAATGTACGAGGTATGGAAAACCAGATCGTTTCTGCGATCCGTCAGACACTTACCAAGGGAGCAGACCGGACTTCACGTACCGGAAATATCCTGATCTTCGGCGGACATGGAGCAGGTAAGACGACTCTTGCGATGGCCCTTGCGAAAGCGATCGCCCAGGAAAAAGGTCAGGAATATGTCAAGATGGCCAGGATCTATTCCACGGATCTTAACCGGAAGGATATTGCTGCGACTGTTGCAAAGATCGCCGGAGGCGTACTGATCGTAGAAGAAGCCGGTGATCTTGACGACAGTATCGCGGATCAGCTGACAACTGCCATGGAGTTCCGGACAGACGGCCTGGTGGTGATCTTTGAGGATGAGCAGAGCTATGTCCATGATCTTCTGATGCGTCATCCCAGACTGACCATGAAATTTACTTCTGAGATCTATATTCCTTCATACACTGCCCAGGAGCTGGCCGGTTTCGGAGAAGCATATGCCGACAGCCGTGATTTTGCCCTGAGTGATACCTCCAGAGAAGTGCTGACAGCCAAAGTGCAGAGCATGATGGAAGATCTTGAAAACGGACAGCAGCTGTCCATTACAGCAGTCAACGAGGTGATGGACCGCGCAATGACAAAAGCATCCGGCTTCGGAAGAAAACTGTTCGGCGGGAAAAAGCGTTATGATGAGGTCGGACGGGTGATTCTCAGAGATAAAGATTTTTCATAACTGCTGAAGGACCGTAAGGTACTTCACAGCTGCAATTCGGAAAGGATCCGGCGTACGGCCGGATCCTTTTATATGTTTCCGCATTCACGATTTCAATCAAGCAGACGGCATGCGCGCCATCGGGGGAGTAGGGAATATTATGAGAAGCTGCCGCTTCCTGATATAGGACTCACGAAATCGCTTTCAGCGATTTTGTTCGTTATCTTATCGGTTCC
>CACZZH010000041.1 GCA_902785635.1 uncultured Lachnospiraceae bacterium
GGTGTTGAAGTCCACGCGGTACACGAAGGCTATCTGCTGGATCAGTTTACCCTGAAATACAGCAACAAACGTACCGACGAATACGGCGGCTCCTTTGAAAACCGGTACCGTTTCGCAGCAGAGATCGTCAAAGAGATCAAAGACCGCTGCGGAGAAGACTTCCCCGTATCGCTTCGCTACTCCGTCCGTTCCATGACAAAGGACTTCCGGTACGGGGCCATGCCGGGCGAGACCTTTACAGAGATCGGCCGGGATATGGAAGAATCCGAACGGGCAGTAAAATTCCTGCAGGATGCCGGTTATGATATGCTCAACTGCGACAACGGCACCTATGACGCCTGGTACTGGGCGCATCCGCCACAGTACATGCCGCAGAACTGCAATCTGGAGGATGTGGAACATATCCGGAAGTTCGTCGATATCCCGGTCGTATGCGCAGGCCGCATGGAGCCGGCTGTCGGTGCCCGCGCGATCGAAGCCGGAGGCATCGATGCCATGGCAGTCGGCCGCCAGTTCCTGGCTGACCCCCGCTGGGTCACCCGCCTGATGCAGGGCAGGGAAGCCGACATCCGTCCGTGTATCTGCTGCCATACCGCCTGCTTCAACCTGACCAAACACAACGGCACCGCCAACGATCAGGACCTGAGCGAATCGGCCGGCATGTGCCGCTGCGCAGTCAATCCGGCATCCATGCAGTCCGGTAAATACCGGATCAGACTGGCGAAGAAGGCGAAGAAGGTCGCAGTGATCGGCGGCGGCATCGGCGGCATGGAAGCCGCACGTGTGCTTGCGCGGCGCGGCCATGAAGTCGATCTGTACGAAAAGAGCGGTCAGCTCGGCGGCATCTTTATCGCTGCGGCTGCACCCTCCTTTAAGGAAAAGGACAAACAGCTGATCCGATGGATGGAGCGTCAGGTCCGCAAAGCCGGGATCCGCATCCATCTCAATACAGAAATAACGCCCGAGCAGCTGCCCGATGCGGATGAGATCATCATCGCCACCGGTGCAGCCGCCAACCGCATCCCCATTCCGGGCGCTTCCGAATACGCCATGGACGCAGCCGATTATCTGCTTGAAAAGCAGGAGGCAGGCGAAAACGTCGTGATCATCGGCGGCGGTCTGACCGGGTGTGAGATCGCGCTCGATCTCTTCCGCAAAGGCAGGCATCCCGTCATCGTCGAGATGAAGGATGACCTGATCGCAGTCAAAAACATGTGCCTGGCCAACACCAGCTACCTGCGCGACTGCTTCAAAACCAACAAGGTTCCGGTGTATCTCAATGCTTCCGTCAAGGAGATCCGGGAAGGAAGCGTTCTGATCCTGGATGAAAACAAAAATCTCGTCACTCTGCCGGCCGACAGTGTGATCATGTCCGTAGGCTATCATCCCACTCCGCTCGCAGAGGAAGGAAAGCACATCCATCTTCTCGGCGACTGCCGGAAAGTCGGAAATGTGCGCTCCGCCATCTGGGGCGCCTGGGACATCGCAATGAAGATCTGAGCACAGGAACATGGAACATGAGTCACAGGGACGTTGTTTCTGACTCATTGGGGTAATCCCCAATGAGTCAGAAACAACGTCCCTGTGACTCACCTGCGATACATTCTGCAGCTCTTTTTTTACAGGTGCTGATCCCGCCTGATTCTGTCATAATGCTTCTGCAGCAGCGGTTCGATCGCTGCCGTCAGCTTCATGTCCAGGTTCAGGAAATAGACCGTGAATGTCACGATAAAAAACCCGGACAGAAACAGCAGCAGGTATAACAGGCATTTCATCACTTTCTTTGCCATACGCTTATCTCCCATTTTCCTGCGGCTTTTTACCAGGAATTTCCATCCTCAAGGATCTCAAGGGACGGATCCAGAGGTTCTTCCTGCATCACCGTTCTCATAAAGGTGTTGATCTGATCTCTGACTCCCTGTCTGGAGACCACACGCGGATCAAAAAGCTGATGATCCACCCACACCAGCGGAATCCCCAGTTCTCTGGCTCTGTCCTCAAACATTCCGTGCATTCCGTCCAGGGCTTTGCAGGTAATATGTTCCCAGAGGATGATCATATCCGCATTGAACATCTCGACGAATTCAAAAAGTTCATCCAGCAGGACCCTGTAACCGCCATGCGTCCGGTTCCGCATGATCATATTTTCGGTGAGCCATGCCATATCATAGTATGCCTTCTCCCGGTTCTCCGGAGTATCTGTCTCTGCGATCATTTCCGTATTGATCATGGAGAGCATGTCCGTAAGCGGCACGATCCCCCAGCAGTTCAGAAGCCATACCAGAAAATCCATGTAGAAATGGGACTGCACGCCCCACACGATCGCCCTGTGGCGATACTCCGGTGCGGCCATTTTACGCTTTGCGTACGCCTTTCGGGCAAGCTTCATCAGCTTTTTGTCCGCCTTCTCGAATTCCGGCACCTTACCGCAGATAGCCATGTAGTTGGTCTCTGTATACAGCGCCAGGTTGGAGCCGAAGATCTGCGGATAATCCGTCCGGTTCATATCGAGCCATTCATTGCGCGCCTTCGTCGCAATGTTGACTCTTCGCGCACACTCAAAGTAATAATCCCAGTCCCATTTTTCGCCCGTCTGTTCCTCGATGAACCGGATCGCTCTGCGGATCTCTTCCGCCGCGTATTCCTGCACATCGTCTTCCCTGTGGCGCAGAGGAGCCGGAAGCTGGAACACAGGGATTCCGTCTTCCTTCTCAAGCCTTCTGGAGATCACACCATTGCCCAGAAGGGATCCGTCGCAGGTCGTATTGCACTGGATCGCACATTTTCCAAGCACAGGCGCATCGTCGTCGATCGATACGCCGGCCTCCGCCTCGGGCATGGGGCACACATCGCCGGCAAGGCCGAACTCCTGCGCCACATCGATGTAGTGCTCCGCCGCATGCTGGTTGAGCAGCACGGAAACATAGGTGGACGGTGTTTCTCTGCTCAGGCCTTTCAGGGTCGGAAAGCCCATCATGACCGCAGTCATCTCATTCTCATCCACAAGGACCACTTTGTCGGAAAACGCTTTATCATTTCCGATTCTGCGGTCTCCCCGGAACAGATTGTTCAGCAGTTTTGCCACGTCAATGATGATCAGATCCTGCTGCGTATGGCACATCCGCAGGTATTCCCCGCGAAGGCCCTGGGTATGCCGGTCCACCATCATGGGGACCGCCAGATAATTCGCCATCCAGCGATACCGCAGCATTCCTTTGACATTGCGCGGAACAGCGACAAATTTACCCAGTGTAAACATGATCCCAAGCCAGCGGGAATAATCGTAGAGGGTATCTTTCACGCCTCTCCACTCGCGGCGCTTTCTGACCTTTCCCCCGAGCTTGTAGAGATCCCCGTATCGCACATCTCCCCTGATCTTCTCAGGGTTTATCATTTTCTTAGCCTTTTTGACAGCCATCGCCTATCCTCCTGCCGGAAGCTTCCCGCCCGGGATCCTCCTGTACTATAATACCCCGGCATCTTTTCCTTAGAGCCTCCGGCGGATCGCAGTGCTGCGCAGATGAAGGCTTCCTTCGGAAGCCGCGCAGCACGCGGCTTCGAGCGCACAAGGCGCTCGAAGAGTTCTAAATGGTGGAAAATAGAATTAATCAGTGTTTCCCTAAGATGCGGGTACAGGATCCTTTCGGGAATCCACGGCATTCAAGCATGTATCTTCTTGATCTCAATACTTTCCATGAATGCCTGCACACGGGTCCGCATCTGCCCCGAAGAGCCGATGGCATAAGGGCGGTCCACCGCAAGCACGGGATATCCATACTCTTCACGGAGAATATGGGAACCAAGCATCTTTTCATATGCCCACGGGTCACAGAACTTCATCTGCTGGTAAATGATCCCGTCCGCATGATACTCCTTCGCCAGCGCATCCACATAGGAGCGCCGCGCATCCATCTTTTCCGTATTCATGTACCGCGGACATTCCCCTCTGTACATGTACTGCCGGCAGATCTGGGTCAGCGCATCTTCCTCATCCGTCAGTACGATCGGATCCCGTCCCGGGAGGGAACCGTAGCAGAAACGATCGGCGCACACAAATGCCCCGCTCTCCTCGACCAGCCTGATGAAATCCGTATCGTCGATCTCGGAGCCGACCACGAGGACCCTGGCCTTGTACCACGGTTTCGGATCATATGCTCTCTCCTTAAGCTCTTCCAGTGTCTGGGCGAGCCTGTCCTCAATCAGATCCTTCGGTGCCGAGTAGCTTGCCAGAGTCAGCACGTTGAACTCATATCCGGTGATCACCGGATGCTCCCCCTTGCGGAAGTCCCCGATCGCCCGGATCAGTTCACAGATCCGGTTGTGCTGCGCTACCGCCCTGCGGATGGCTTCGTCACTGATATCGATCCCGTAGTGCTCCTGCAGCGGTTTCAGAATATGATTCCGGCACTGAAGCACATACAGATCCAGGCCGTTGTAATCCGCCTTCATCGGGATCTCCATGTAGTCGAAGAAGAAGCCCTCCTTGCCTTCCCCCATGGTCCGGAGAAGTTCCATATTCTCTACACAGCGGTTGAGCATGGAACAACCGTCCGGCGTGATCATGGCATCCAGAAAATTGAATCCCCCTTCAAGAGCCCGCTCCAGCATAGCCCGCGAATACTCGCAGAGGAAACTGGTCAGATAATAGGTCCCCATTTCCATGGATCCCGTTCTTGGCGCACGCAGCCGGGCGGAAAAGCAGCCGGGAAGATTGAGAAGCGGCTCGGGCACATTTTCACACATGTACCCGATACACTTCCTGCCTTCACTCTGAGCCTGCCGGATCAGAGAATTGTTGGCTTCCTGCAGCAGATCTTCGAAAAAAATCAGGTGTTTCAGATCTTTCAATTTCGAAATCCTCCACTCTTAACCTTTACGTGTAATGATCCTTTTCCTGTAATGCTCCCTTACATGAGATCAGCCCTTGCGCGAGACCTTGTTGATGATGATCTTGCCGGCACGCTTTGCCGCATATCCGGCCAGCGGAAGCACTTTCTTGTCACAGCTGACCATCTTGCTGGCCGCGGGATGCGTGCGCAGGAGATGGATCGCGTCAAACTTGCACCTGGTAGTGCACAGGCCGCAGCCGATGCAGCGGTTCTCGTCCACTTCCGTTGCACCGCATGACAGGCATCTTCCTGCCTCCGCTTTCACCTGCTCCTCCGTAAGCACGCCCATATCATTGCAGAAGGTCTTGAACAGCTCCGGATCGCGTTTCGGTCTCTGGCGCGGGGTCTTGTCCCAGCCAAGATCGATGAGAGCCTCATCCTTATTCAGTTCCACAAACTCCCGTCTGTCACGGGCGACCCACATGCTGTTGCCCGGATGGACGAACCGGTTGATGGAATCGGCAGCTGCATGTCCGACACCGATGGCATCGATCACGAACTTCTGTCCTGTGAGCACGTCGCCTCCGGCAAAGATATCCGGGTCTGCAGTCTGCAGGGATACCGGATCCGCTGTGATCAGGCCCCTCGGGCTCAGTTCGACTTTGGTCCCTTCCAGCAGTTTTCCGAAATCAGGCCTCTGGCCGATGCAGAAGATCACCGTCTCACAGGCTGCTTCTTCTGTCACTGCATCATCGAACTTCGGATCAAATCTTCCCTGTTCATTCTTTACGCTGACGCACTTCCGGAAGCGGATTCCGGTGCAGTGTCCATCCTGAGTGAGGATCTCGGTCTGTCCCCATCCGGCATGGACCTCGATTCCCTCTTCCTCACATTCGGTGCGGTCCTCGACGCCCATGGGCATTTCATCATAGGACTCCAGGCAGTACAGCTTCACGCTCTTTGCCCCGCAGCGCACAGCTGTACGGGCAATATCCGCGCCGATGTTGCCGCCGCCGATCACCACGACATCTCCGGTAAGTTCCTTTTTATCCCTGAGATTGACATCTTTAATGAAATCGATGCCCGACATCACGCCTGCGGCGTCCTCTCCGGGAACACGCATACTGCCGCCGCTCTGCAGTCCGATCGCAATGTAGAAAGCTTTATATCCTTCCTCACGCAGCTGCGGGATCGTCACGTCCTCGCCCACGTTCACACCGCACCTGAACTCAACGCCCATCTCACGCAGAACGTCGATCTCGGCATTGAGCACATCCTTTTCCAGGCGGAAGGAAGGAATTCCGTGAAGCATCATGCCGCCCGGTGCACACTCACGTTCAAACACAGTGACCGGATAGCCGTCCCTGCGCAGGAAATAAGCCGCCGTCATACCGGCAGGACCCGCGCCGATGATGGCGATCTTAAATTCATCTCCCCACATGCCGCCGTCATGCTTCTCGCACAGAGGAACAAGCCGTTTCTCTTTATTCAGCTCCTGACGGGCGATAAACTTCTTGATCTCATCGATCGCGATCGGCTGATCCACCTTTCCTCTGGTGCAGGCATCCTCGCATCTTCTGTTGCAGATATCTCCGCAGACTGCAGGGAAGGGATTGTCCTGTTTGATCAGTTCAAGCGCATCCTCATATCTGCCTTCCTTCGCAAGCTTCACATAGCCCTGGATCGCCAGATGAGCCGGACATGCAGTCTTGCACGGCGCAGTACCGGTTTCATAGCAGTGGATCTTGGCATCCTCTCTGTAGTTGTAATTCCATTTTGTGGCAGGCCAGTTTTTGGCATTCGGAAGTTCGCTCTTCGGATAGGTGACCGGACCCTTGTCGGTGCAGAGCTTCTGACCAAGCTTGGCAGCGCCCACCGGACAGACTTCCACGCACTTACCGCAGGCTACGCATTTCTCCTTTTCGACCTTCGCCCGGTAAGCGGAAGCGGACAGGTTCGGCGTATTATACAGCTGAGAAGTACGCAGCGCATTGCAGACGCCTGCCGCACAGTTGCAGATCGCCACGATCTTGTCCTCGCCGTCGATGTTGGTGATCTGGTGCACATATCCGTGCCGTTCCGCCCTTTCCAGGATCTCCAGCGCTTCCTCTTTGGTGATGTAACGGCCGATTCCGCGGTCATCCATATACTCCGCCAGATCGCCCATGGCCATGCAGAAGCTTCCTTCGATCTGTCCGGATCCCTCACCGCGCATGGTCTGCTGTTTACGGCAGGTACAGTCGCCTACGCCGTACTTGTCATACTTATCGAGCCATTTCGAAATGTGCTCCACACTGACAGACTGGCTTTCCGCTTCGATCGCTTTCTCGACCGGAATAACGTGCATCCCGATTCCGTTTCCGCCCTCGGGCACCAGCTGCGTGATCCCGCCAAGCGGCAGCTGCGTCATCAGATTGAAAAACGTCGCCAGCTTCGGATGCTTGTCGACCAGCGGCTGCTGCATCATCATAAATTCCGCAGAGCCCGGAACAAAGATCGGAAGCTCATACTGCTTATGCTGGTCCGGATCCTTGGACCGGTTCTGCTCAATGATTCCGATCCACCGAAGTTCCTCCACCATTTTGGTCGTCTCTTCAATGGACATCTTGTTCATTTTCGCCAGCTCCTCGATCGAGTAAGGCGTCCGGAGTTTTTTGAAATTCAGGCAGAATTTCACCTGCTCTTTTGTCAGGATCTCATCCAGCATCCAGTACTCGGGATCCCCATAGTTCAGCCTGTGTGTAAACTTCTTCACATACCGGTCCGTGATCAGTGTGGCCAGCTTCAGCACAAGCTTCGCTTTCTCCGGATCCTCCGGTTTATAGTTGGGATCCGGCCAGTAATCATTCTTATTGATCATGGGATCTCCCACTTTCCACTCGTCATACGATCTTGGCATACTACATCCTCCTTTTAATACAGATGATTCTTTTTACAATGGATTAAAATATTGAAAATTTTCACAAAATCATATCCATTTTCCGTTATAGTATTATTCATTATACGAAAAATGCAGGGATTGGACAAGCACCTAATGAGACAAAAAAAGCGGGGCTGTCCACCCCGCCTGATCAATGCTAATATTTGACCATACTGTATCCGATTCCCACATGCGTCTCGATCAAAGGCTCTTCCCTTTCACTATCCCCGATCTTTTTCCGGATCGTCGCCATGTGTACGCGCAGAGAAACGATATCCGTTTCCAGACAGCTGCCCCATATCTCCTTGATGATCATGGAATAGGTCAGCACCTTGCCCACATTTACCGCCAGCAGCTTCAGAAGCCTGTACTCTGTGGCAGTCAGATGGATCTTCCGGCCTGCACACTTTACGGCGGCCGCCTCGAAATCAATGATCAGATCACTGTTCTGAAAGATTCCGGAGCTTTCTGCCCTGCTCTGGATGTAGGAAAGCCTTCTCTGGGCGACCCTGATTCTCGCAAGCAGTTCATCCGTTGAAAAAGGCTTTGTCAGATAGTCATCCGCTCCCGCGTCCAGCGCCCTGATCTTATCGGAATCCTCGCTCCGGGCACTGATCACGATGATCGGAAGCTGCGACCAGGAACGGATACTCTTTATGATGTCGACCCCGTCCGCATCCGGAAGTCCCAGGTCCAGCAAAATGAGATCCGGTTTCTGCGACACAGCACACCGGATCGCTTCCTCACCGGATTCCGCTGTCATAAACGCATACTGGTGAACTTTAAGGGTCGCAGCGATCAGATTACGGACAGACTGGTCATCTTCTACGATCAAAATCTGAAAATACTTCATCTGCCACTTCCTTTCCACAGCTTAAGCCTGAATGTAAACACGCTGCCATGCGGCTGATTGTCCGCTGCTTCGATCGTCTCTCCATGCGCCTCTATGATGGATCTGCACAGGTTAAGCCCAAGTCCCAGACTTCGGCTGCTGTCTGCCTCCTTCTGTTTCCCTGTGTAAAACAGGTCGAATATATATGGCTTGTCTTCATCCTTAATTCCCGGACCATCATCGGAAACGCTGATCACGACATGGTCCCCTTCCAGCCGGTCCGCGATCCGGACCGTTGTCCCGGCAGGCGTATGCTTCACCGCATTTGAGATCAGGTTGTTCAGGACCTGCAAGATGAGGGATACATCCATCTCAGCCACAAGACAGCTCTCGTCCGTCTCAAGCAGGATCCTGTGCCCGCTTTTATGTCTCTTCGCATGATCTGCAGCCGTACTCAGCACGTCGGCCACCAGTTCGCCGGTCAGATGAAGGGCGACCTTTTCCTCGAGCCTGGTTATGGAAAGCAGGTTCTCCACCAGGTCGATCAGCCATACGGAATCCTTGTAGATATCCTTATAGATGTCCTGCTTCTCCTCCGCGGAAAAGCTGTCCTCATGGGCCAGCAGGTTCGCTGCATTTCCGGAGATCGATGTGAGCGGCGTCCGGAGATCATGGGAAACGGAGCGGAGCAGTTTGGACCGGAAACGCTCATTCTCCGCCACGATCTGCGCTGCTTCTCTCTCCTTCCGGTTCTTTTCGCTTTCCAGGGAGAGCGCACATTCACTGATCAGGGACAGCAGGATATTCTCCTCAAACTGGTTTAATGGCGAACTGCCGGCGGAAACACCGATCACTCCGTAGATCTCTTTGCCTGTCCTGACGGTAAGGAACCGGTAATCCAGGTCCGGAAAATGCTTCGACCCGAAGCCGGTCCTCTGGTTGTGCTCCAGGGTCCAGCGAATGGCCTCCATATATTCCGGATCTATTCCGGACTGGAGCGTATCTCCCATCAGAAGTTCGGAACCTCTGTCGGAGGGCAGCGCCCGGATGTTCGCGTAATTCCGGTCCTCATCATAGAAAATGATGTCCCGGTCAAGCAGTTCGTGCAGACGGGTAACGGTGATCTGCACGATCTCATCCTTTCCGTCAGCCCGCTGCAGCGCCTCCGAGGCGTCGAGAAGGATCTGGGCCTGATAGGCATTCATGCCGGAACGCAGGGAGATCTCTTTCATCCTGGAAGAGATATTGCCGGTAATAACAGCAGCGATCACGGAGACAAGATATGTCACCATATAGTTCGGATCATAGACAAGGAGCGAGAATCTCGGTTCTATAAACAGAAAATTGAACAGCAGAATATACAAGACCGCCGCGATGATCCCGTAGATCCGCTCTGCCGTCAATGCCGCCGTCACCAGAATCGCCAGAATGTAGATCGTAACGATATTGCTGTTGCTGAAACGGGAGCGGTCGACCAGCACACAGAGTAATGTGGCAGCGGACATCACTCCCGCCATGATCAGAAAATCCCGGCAGCTCAGCCGACCGGAAGATCTCATTTCCAGCCTTGACGGCTGGGTCGCAGCAATGGCATCCGGAATAATATGCACGTCCGTGGCAGGAAGCGCATGCACAAGCTTATATACCGGCATATGCCGGACCGAAACTCCTCTGGCGGGACCGCTGAATCCGATGAACAGATCCGTAACCGCCATGTCAAGGGCATACTGCGTAATGGCACCCAGCACGTCCTTCTGCGATACGATCTCCACAGTGGCCCCAAGGCTTCTCGCCAGTTCGATATTCTTGCGCAGCAGGATCCTGTCTCCCCGGATCCTGCCGTCATCTACGTACAGGGCCGTAAACTGCCCCTGGTTTCCTCTCGCAAATCTCGACGCACTCCGGATGACTCTCTGATTACTTGGCGATGTTGAAATGCATACCAGAACGTTTATGCTTTCTGTTTCCGTCCTGTCCTTTCCTTCCGATAGCTCTTCTTCCTCTGGATACTTCACCTCGTAAGCCTTCTTTCTTCTTTATGCGGTTTTTGCTGTCTCTTTTTTCCGTCTCTTCAAGCACCTCTTCCCTGGTTATGTCCTCCAGTATATCACATGCCTTCATGATAAAATAGTGAGAAACCAGAAAGCAGACGATCACACTCAGAAGCAGCAGTATATTTTCAAATACATATAACACTGTATCATCCTCCCTCAGTAAAGAATAACTTCTGCGTTCCCCCCTGTCGTTACAGGTGGAATATCCTCTGCAGTTCCTCGTTTTTCCCGAGAACAAGCATCGTCTCATCTTTATAAAGCGTCACATTATAGGCCGGATTCATATTCATTTTGCCGTTCCGGATCCCCAGAATACTGATTCCGTATTTCCGGCGGACGTCGATCTCATCGATTCTTTTTTTATCCCACTGCTCCGGGACCTTCACTTCATAAATAGAGTAACCGTCGGAGACTTCAATATAGTTTTCAATGTGATCCGAGCTGAACCGGATGGCTGTCCAGTTGGCCATCTGTCTCTCCGGAAACACCACGGTATCCGCACCGTTGCGGAGAAGGAATTTTTCCATCGTCGCGCTGGTGGCTCTGGCTATGATCCTTTCAGCTCCCAGTTCATCCAGAAGCGAGGTAATCTCCAGCGCTTCCAGAAAACAGTCCCCTACGGCAACAATGCAAAGATCAAAATCCTTTATGCCGAGTGTCATCAGAAAATCTCTTTTTGTCGCATCTCCGATCCTGGCACTGGTCACCTCATCCATGATCTTGTTGATGCGTTCCTCGTTCCTGTCCACCGCCATAACATCATGCCCGAGTGCGTTGAGTCTTTTGGCTGTATAGCATCCGAAACGTCCCATGCCGATCAAAAGTATATTTTTCATGTCTGTATATCCTCCTATCTCAACCTCTTAAAAAAAGATAAAGCAGACCTTTCAGCCGATCATGACTGCTTCCTGAGGCAGTCTTCCTGAGTCAGCCTTTCCGTTCCCAAGCGCCGCATAAGCCAGTGTCAGTCCGCCGACTCTTCCGAAGTACATAAACAGAATCAGGATGATCTTGGATACGGTTCCAAGCTGCGGGGTGATTCCCGTGGTAAGGCCAACCGTTCCCAGCGCGGAAGCAGTCTCAAACATACAGTCGATCACCGGAAGTCCTTCGCCGACACTGATCACCAGACTTCCGATAAAGAACAGGCCCAGATAAAGCGCCAGAATAGTGAGCGCTCCCAGTACCGTATAGGATGAAATGGCCCTTCCAAAAGCGTTGTAGGATTTTTCCCTCCGGATGTAGCTTCCGGATGCAATGAGCAAAACAGCGATCGTAGTTGTTTTCATACCGCCCGCAGTGGAACCGGGGCTTCCCCCGATCAGCATCAGCGCGATCATGATCAGACGTGATCCCTCACTCAATCCATCGATCGGGACCGTGTTAAAACCTGCGGTCCTGGTGGTAACGGATGAAAAAGCGGAAAACAGGAGCCTGTTGACCAGATGCTCACCCCTGAATTCGAAGAAAAAGAAAAACAGCGCCGGAACCAGCAGCAGTAAGGCTGTGGTCAGCAGCACCAGCTTTGTCTGGAGCTTTACCACTTTGAGCCGAAATCTTTTTTCGATCAGCTCATTCCAGGTCAGAAAGCCAAGCCCTCCGGCCACGATCAGAGACATAATGACAAGGTTAAGGACCACATTTCCCCTGTAATCCGTCAGCGAAGAAAACGCCGCCCTGTCAGAGAGAATATCAAAGCCGGCGTTGCAGAATGCGGAGACCGAATGAAACACGGCTTTCCGGATCCCGCCTCCGATGCCGTATACCTTCGCAAATACCGGCGTAAGCATAACAGCTCCGGCCAGCTCCGCGATGACGGTGAAGAACAGCAAAAATTTTGTAAAACGTATGATCCCGCCGATGATCGGTGCATTGATGGCATTCTGCATCAGATCCCGCTGCCGGAGACCTATCCTCTTTCCCGAGAAAATAGATGCCGCGATCACGACCGTGATCACACCAAGGCCGCCGATCTGAATAAGAACCAGAATAACGCTCTTCCCGAACCCGGACCAGAAGGTCGACGTATTATGGACCACAAGACCCGTCACACACACAGCAGAACCTGCGGTAAACACAGCGTCGATCAAACTGCATTTTTCGCCTGAGCTCGAAACAGGAAGAACCAGCAGAAAACTCCCCAGCGCAATGAGGATCAGGAAACTGCCGGTTATGATCTGAAACGGGCTGAGATGTCTGAACATGAATCGGATTTTTTTCATTTCATCATGTCACCCCCTGATGGTATTGTGACACAATTCAGCTAAAGAAGGGATTAAGATGACGTGATACGATATAAAGATTGTATTAAGGCAAACTGAATAATAACCTCTGAGAAATTCCTGAAATTGACTTTCAGGAGATCATTTTATATATTTTATTTATAAATACAATGTTGGTAGTTTACGATTCAGGAGGGTATTAAACATGATGAAACGAATGATCGCTCTTAGCCTGTCCGCTGTCATTATGCTGTCAGGCTGTGTTTTCGCTGAGGCTTCGGCGGAACCGGCAGCTGAGACTTCTACGGAGCAGGCAGCTGAGACTTCTACGGAGCAGGCAGCTGAAACTATCCGACTCGAAACCAAAAGTTTCCCCTGGTATTATAACTCCCCGGCGAATAAACTCGACGGAGATAAGTCGATTCCGCTCTGGTTCGTGAATGGCGTAAACGACCTGCCATACATGGATCTCCAGGACTGGGCAGACCTTATGGTCTTCTTTATGACCGACGGCGGAAATGCGCCGGGCTATGAACTGAAAGTTGACGTAGACGACAAAGAGGGCGAGGTAACCATGACCCGTGAAAATGGTTTTACCGCCGTCTTCAACTTCAATGAAGGTAAGATCATTTATCTGGATTACGTTGCTTTCAACAGCATGTACGACTCCAAATACATGGATGCTGTAGGCTTCCAGTCGCCGGATCCGGATGGGGAGCCATTTCTTCTGTACGCAATGGAAAGCCGTGACCGTTACGGGACAATGACCGTTTTGAATCTGAAAGAATACGCCATCCCCATGATCGCCCAGGACGGAAAACATCTGCTTCCCCTGCAGACGCTTTCCACATTCTTCCTTTTCCCGTTCCAGGTCGGAATTTATTTCAACAGTGAAGCTTTGTTCTTCGGCCCGATCGGGAGTATGCAGGATCCCTGGAATGACTTCGACCAGAACATTCTTACCTCCGATATGGTGACACCGGAAATGCGGGAAAAGTTTCTTGACTTCGATGGCAGCGAAAAGGAGAGCAGGGAGTTCATCCTTGAAACGTTAAGCAAGGCATCCGATGAAGGCGCTGAGGCCGTCGCACAGTACAGGCAGGCAGCTGAAGCAAGCCTCTATAATATCTACAAATCCGTGCCCGGAACCGAGCGCAGCGATGCCCTGGTCGATTACAGCTACCGGGAGCTGTGCCTTGATCTGGACTGCTTCTACGGTCTGAAGGATGCTCACAGCATCTCTGATTTCGCAACGTTCTTTCTTCAGACCGGTCTCGCCGAAAACCTCACAAGCAAAGATGCCGTGAGGGCGGACACAGCGATCGCCACTCTGACATATTACTGGTTTGACGATGGACATTCCGCCTTTTTAGGTTCTTCCTGGATGACGGATCTGACCCCTGATATAAACTATGGTTTCAGCAATCAGGCTTCAAGCACCCGGGGAAAAGCGACAGCCGATGAGCGGAATCTGTATCCGGAAGCAACTCTCCCCTACTATGAAGTAGGCGACACCGCTTATGTCACTTTTGATGAGTTCCTGTTAAAGCCGTCTGACGATGGAATATTAGATTACTATGCACTGGATAAGAGCCCCGAAGGACTGCCGGACGACACCATCGGTGTCATCGTCAATGCCCACCGGCAGATCACAAGGGAAAACAGCCCGATCAAAAACGTGGTTCTTGACCTGAGCTGCAACGGCGGCGGCATGGCACCGGCGGCAGCTTATACCATTTGCTGGTTCCTCGGCGAAGCTAAAGTATCCATACACAACACCTTCACCGGATCCCAGTCCACCAGTACCTACATAGCCGATATGAATCTGGACAGAGAGTTTGATGATAACGATACTCTGGCAGGCCGGGGCCTGAACCTCTACTGCCTCATCTCTCCCTCTTCCTTCTCCTGTGGAAACCTGGTTCCCTGGGCCTTCAAGGAAGACGGGCGCGTCACCCTGCTGGGCAAAACCTCCGGCGGCGGCAGCTGCGTTATTCGTTATCTGACGACCGCATGGGGTACAGGCTTCCAGCTTTCCGGTCCAAACCGACTCGCCTTCGTAAAGAACGGCTCCTATTACGATGTAGACCGCGGCGTAGAACCGGATCATATCATCGACTCCTACGATCACTTCTATGATCGCAAAGCTCTGACAGATTATATCCACACACTGTTCTAAGGAAACCCTGATTTAATCAGCGTTTCCTTAGAGCCTCCGGCGGATCGCAGTGCTGCGCAGCGGAACAGGGGACGGTTCTCCGTCCCCTGTCTTTTATTTATATTTCACTTTACCGTTCACGAGAGTTTTTGTGTAATATCCCTTAACTGATCCAGCGATCGGTAGTACCTGCTGACGGCATGCTTCACCATCCAGCGTTCCCCCGTGCCATCGCCAGTATCTTTCCTTTCTATGGACAGCGCCAGATCCGTGACCCATCCCGCCAGTTCCAGGATCGCTTCGGCCCATCTGATCCGCTCAGCCGGTGCCGGATCTGCATCGGACAGCTTGAAGAACAGCCTTTTCACATCCGCTGCCCATCCCCGAAACTCCACCTTCATCGCTTTCATGGAGAGACCGCCGTTTTCAACTTCTTCGAATGCTTTGATGAATGCCTCTGCTTTTGATGTAAGCAGCGCGGCAAGCTCCTGGTATTCCCGGACGATCTCCTCCTCAGGCGTATCCGTTTTCTGCAGATTCTTTACAAGCCCATAGGAAGTATTCCAGAAAACATAGATCCCGTCTGATACTTCAGCATTTCGGTTCTCCCGGTAATACATTTTCCGCAGATCCTCACCGGCGGCCCAGATCGTATACGCAAAATGGTTGCTCCGGAGAATATCTTCCTCATCATGTCCGAAGTAGCACCAGATCGCATCCGCACTTTTTCCCTTAAACCGCTGTTCACTGTGCTCGCTGGCATATACATCCGAATTCCTGAACTGAGAAACGATCTCCTCTGTGATCCGGGGCAGCACCGAATCATCCGATCCCTTCAGGATCACAAACGCTGCAAAGCGCTTCAGAAGCCCGGTATTCAGAGGCTTTACCGAATGAAGATAATAATCCTCCGTTTCCGCGGTGATCTTCTGTGTGACATAGGGATGGTATTCCTCCACCTTGAAGCGGATATCCCCGATATAATTCTCACGGTAGACCGGATGCTGCATGCGCTCTGGGAACGTCTTATTCCAGAGCTGCATCAGATACCGTACCTCATCGGCGATATCGCCCAGGGATATATACCCTTTATGTATATTTCTCCGGGAGGCAAACGCTTCTGCAACGATCTTCGTATAGATACTCGCATCTTTCTTTTCAGACAGCCACGACCGCTCATCAGCTGCGGATGATGCCATGACGGCGATCCCTCTGCCTGCAAATAAAGAGACGATCTCCTCAAAAGACAGGTCCCCCCTCCCGGAAAGCCGGACATCTCCCGCATAACAGCAGTCAAACAGCACGATCTTGCTTCCGGCACTCAGGCGCTCCACAAAATCAACGATGCTCTGCAGATCGACGACACTGTCGGAAAAACACAGTCCCTGCGTTGTTCCGTGTCCGGAAAAATACAGCACAAAAATATCCTCCGGACAGATCATCCCTTCAAACTCAGAAAGGGCGCGGGCAAAAGACTTCGCCGGAACCGTTCCGGCCTCCCCCAGTACCCGGATATCATCCGTATCAAATTTCAATCCGTCTGTCAGAGCAGACTTCATCAGCCTGAGATCTTCACCGGCTGCCGGAAGAGAACTGCGGCTCTCCTCCTGATAGCGGCTCACGCCAACCAGAAGACCATATTTCCTCGGTTCTTTCTTCTTCATCCCACTCTCCATCTCAGGATCCTTCCGGAGCAGATATCATACGATATGGCATATCCTGCGATACGGAAAAAGCCGCCCTTTCGGCGGCTCTTCCAAACGCTGTCATTCCAGGATCGCCAGTCCATGATCATCAAGAGCAATGTTGATCAGATGAATGTCGTATACCTTACGCTCAATGAAATATCGTATGATCACATCCGACTTGCTGCTGGGTGACAAAGCATATTCTGCCCTGGAAAGCAGATCCTGCGTCTCTTCCAGATTCAGCTTTAATGCAATGGCCAGAGCCAGAACGGTATCCTTTCCCGGATGATATGCCGGATTGCTCCGAATCTTCGAAAACAGCTTGCGGTCCATATTCGCACGCTTATATACTTCCACATCCGTCATCCCGCTGCGTGAGATCTTCTCAAAAAGGACCTCATGGAAAGTAGCGCCTACTTCCCCAATCAGATCCTCCAGGCTGAGGGAATTTCTGTCATCCGAAAAAACTGCGCCGGCTTTGCTGTACGTGTCTATGCTGTCCTGTTCATCTGACACAGACCGCTTTTCCTCTTCGGTCTGTCCCGGGCTCTCTGACAGCCTGGCATCCTCCGGTGCAGCCCAGTTATCCCGAATATATTGCTCAAGATCTTTCAGCAGTTGCTCAATTCGCTCGTCCATGGCTGCTCCTGTTGAATGAGGACAAGGCCGGCACTGCCCTGACCCTGATCTGCTTTTTCCTCTAACTGAATTTATGTCCGCAGGCCTTGCACTGATAATCGTTCTTAATCGTATTGGCTGCAAAAATACCAAACATATAAGCGCTTGCACCTTTTTTCAACCCGGAAATCGGTGCAATATTTGTGCTCCCGCATTTCGGGCACCGCTTTGCCATCGGCTGGCCGCAATGCGGGCAGGCAGCCGCCATCTCTGAAACCATACCTCCGCAGGCTGAACATTTCACAACTCCCATACCCTGTCCTCCATCTCCGCATACAATACATACACGGTTCTCATTCGCTGTTGACGGTTACAGGAGTTATGATATTCCATTTATATCCTGTGCAGGTCGCCAGGCCGGCGACATTCTTCATGCCTCATCTTGTCCGAAAGCCATGATCATGCTCCACTACAGGAATCGTCTTTACGTCCATGTTTTCGATCCGGACATAGGTACCCCGCTCAATTGCAAGAATGACCTGATCGATCTGCTTCTCTTCACCCTGGATCTCCATGGATACAGAACCATCCCATTCATTCCTTACCCATCCTGTACAGCCATATAGATCTGCTGCATGACGGGCCCGGTACCGGAAGCCGACTCCCTGCACATATCCATAAAAAACGATATGTTTCCGAACGATGCTGTTATTTTCCTGCTTCATGATCTTACTTCCGCTCTCATCCCGGTCTTTTCTGTGCCGTCCCCGAAAATTCTCAAATAGTGACATACCCTCTCCATCCACGCACAGAATAATAGGAATCGGCTCCATTGTGAAAAGTGAACACAACGCCATAACGGCGCTCGCAAAACAGTGCTCCTCCCTTGCTGCGGATATCATCCGGAGTGGCTATCCAGCTTGATGTTTTCTGATCATACAAGCCGAGGTCCTGCAATCTGCGGTACAGTTCTTCCGTTAACAAAGATACGCCCATAGCCTCAGCCTGCTGCACAGCGCTCCCTGCCGGAGGATTCTTTTTCCGCTTTTGTAAAGCCTCATCATCATAGCAAAGGCTTCTGCGTCCGGACGGAGTTTCTTTTGAACAGTCACAGAAAATGAGCTTTCCGGTCGCTTCCTCTACTCCGATGGTATCCGGCTCGCCCCCGCTCTCCTCCATCCGCCTGAGCGCTTCAAGCGCTTCCGGATTCCCATGCAGACGCTCCTCAACGGTTTCCCATACCAGATCGGGATGGCGCATCATATTCTGATCAAATCTGCTTTTTAGAATCTCGATCATCGGTCCGCCATCACGCTTTGTATTAGTCGTCATAATCCTTCCAATCCCCGAAGAGTCCCGGCGTGCTGTGCCCTTTTTTCTTTCCGGACTCATCGTAATGCTTTAATTCTCCGAAGAAGCCGCGCCACGTTTCCCCGGTCTTGTTTCCGGAATTATCATAATGCTTCATCTCACCAAATAACCCCGGACGGCTCTTTCCGATCTTTCTTCCGGAAGAATCGTATTCATCGAAACCGCCCCAGAAACTCGGCCTGCTTTCCCCGATCTTATTGCCATTTTCATCGTAATGATTGATCTGGCCGAAAAAGCCGCGCCTGCTGCTTCCTTTCTTATCCGACATGAACATCACCTCCGCCGCTATTCCTGTTCAACCTGATCTCTATCCTGTTCAGCGTTTTTTACAGCAATGACCGTGCCCTTTCGGTACCTTCGGCAGTTCCTCACCCCTGATCCAGGCCTTGATCACATTCCTGTGAATACCAATGGACATTCCCAGGCAAAGCACAAAGCCGGTCCAGAGAATGCCCCGGATGATCCTGTGCACCGTCTTCTTCACTTTCTTCTTAAGTTTCTTCTTTTCTTTCTCTGCTTTTCTCTCAATGACATCTGCTGTCATGCCTGTTATTCCTGCCATATGTATTTCCCTCCTTTTGTTCTGGGTACCAGGTTCCCTTTCTGCCACTGTCAACGAAACCCGGTGTCAGACGTGTGTTTTGTGTGACCGTACTGCTCACGGCACTTCCGTGCGGACAAAAACATATTCCCGCTCCGAAGAGCGCTCCTCATCGTAATGATACCCGCTCCAGTCAAAGTCTTTCATCTGTTCCGGCCTTTCTGCGTGGATCTCGGCCATGAAGCGTACCATCTCTCCCCGGGCCATCTTTGCGTAAACACCCTTCTGGACAATCCTGTCATTCTCCGGTTCACCGAAAATGCAGGTGATAAACCGGTCCTCCGGCTGCAGATATTTCTCAATACATTTCGAATACTCTTTCGAAGCAAGATTGACAATGATCCTGCTGTGATGCGAATCCGGACCTTCAGAGCCATCCATCACTTCCCGGTACAAGCTGTCGCCCCAGAAGTCATACAGGTTCTTATGCCCGGCGACAGCAGCCTTTGCCTGCATTTCCAGCCGGTAAGGCACGACGCCGTCCAGAGGCTTCACCACGCCATAGAACCCGGACAGGATCCGTAAGTGTTCCTGCACGTAATCGTACTGACCATCCTCAAAGACTGCAGGAGCCATGTAGGTGTATTGAATGCCGTCATAGGCCAGCAGGGCAGGGGTAAGATTCTTATACAGATCCATATGCGCGAACCGCTCAGTATTCTGCAGGGCAATCTTATCATTACAGGCCCACAGTTTCTTCTGCTCCTCATAGGACAGCCCCCGGATCCATTCCATCAGAACTTTCGTCCTGTCCATAAATACCGGAACTTCCGTACATGCAAAGGAATCCGTATCTGTCCGCATCTGCTTTGCCGGAGAAATGATGATTCTCATTCCAGCTCTCCCAGCATCTGCGCCGGATTATCAGCAGCCTTCACCTTGTCGAAGGCTTTTATAATGATCCCGTTCTCATCGATCAGATAAGTTGTCCGGACCACTCCCATGGAGACCTTGCCGTAATTCTTCTTCTCTTTCCACACATCGTAGGCCTGTATCACTTCCTTCTCCACATCAGAAAGAAGAACAAAGGGCAGGCCGTATTTTTCCTCAAACTTCTTATGGGATGCCACACTGTCCTTGCTCACGCCGAGAACCACGGCGCCTTTCTCCCTGAACTGAGGATACAGATCCCCAAATGCGCAGGCCTGCTTCGTGCAGCCTGCTGTCATATCCTTCGGGTAGAAGTACAGAATCACCTTCTGCCCCTGAAAGTCCGCAAGACTTCTCATCTCCCCGTTCTGATCCGGCAGAGTAAACGCCGGCGCTTTCGTCCCGATTTCTAACATATCCTGTCCCCTCTTTCTTCACCGTATTATATAAGCATCCAGAATCTGACCCACATACATGGTGTGGCAGTCCCTGTTCGCCATCGGATTCGTTCCGGGTACATCCTGCGGATACATTCTCTCACAGATCTCCTTCGGAATCCTCGACAGATCCTGATCCTGCGCATACAGCACCTTGCATTCGATCGTCAGCGGATATTCCCTGATGCCGGGTGTATGGTTCTTCTCCGGCTCCTCCAGCGTCAGGCCAGCTTCCTTCACTTTGTCAATATTATGCCCGGACTGACTCCCGCAGACTTTCGCGATGGCAGGTACGATTCCTTCGATCGGAATGCTCAGCGTAAACTCTCCGGTCTTATCCAGCTGCCCTTTTGTATATCTTCCCTGCCGGACGTAAACATGAAATGTCGGCAGGCTCCAAAGTGTTCCTATATGACCCCATCCGATTACCATGGCGTTGAATTTGCCGCCATTTGTATTGAGCAGAATACCCTTCGGCAGAGCTTTTGTAATGAGACTGGCATAATCCGTAATATCGATTCTTTCTTTCATTTCCAATCACTCCTTTATTAATGAGTCAAAAACAACGTCCCCGCGACTCAATATCTTCCGATATCCCTTGCCACGGAATAAGCCGCGGCATAGTTGTCTCCTTATTATGTATGCAATCCCTTGCGGCGTCTCGCCCTTCCGATCAGGTCCTGCGCTTCGTCAAAAGCGTCAGCCAGAAAACGTGTATCTTCTTCC
>CACZZH010000042.1:0-12967 GCA_902785635.1 uncultured Lachnospiraceae bacterium
AGCGCATTAATAATGATTGCGGAAGGAATAGGGAGAGGAAGTAATCAAAATGACGAAGATGTATCAAAAAAGTGAGATCACCTTTGCAATCCTATGGATCGTGATCTACACGGTGGGCATGGGGACGCTGCAAAACAATTTCGGCCTCGATTCGCTGTGGCACATGCTGGGCCTGATCGTGATATCCGCAGCGATTTTCCTGTTTGTGAAAAAGAACGGGCTCATGGAAAAGTACGGCCTGGCCGGATGGGCGAAGAACAGCAGAGCCATGCTGTGGTTCATTCCTTTGTGGCTCCTCTCCTGTCTGAATCTCTTCAGCGGATTTCAGCCTGATTATCCTGTACCGGGACTGATCTATGCCGCCGTGTCCATGACTTTGGTCGGATTTGCGGAGGAACTGATCTTCCGAGGCTTCCTGTTCAAGGCCATGCTAAAGGACGGCAGCGTCAAAGCGGCTGTCATCGTCTCTTCCGTCACCTTCGGGATGGGACACATTATGAACCTGTTCACCGGCCATGATCTGGTCGAAACGCTCAATCAGGTGGTCTTCGCCGTTGCCGTCGGTTTTGTCTTTACGCTTGTATTTTACAAGAGCGGGAGCCTTCTGCCCGGGATCCTGGCGCACAGCTTCATCGACGTAATCTCTGTCTTCGCATCTGACGAAGGCTCTCAGCTTATGAATTTGATCCTGCATATCGTGACCATCGTCGTATCTGCAGCATACTGCCTGTATCTGGGAAAGGGTGTAGAGACGCCGGCAATCAATCGGGCAGACACAAATCAGGAGGTTCTTTCATGAAATAATCATTCATTGGCGGAATGGCTTTAGGGGTATTTCCGGTATCGCTGTTCCCTAAACGGAAACAGTTAAGTCCTGTCGATTTTGTCGGGATCATAAAACTGAATACTGCCCATTACATAGCCGAAGGCTGATACGCGAATCAGTCTTTGGCTTTTTTCAAGTCCTTTCGGACTTTTCCGACTCCCGGTTTATTTCCTCATGTTTGAGGACATCGGACTGATAGGTCTTCAGGGCGGTCATGGCCTGGAGCTTCTCGAGAAAGGTGCTGCCCGAAGAACCAGGAGCAGGTCAGAGAATTGTGCAAAATGTTGTATCCTATCTTCGGGCAAAATCAGATAGAATTTATTGATTATGTACCATAACAACCCCGTGTCAGCCAGATATATTCTGATATTTTGATGAATTTTTCTGTCTGCTGGTAGAAAAGGATATAGATAAAAATGAATATTTCTGTTACTATATCTTATTGGAAGATCCGAAGGAACTTTCCGCGGATGCGGCCGATAAGATAACGAGCAAAAACGTTCCGGACGTTTTTGCGAGTCTGTATACAGGAAGCGGCAGCTTCGAAAAACATGAAAAATCGCCATTTCAGGCTGGAGAAGGATCGGGTGAGTATATGATCGTTTCATGGTTGACAACGAACCGGTGCAATCTGAAATGCAGGCATTGCTATCAGAATGCGGGTGAATCAAAAGAACAGGAACTGACGACTTCTGAAGCCAGAGAGCTGATCGACGGAATTGCGCGGGCGGGCTTTAAGATCATGATCTTCAGCGGAGGGGAAGCACTGATGCGCCCGGATATTCTGGAACTGGTCGCTTATGCATCCTCCAAAGGGTTGCGGCCGGTGTTCGGCACCAATGGTACGCTTCTGACGGAGGATATGGCAGTGCAGCTGAAGAAAAGCGGTGCGACGGCCATGGGAATCAGTCTTGACAGTCTGGACCGGGAGAAACACAATGTGTTCCGTGGAGGGGAGGAGGCATTTGACCGGACTATCCGCGGGATGGAGAACTGCCGCAGGATCGGACTTCCCTTCCAGATTCACACCACGGTGATGGACTGGAACCGGGATGAGATCATCGATATCATCGATTTTGGCGTTAAAATGGGCGCTATGGCGGTCTACCTGTTTTTCCTCATTCCTGTGGGACGCGGGCGCTTCATCGAAGAATCCGCACTTGAAGTCGAATCCTACGAAAATCTTCTGCGGGCTGTCATGAACAAGCAGAAAGAGATACCCATTCCGATCAAACCCACCTGCGCGCCTCAGTTTACGCGTGTGGCAAAGGAACTGGGCGTAACGCTTGACCGCCGCTTCTCCCGCGGATGCCTGGCAGGCCTTACCTACTGTGTAGTCAGTCCGGTCGGGATGGTCCGTCCATGTGCATATATGACAGAGGAGGCCGGAAACATCCGGGAAAAACCGTTTGACCAGATCTGGCGTGAAAGTGAACTGTTTGCGCGTCTGCGTACGAAGGAATACGGCGGCAGCTGCGGGAAATGCGCCTATCAGGGGATCTGCGGCGGATGCCGGGCCAGAGCGGGTTATTATCATGATGGGAATTTTATGGAAGAAGACAGCTACTGTGCACACGGGCTGAGGATGAAAGGAGAAGCAAAGCATGCTTAGTCTGACCAAAATGCTCACAGGCGATGCATATGCCGGAGATGAGTACCGTTACAACGATACGGCTTTCCTGGAGAAGGACGGGGTGGCCAGGGGCAGAGGCCCGGTGGTCGGCTGGAATTTCACCAGGAGCTGTAACCTGAACTGCCGGCACTGCTATTCACGGTCGGAAAACCGGCATTATGAAAACGAACTGACGACACAGGAGGGAATACGCCTTATTGATGACCTGGCTGCCTTTCATGTACCGGCGCTCCTTTTCAGCGGAGGTGAGCCCCTGTGCAGGGAGGACTTTCCGGTCCTCGCCGGGTACGCAGCGGAAAAAGGAATTCGCGTCACACTTTCGACGAACGGAACTTTGATCACACCTTCCATGGCGCAGCAGATACATGACATCGGAATCAGCTATGTAGGCATCAGCTTTGACGGCCTTCGGGATACCAACGACCGGTTCCGCGGCAGAAAAGGCGCATTTGAGCAGGCCTTGCAGGGAGTGCGAAACTGCAGGAGCATCGGGCAGAGAGTCGGCTTCCGGTTTACTTTAAGCCGCAGCAATGTGGATGATGTTCCGGCTGTTCTGGATCTGATGGAGCAGGAGGATGTGAACCGCATCTGTTTTTATCATCTGGTGTATTCCGGCAGGGGCAGCACTATGATCGAGGAGGACCTGAGCCATCAGCAGACAAGGGAGATTCTGGACCTGATCATAGAGAGAACGCTGGATTTCCACAGACGCGGACTGAAAAAGGAAGTCCTGATGGTGGATAATCATACGGACGGAGCATATCTTTATCTGAAACTCAGAGACACCGATCCGGACCGCGCCGCATCTGTCTACAGGCTTCTCCGGAAAAACGGCGGGAACCGTTCCGGTATGGCTTTCGGAGAGATCGATGCGGAAGGGAATGTGCATCCGGATCAGTTTACCATGCAGCATACGCTCGGGAATGTCAGAGAACGAAGCTTCGGGGAGATATGGACAGACCGGAGCGATCCGCTGCTGGCAGGGCTGAAGGACCGCAAGAGGCTTTTACCGGAAAAATGCCGGAAATGCAGCTGGCTGAGTGTGTGCAACGGAAATTTCAGGTCCCGGGCGGAAGCAGTGAGCGGGAACTTCTGGGGCTTTGATCCGGCCTGTTTCCTGACAGACGAAGAGAGAGCGATTCCTGCACCTGATATTTAAACATAGGGTCAATGCACCGGCAGACAATTCTTTGTTTTGGAACTTTTTAATAGGTAAGCGGACTATGAGAAATGGAGATAAACTCGATCATGTGAACAGGCAGCTGCTTACGCTTTTGCAGCAGGGGCTGCCCGTTGCTGCGGAGCCGTACCTGAAGTTGGCCGAATGTCTGGGAATCAGCCAGGAGGAGGTATTTGAACGGATAGACATTCTGAAAAAAACCGGTTATATCCGGCGGATTTCCGGTTTTTTTGACTCGGAAAAAATGGGATATCATTCGATCCTCTGTGCCATGGAGGTGCCCGAAGAGGCGGTGGAGAAAGCAGCGGCGTTTCTGGATACCATTCCGGGAATCACCCACAATTATCTTCGGAATCACAGGCTGAATATGTGGTTTACGCTCTGCTGTGAAAATGAGAAGGCTCTTGATGAGGCGGTCCTCCGGATCGAAGAAGGATGTAAGGCAGGGCCGGTGCATCGCTTTCCGCGGGTGAAGGCTTATAAGATCCGGGCTTCCTTTAACCTGAAGGAGGAAAAACCATGAACGAGGAATATAAGCGGCTGGTCCGCCTTCTGCAGGAGGAGTTTCCTGTGTGCGAGCGGCCTTTTGAACAGCTCGCAGCCAGGCTTGGAACAACACAGGAGCATGTCATGGAGATGACACGCCGTCTGCAGGAGGAGGGAAAGCTGAGAAGGATCACCGTTTCGCTGTTTCATGTGCATGCGGGCTTCCGCGTTAATTCCATGCTGGTATGGGATGTTCCCGAGGAGAGGCTGGATCGTGCGGCGAGGGAAGCCGCGAAGCTGGATCAGGTAACGCACTGTTATGTGAGGCAGCGCCGGGAGAAATTTGACTATAACCTTTATACAATGGTGCATGAAACATCCCGGGAGCGGTTTGACGCGCTTTTGGAACAGCTGAAGGCCATGATCGATCCGGTGAAGTTCTGTGATCTGAGGACGATTCGGGAGCTGAAAAAGACGGGAATGAAATATTTTGTGTAAAAAAGGGACCGCATGGTCCCTTTTGTCATAGGGTATTGCGGCGAATTTCCTGTGAGACAAAAGCGCCGTGCAGAATGGTGGAATCTGACATTTCAATCTGTCCGGTATCTGTTAAAATATAATTTATAAAATATGTATCGGACCATGTTTATCAGAAAAGGAGGGATATCTATGAAAAAGAGAATCCTTGTGCCTGTGATCGGCCTTTCCTTATGTCTGTTCTCCATGACGGCTTTTGGCGCCGGTTATGAACCCGGCACTTATGAGGCGTCTGCACAGGGGTTGGGAGGGCTTGTCACTGTTACCATGACGATGGACGGGACATCGATCACGGACATCATGATCGAAGGCCAGGATGAGACGCCTGAGATCGGCGGCGCGGCGATCGAAGCTCTGCAGGCAGCGATTCTGGAAGCCCAGAGTGCGGATGTGGAGGCTGTAACTGGTGCCACGATCACCAGTACGGCTGTACTGGATGCCGTGAAGGACTGTATCGCCCAGGCTGCGGGCGGGGAAGAAGCCGCTCCATCCGAAGAAACTGCAGAGGAACCCGGAACCGAAAAGACATATCCCAACAAGGAGGCATCACTTCCCGACTGGTATAAGTCCAGTGAGAAAAATGCCCAGGCTGCGATCGACTACGCACCCCGTGTTACGACCATGGACAATGGCGTACAGGTGCAGCCGACACCCTATGATGACCGCGGCTGGAACAATACGTTTATGGATGCGGATATGCGCGGGTGCAATTCCTGCCATGTACTGGAGGATATTGTCACCCAGATGGAATCCTATCATGGCGTTGTGTATTACAAGTACAACTCCACGCAGACTCTGGCGACCTGCCTGATGTGCCATTCGTTCTACGAAACACCGCTGCGCGATACGATCCATGCGACACACATGGGAAATACCGCGTTCCAGTCTATGGGAGGAAGCTGTAATTCCTGCCACTACATAACCATGGACGGGGAATATGAGCGCTGGGATTATGTGAAATATGATCATCTGAAAGGTATTACCGATATTGCGGCGGAGGACGCCCAGATCGAAGTGACGTATGATCAGGAAGTGCTCACTCCCAGAGATCAGATGTTCTATAAGAGCCCGAAGGTCGTTATCAATGAGCCGAGTGACTGGCTGACGGATGACAGTCAGATCGTTCCGGAGATCTATGATCAGTGGACCATTAATGTCTCCGGCGATGTGGACAACCCCTTCAGCATGACGCTGCCGGAGATGGTGGAAACATTTGAACTTCATTCCCAGGTGCAGTCCTCGCAGTGCTGCATTAACGGAACCGGTCAGGCGCTGATCTACCAGGCGGAGATCACAGGAATTTATCTGAAGGATATCTTCGAATACGCGGGTGTGCATGATGATGTGACGACCTTTAATGTCAACTGTATCGACAGCTACGGAACCGGTCACAATCAGTATCCGCTGAACTGGGATTTCGTTCTGGAGAATGACGGTATGCTGGTACTGGAGATGAACGGAGAACCTATTCCCGCAGATCAGGGATATCCCGCCGCAGTATGGGTCGCAAATTCTTCAGCCGGAAATGCCGAGAAATTTGTCACGGATCTGATCGTTACCAAGGAAGAAGATCCTCAGCATTGGCCGCTGCCCGGCTATTTTGTGGATCCTTCTACGGGAGAGACCTTCTCAAAGCCGAACATGGGCGTTCTGTCCACCTGGAACGGGACCATCTTCCCGGCAGGCGAGACGATCCATCTGGAAGGCTTTGCGGATGCATGGGATGAGCCGATCGAGTACATGGAGTATTCTCTGGATCACGGAGAGACCTGGATCAAGATCGATACCCCGAACAACGACCGCCGCAAGTGGACCTACTGGTACCTTGACTTTACCCCGCCGACGGATGCGCGCGGAGCCTATCTGATCCGTATGCGTGCCACCAGCCGACAGGAGGACGGCGAGCTTCGTACAGCGAAGGTCGATACCGATTTCCTGATCAATGTGCAGTAAAGGAGGGACGGACCATGAAAAGAAAAACCATGAAGAAGCTGGGCTCCATGTCCGGCGCGATCGCTCTCCTTGCGGGGAATGCAATGCAGGTCGCGGCGGAGCAGGAAGCCCCGGAAGCCTTTGATGCAACAGTTACCGAACGCGAGGCGGTTGCTTACGATGAGATCGCCAATGTTAAAGGGGACTTCGCCTACGACCAGAATGTCATTACTCCGGGAGACGAGGTGTTCAATCTGTTCGGAACGGTGGCCACGGCGATGTGTGCACGGCCCGGATTTGCTTTTGATGATGTGCATGAAGAGCAGTATTTTATCAATGTCGGCGGGTCCGTACAGAAGATTCAGACGGTCTCTCTGGACGAACTGAAGAAGCAGAACAGTGAGTCCCGTATCCTGAAATGCTCCTGTGCAACCGGAGAAGCCGTTGCAAATGCGCAGGTGGTCGGCGTACCGCTGAAGAACATCATGCAGATGGTGGATGTGGCGGACGAGGCCAATACCCTCACCGTTACCGGTGCGGACGGATACAATGTATCGGTACCGTTAAGCTATGCCCTGGACCGGGATGCCATCTTCGTATACCAGGTCGGGGAAAATCCGGTTCCGACCGGCGTACAGTTGTGGATCCCCAAGAGTGTGGCCAGGTATTTTGCCCGTAATGTAGTAGATATCGAGTTCTCCGCACAGGAACAGACGCCTGAGATCATTCAGGCAGATGCACAGCAGCGTGCAAAGGTCAGCGTACTGAATTCTTTTGACAACACCACCTTCGAGGTAGGAGATCAGATCGAATTTGAAGGGTATGCCGATGATTTCGATAAGGCCATCACAGCCATCGAGTATTCTCTGGATGGCGGGAAGACCTGGACAGCTTACGAGACAAAGGATGCTACGGCGGACAAATGGGTATACTGGCATTATGCTTATGTTACCGAGGCGGAAGGCACCTACAAGCTGGATGTGCGTGCAAGGGCAGAGGATGGCACCGTTTCCCCGCTCGCTTCCAGTGTGGTGTTCAGGGTCGGCGGACCGGGAAGCCGGAGCCGGAGCATGTCCTGATCTGCGGGCAGCCTGAGGACGGGCAGAAGCAGGTCAGCGGAAGACCAGAAATCAAAAACGGAAGCGCAACATCAAAAGAAAAACAGTACAGTCGAAACATAATGTCTGAAGGGGCGGCCAGGGATGGCTGCCCCTTTTACGCTGCAGAGATTCCGGCTCTGTTTTGTACAGGTTTTGTATTAAAAAAAGCATATCCGAGGATCATATTGAAATAATAAACAAAAGAGCGTAGAATAATCATAATATATTTGGAGGAGATGTGCAGTGCTTTCCGGAAGGTATCATTCGATCGTGCGAAAAATCCGGCAGCTGCAGGCATCGCTTTTTTCACTGCCGGATGGAGAACTTTGTGCACAGGCACAGAAAATTCGTTCTTCCCTGACACATTCTGCCCGTTCCGGCCTGGCGGCAGACAGCATGAAGCATCGTGAACGATTGTTTGCGCTGGCGGCAGTGGCGATTCGGCGGACACTGGGAATAGAACCTTATGATGAACAGCTGATGGGAGCGCTGGCAATGTCGGACGGATGCGCGGTGCAGATGCAGACCGGACAGGGGAAGACTTTGACAGCGGTATTTCCTGCAATGCTGTATGCGCTGAGCGGACCGGCATGGATCGCAACGGCTAATCCGTATCTGGCAAGGCGGGACTGTGAATGGATGCGTCCGGTTTATGAGCTGCTGGGCTTCAGCGTGGCGGTGACAGAGTCGGATATGAGCGTAGAAGAGAAAAAGGCGGCTTATGCATGTGATATTCTCTATGGTACGCACAGTGAGTTTGGCTTTGATTACCTGAGGGATCAGCTGGCGATCGATGAAAAGAGACAGGTGCAGAAAGCACCGTTTTTCATGTTGGTGGACGAGGCGGACAGCATCCTGCTGGATGAAGCAGTCACACCGATGATCCTGTCGGGAGGAACAAAGGAACTTGATCAGAATCTGCTGGCAGTGGACCGGTTTGTCGGATGGCTGAAAAGTGCGCAGGTTCAGAGCCTGGACGGGGAAGATGATGAAACATATGAGCGTCTGGAGGAGAATGCCGATTATATTGTGATCATCCGTGACAGGACAGCAGTGCTTACTGCCCTCGGACAGGCGCATGCGGAAGCTTTTTTCCGGGTCAATGACCTGACGGACCATCCGGCGCTGTATCATCTGATCTATCAGGCGATCCAGGCGCATGGAGTGTTCCGACGGGATGTGGATTACATTGTAAAGGAAGGAAAGCTGCAGATCGTGGATCCTCATACTGGCAGGGTCGCGGACGGCAGGCGCTACTGCAACGGCCTCTGGCAGGCGCTGGAGGTAAAGGAACGTCTGGATGTGGTAAAGGAAAGCAGGACGGTGGCTTCGATCTCCTATCAGCAGTATTTCCGCAGGTTTCCGCACCTTGCCGGGATGACCGGTACCGCCTGGGAAGGCAGAGGGGAATTCCGGGAGATCTATCGCATGAAAGTCCGGATCATTCCGCCTCATCAGAAATGTATCCGTAAAATGCTCCCGGATGTATATGCGGACAGCCGTGAGATGCAGGTGGAATGTCTGGTACGGGAGATAGAGCAGGCGAAAAAAAGAGGGCAGCCCTGCCTGGCAGTCGTACGGACAGTGAATGACAGTGAACTGCTTTCGGCGGCTTTGGTAAAGGCCGGGATCGCATGTGAAGTGCTGAATGCCCGTGACGATGAACGGGAAGCGCAGATCATCGCACTGGCCGGAACGGCCGGGAATGTGACGGTGGCAACGGCCCTGGCCGGGCGGGGGACCGATATTCTGCTGGATGAGACTGCAAGAGCAGCAGGAGGTCTCTACGTACTGGGGCTGGGACATCAGGATACCGTCCGGGGGGACGCTCAGCTGGCAGGACGCAGCGGGCGGCAGGGGGATCCGGGAATGTGCAGGTTCTTCATTTCACCGGAGGATGAACTGGTCAGGCGCTATGCCGCGAAGAAGCCGCATGCCCGCAGAGGCTGCCTGAAAGCGGTCCGGCATGCCCAGCGTACCCATGAGGGAATCGCGGAGAGTCAGAGGAAAACCACTCTGAAGCTGGATGAGGCGGTCGGTGCATTCCGGGAAGCAGTATATACCGCACGCAGTGAGATCCTTTCAGGCGAACTGCCGCCGGGATTCGAAAAGTATTCTCCGGCGCCGGCCAGGGCGGTTCTGCTGGCTACGATCGATGAGGAATGGGCGGACTACCTCGATGCCGTGGAGGATGCCCGTATGGGGATCGGCATGGTGGCAATGGCCGGCCGGAATATAGAAGTCGCTTATATCAGGGAGATCTCGCAGATGTATGAGGGGATGCGCCTGGAAGTGCTGGAAAAGGCACACCGCCGGCTTTCCGGGATGAAGGACGGTACTTTGCAGCTGCGTGATCTTGAAGGATAGCGGACAACAGAAAGTGATGTAAAGGAGATTGCCTGTGAAGAAAATATTTCGTTTTCTTAGATCTATGAAATTCGGCATGCTGCTGCTGGCTGTGATCGCGGCGCTGTCGGTCGCAGGCACACTGATTCCGCAGGAGCAGGAGACCCAGGCGTACGAAGCGGCCTATCCGGTGATGGGAAAGGTGATTCTGTTTCTGGGACTGGATCATCTGTATTCCACCTGGTATTATATCGGGTTATTTCTGCTGCTTGGCCTGAGCCTGCTGTTTTGCTCGGTACTGCGTTTCGGCAGGATCTGGCATGCGAAGGCTGCATTGCTTGCAGGTGCGGAGCGTGCTGATGTACTGGAAGGCTTTTCTGTCTCCGACCCGGCTGCAGTCCTGAAAAAAAAGGGCTTTCGCAAAGCCTCGGACAGGTGGATCAAAAATCCTCTTGGCCTTTACGCTTCTTTTGTGACACATACTGCGCTGCTGCTGATGCTGATCGCCTGCGCCTGTGTATTTGCGCTTCAGGAAAAAGAAGATTATTCGGTGATGGTCGGTGAAGCCGTCACACTTCCGGATGGGACGATGATCCATGTGGATGCTTTTTCCATGGAGGATGAAAAGAGCGGGAAACTGGAATACCGTTCGGACCTGACCGCAGTCCTGCCGGATCAGTCGGTCGTTTCGGGAGAGGTGCGGGTCAATCATCCGAAATATTTTGGAAGGTATAAGGTATATCAGCAAAGTTATGCCTATGCCGGACAGGCAGATATCCGGACGGATGAACACGGCCGGGATGAACGGGCTGTGCTGGACGGAGCTGCGTTCCTGACACTGGATGGAGTGAACGGCATTTCTTATATGGGAAACTACGGAACCTTTATACTTACGGAGGACGGGCAGATCCTGCCGGAGGGATATCCGGATGCGGAAGGGGAGATGGCCGAGGGGTATATGATCGCCATCCTGGAGAACGGACAGCAGAAGCTTACTCTCGCCCGACCGGATGAGACGATCGTCGTTGGCGGCGTATATTATACATTCCGCGCGCCTGCGGCATATCCGGGTCTGCGGGTCAAGACGATCCCGTCGTTTGCACTGCCGTTCCTGTATTTTTCCTTTGCACTGCTTGTGATCGGGCTGTATCTTTGCTTTTTCCACATACCTGCAGCGGCGGTCGTCCGCGGAGAGCAAATTGCACTGAAAGCAGCCGGGGATCCGGAGACGGTGGTCCGTTTGCTTTTGGAATCTGCGGAGAACCACAGTACGAAGGATCAGGGCGATCGTCCGGAATAGAACAAACAGACAGTACAGGGCTGAATATGATGAAGATGTATTTGACCCGGAAACGGGGTATGGAAGTACAGTTTTTCCTATCCCCGGGAAAACTGAAGGGATGCAGGAAGACTGTTCGGGGAGAACTGCGGATGGTATCCGCTTCCTATCTGCTTGCGGTATGTCTTGAAGAAGGTTCCCGCGTGACGCTGCAGGAGAAGAGCGCGGCTGTCAGGCCTTATCATGGGCTTCTGCTCTCTCCGGAGAAAGAAGTACAGCTGTACAGCCCGAAGGGGACAGCGTATCTGCTTCTGAGTTTTGATGCGGAAACAGTATTGTACTCCTGCCTTCCGGCACTTGCCGGGAATCAGGGACTTGCCGATTTTTTCCTGAATGAAGGCAGGGAAGAGGAGCATCTGTCTTTTCTGGAGATCGATTCCATGACAGTGCCAATGATTTCAATGATGGAAATGATCGTGGATGCATCGGAGGAAGAGACGTTCCTTGAGGAAGAGACGTTCCTTTATGTACTGACTGCACAGGGACTGCTCTGTGAGCTTTTTTCTGCGATCAGCAGGCAGTGCTATCTGCAGGCGATTCTTAAACATGGACTCGGGGAGGCGCTTTTTGAGAAGATCTGCGCCTGCATGCTGCGCACCGGCGGGCAGGCTTCGCTGAATGAGGTTGCCGAAAGCTGTTACTGCCATACAAACACGATAACCCGCACCCTGCAGCGCTATACCGGCATGGGTTACAGCCGTTTCCGCCAGCTGATGCGCATCAGCTTTTCCGCAAAGTATCTGCGGGAAGGAAATATGTCGGTCCAGGAGGCCGCCGCGCAGTGCGGGTATTCCAATATGACCAATTTCTACCGCCAGTTCAGGGAAGTCTACCGGATCGGGCCCGGGGAATACCGGGGATTGTTCATGTAAATCACAGGAATCCTATTCAGCTGTAGAGGCATGCGGCAGGAAGTGCAGGAGACGGAGGATAAAGACACCATGGGAACAGGTGCCGGAAGAAAATGGGAAATGTATGACCGGCTGATCGAAGGGATTCCTGCGGATCTGAGAGTCGAGGAGATCCTGGTGTGCAGGAGCCGGACGATGGTCCGCTCGGAGAGCGGGTGCGGCATTGCCATGACTGTGGACGGGGAGGCGTTTCCCTCCTGCAGGAAGGGCAATCCTGTGGGGCGGCCGCTGCGGGATCTGGCAGCGCTGGTAAAGTCCTGGAATTATACAGATGCGTCCGTCGGTCTTGCGGCAATGAACGCCTGGTATAATTCCAGAGAGCATATCGATGAGATAAAAGCGAGGGTATCCGGAGAGGAGCGGGTATATGCCGGTGTCAAAAGCAGTTCGTGTGCGGCTGCCGGCATTTCACAGGAGGATTCCTGCACGCCGAAGGCGGAGACCGGGCTCCTCACGCAGTCGGAGGATGCGTTCTTGTGCTACAGGGATCTGGTCAGAGGAAAAAAAGTGGCATCAGTCGGTCATTTTGCATATCTGGAAAACCGGTACGCGGATCTGTGCACACTGAGTATCCTGGAACGTGAACAGCAGAAAGGGGATTATCCGGACACAGCAGCCGAATATCTTCTGGAAGAACAACTCTAATTATATCTAAAATCTTTTCTAGGTTTTTTTCT
>CACZZH010000042.1:12981-30657 GCA_902785635.1 uncultured Lachnospiraceae bacterium
AAGGCTTCTCGAACTTTGCGGTTCGGCAAGGGTGATCCTGTGCGGTCCCAGTACGGTCATGTCCCGGGAACTCTTTGCGTGGGGTGTGGATGATCTGGCCGGATTTATGGTTGAGAATGCGGATGCATGCCGGGAGTTTATCTGTCTGGACAGTGCTTCCGTTTTTGAAAGCGGGAAAATGGTGCGGCTGATCAGGGAGGAGTGCGGCGGATGAAAACTGTGATCTATTTCCTTCGGCACTGTGAGCCCGATACCCTTGCCCGCGATGACCTGCTTCAGCCGCTGACCCCGAAAGGCATGCATGATGCCGTCGAAGCAGCCGGTTTTCTGGAGGGAAGAGGGATCTGTGCGATCTGGTCCAGTGATGCATTAAGAGCCATTCAGACTGTACAGGCATTCGCACAGCTGTCCGGGCTGGGTATCCGGAGGGATGCGCGGCTCCGCGAAGGAGTGCTGGGCTGTGCACCGGAGGAGAATCCGGTCTACAGCCGTGCCCAGTGGGCAGATCCGTTGTTTTCACTTCCTCTAGGGGAAAGCCTTGATCATGTGCGCAGCAGGATGCGGGATGTTACGCAGGAGATCCTTTCTGTTCACAGGGGCGGGACAGTCCTGGCCTGTACACATTGTACCGCACTGTGTGCACTGATCAGCAGTTTTGAACCCTCCTTCGGATGGGAGGTCGCCAGGACCAGGAAAAGAGTGTGGCCATGGATCGTGCAAATGGACTTTGATCAGGAAGACCGGTACCTGGAATTCCGGGAGATCTATCCTTCTTCTGTGCGTACGGGTCAGGCGTTGTTTTAAAATGCTTTTGGAAAGGATGGGACAGGGATGTTGAATGTATTGTTTTTTGTTTCCATTGCCTGCTTTTTTGTGACGGCCTTTCTTCATGTGGCCGGAGGGTTCTTTAAAAAAGAAGGGCTCCAGAAGGCCGGCTGGCTTGCGCTGATCGTCAGTACGCTGATACTGAGTGTGTATCTGGTTGCCAGAGGGATTTCGGCGGGCCGCATTCCGATGTCAAACCAGTTTGAATTTGCCACCTTCTTTGCCTGGGGGATCGCGGTGATGACACTGATCCTGCATTACCGGATGAAGGTCGAAGGGATCGCGCCTTTTGCGATCCCGGGAGTGTTTGTTCTCCTTTCCTACGCGGCGCTGCTGCCGAAGGATATCACAGAGCTGATGCCGGCACTCAAGAGTGCATGGTTTGTCTCCCATATCAGTTCAGCGATTCTGTCTTATTCTGCCTTTGCCATTGCCTGTTTCCTGGGAATCCGGTATCTGACGATGCTTCGCAGAGGAGCTTCACCGGAGGATAAAGCAATGCAGGACCTGGATTACTTAAGCTATCGGATGATCGCTTTTGGGTTTATATTCCTGACACTGGTGATTCTGACCGGATGTATCTGGGCGGAGCAGGCATGGTCGACTTTCTGGTCCTGGGATCCGAAAGAGACCTGGGCGCTGATCACATGGATCATTTACGCGATCTATCTGCATCTGCGGATCAACCGGAAGTACAGGGGAAAGAAGATGGCCGTTTATGTGATCGTCGCTATGATCTGTGTGATCTTCACCTTTGTCGGGGTCAATCAGCTGATGCCGGGGCTGCATTCCTACGGTTGATCTGCAAATTCATGAACACGTTTGGGTACAGACCCCATGCGTGATGAGCAGAGGAGGAAACAGATGCATATACAGAACGTATTTCGAAGCGGCGGGATTATGGCTGGTCTTATCTGCCTGCTGATGGTGCAGATCGTTTATGCCGGGGCGGAAAGTACAGGGGCAGAGGCAGAAGGTCTGGTCTGGCCGGAGGTATCGACGCAGGCATTCCAGAGCGGACAGTCCGCCTTTGAAGTTCTTCCGGTCGCTCAGGCCGATCCGGACAGTGATTTCGGGGAAGATGTCAATGTCAATATGGCAACGATCGATGACTATCTGGGATTAACGGATGCAGTGTACAGAGATATGCGTATGACGGAGGATCCTTATGACTATGAGGCGATCGGAGGGGATTCGTACCTGAGCGGAATGATCGAAGGATTCGAACTGATTCCGTTTCCGTATCTGGCGCCGACGCTGAACATGCCTCCGGAGCTGGGAGAAGGATATAACGGCCCGACACTGTTTACGGTGGATGAGGATGGGCATTATGTACCCTGCTATGAAGAGTCCGTGTCCATCCTGGAGGAGATTTTTCCGAAAGATCAGGCTGTACTGCTGATGTGCGGTGCAGGCGGTTATGCCGGGATGACCAGAGGGCTTTTGCTGGACCTGGGATGGGATGAAAGAATGGTCTTCAATACCGGCGGCTACTGGTTTTACGAGGGAGAGCATGGAGTTCCCACTCCATATGAAGCAGGGGATGACGGAGAAAAGAACTATGATTTCAGTCAGGTGCCTGAGATCCGGATCCTTTTTGATGTACTGACGCCTGCTGCGGGAACGGAGAAGTGAAGTTTATATCACCCGGATCTGCACTTCTGAGCGCGGTCACCGTTCTTCTGGTCCGGCTTGTGCCGAAACACTTTCAATATCTGTTCCTGCTGGGTGCTTCTCTGGCTTTACTTGCCTGGGATCGGACTTCGCTCGGCGTACTGTGCCTGACAAGCGCAGGCGCGTATGCCGGGATGGTTTTGCTGGAACGAATGCGGAAAGAAAAGAACAGATGCCGGAAAGCGGTACTGGCCGGTTTGCTGATCTGGCAGGTGCTGCTTTTCGTGCGCTTTCAGGGAAGGTGCCTCGGGATATCCTATGTAACACTGTGCCTGATCGGCTGGGAACTGGATGTTTTCCGCGGACAGGGTGAAGCGGAAAAGAATATCCTTCATTTTGCTGCAGATGTTTTATATTATCCCCGCCTGTATTCCGGCCCCATCGTCTGTGGGGATGAGATACGGGTCAAGACAGAGGGGAAACGGGAAACCGGACTTCGTATTCAGGCATTTGGCAGTGCAGCGGGACCGCTCCGCAGGATCCTCTGGGGTCTTTTCAAGAAGATGGTTCTGGCGGACCGGCTGGCGATGTTTGTCGATGCGGTTTTTGAAGCACCTGCCTCCTGTGCTTTTCCCATTCTGTGGCTGGCTGTGATCATGGCATCGATCCAGATCTATGCGGATTTCTCCGGCTGCATGGATATGGTTCTGGGTCTTTCACAGCTGCTGGGAGTGTCTTTGCCGGAGAATTTTTCACAGCCTTTTTTTGCCGCCGGATTCGCAGATTACTGGCGGCGCTGGCACATGACAATGGGACGGTGGTTTCGGACATATCTGTTTTACCCCTTAGGGATGAATGGAAAAGTACTTCGTCTTTCCAATGCTTTGGTCTCAAATCTGAAAAGCCGCCGGCAAAAGAAGTGTGCGCGGATGCTGATACCGCTGTTTGCGACCTGGGCAGTTACCGGGCTGTGGCATGGATTATCACTGCATTATCTGATCTGGGGACTTATGTGTGCATTTCTGATCCTGGTCGAGAGCGGCAGAAAGAAAAAACCGGTCAGGAATGCGGGAAATATCCTTTTCACTTTTCTGATCATGAGTGTTGTGCGCGTTATGTTCCGGGCATCCTGCGTGAGGCAGGCATTGTCGGTCTATTCCGGAATGATCCGGCTTCGTGCTTCTGCCGGAATGCTTCGAAGCGGCGCAGGTACAGGGATCATTGGCGGCGCGGGTATTTTGCCCGGCGGGCTGGACTGTCTGGATGCGGTGGTTGTCTTTGCTGCCGTCCTGATATTATGGATCGCGGATTTTTACCGGGAGAGAAAAGGATGCGGAATTGGAGAGTGGGTGGCACGCCTGCCGATGCTTCTGAGATGGATGCTGGTCTTTCTGGCAGCTGCGGCGATTCTGCTGACCGGCGTGTACGGACCGGGATATGCTCCTGCAGAGTTTTTCTATGGACGGTTCTGAGTACGGCAGTGCTGTGCGCAGGGCTCTGGCTCGGATACCGCACACTGGCATATACGCTCCGGCCGGATGACGAAGGAGTCCGCACCCGTCTGGAAGGGTTTTACGCGGAGGCGCCGGGCTCGCTGGATGCAGTGTTTATCGGTTCCAGCGCCGTTTACGCGTATATATCTCCGCCAAGACTCTATCTGGACACCGGGATCCGGTCGTACCTGTATGCCACACCGAATCAGTCCGTCGAAATGATCCGGTACGCGATCAGGGAATGCAGGAGGACGCAGCCGGATGCCCTGTATGTGATCGAACTGCGAGCGATGCTCTCTTCTGCACAGGACCGGGAAGCCATTGCAGCGGATATGCGGCGGATGACCGACAATATGCCCTACACACTGAACAGAATGCAGATGATCCATGATCTTGCTCCGGAAAAGGACCGGTTCTCCTGGTATTTTGATCTGGTCAAGTACCATGAACGGTGGAAGGAAGCGCACATGGAAGATGTACGGTGGACCTGGGGACAGCGCAATGAATGGAAAGGATGGTCTTTTTCGCAGTGTACGCAGCAGATCGAACTGCGGGATTATGGGCGGATAAATGCGCGGATCCTGCCGGATGAAGAAAATGAAGAAGATTTCCGTCAACTGCTTGCATACTGTAAGGAGCAGAATGTGTCAGCTGTTTTTCTGGCAACACCGTTTCCCGTTTCACGCCGGCAGGTGAAGATCTATAATGCAGTCGGAGATATGGCTGCGGAGAGCGGGTACCCATTCTGGAACCTGTGCAGGGAGTTTTCCCGGATCGGTCTGGACGGTGATACGGATTTTGCTGACGAACACCATGTCAACACGCAGGGGGCATTGAAGACCACACGTTATCTGGAAGAGAGATTTCCGGAGCTGCTCCCTGCCGGAAAAGCCGGAAATATACAGGAACAGTACGGACCTTTCCTTCTTTCGGAAGAGGATTATCTGGAAGCAGAGAGGAAAAGCCTGGAGGAATTGCAGAAGAATGGATCATAAGGCGATGCTCACCGGAAAAAGTATGGCACAGATTCTCTTTTCCCATGCGGAGAACAGGCCGCACCATTTGTGTGTAGCCGATCCGGATGAGGCGATGACTTATGCACAGATGGCGCAGCGGATCCGTGAAAAGGTACAGAGACTGCAGCAGCTGAAGGTTCGTTCCGGGGACATGGTGGCTGCGGTCTGTGTGCAGCGGGGCGATCATCTGGCGCTGGAGTTTGCCGTGCAGGAACTGGGGGCAGTATTTGTACCTTTGGAAAAGCGGATCCCGGCGGAGGCGCTCGATCGGATCTGCCGGACCGTACAACCGGCTCTGGTGGTCCGAAGGACGGATCTGAAGGATGAAAATATCGAGCTCATGCCGGCCGGGAGGGCGGATCCTTCCGGGCAGGTACTCTCAGAAAACAAACCCGGAGGAAAGATACCGGAAGATATTGCCACGATTTTGTTTACCACCGGTACGACCGGAACAAGTAAGGGAATCATGATCAGTCACCGTGCAGAAGTCGCGGTGGCACAGAATGTGTTTTACGGAACGGAGATGGAAGAGGATACGGCAGAACTGATCCCCGCACCGGTCAATCACTCCTACGGACTGCGGCATTGCTTCGGACTGATCCTTGGCGGACGGAGCATCGTGCTTTGCGACGGGGCAGCCATGGCGGAGGATCTTTTTACCATGATGGACCGCTGGAAGGTCAATGCGCTTTCTCTGACACCTGCCATGGTCAATATCCTTCTGCATCTGACGGGGGACCGGCTGGGAACTTATGCCGGCCGGATCCGCTACCTGCAGCTGGGAACTGCAGGAGTGGACGGGAGTATGAAGGATAAACTGCGAATGCTTCTGCCAGGCAGCCGCCTTTATCAATATTACAGCAGCACAGAGGCGGGCTGCGCCTGCATCTTTGATTTCCGAGAGGATCGTTCCCCGCGCCGGGTAGGGAAGCCTGCAGTGAATTCTGTCTTTGCCGTCCTGGACAATACGGGAAAGGAGATCCGCTCCGATGCGGAGCACTGGGGATATCTCGCCTGCAGGGGACCGATGAATATGAGCGGATATTTTCAGGATCCGCAGCTTACCCGGGAAACAGTCATAGATGGTTTTGTCCGGTCGCGGGACCTCGGATATATCGATGAAGAGGGATATATATGTTTCGTTGCCCGGGAGGGAGATGTGATCAACTGCGGTGGCAGCAAAATTGCCCCGGAGGAGGTCGAAGCAGAGGCAATGCGTTTCGGAAATCTGCGGGAATGTGCGCTCTGTGCTAAAGAGGATGCGCTGCTGGGCCAGGTCCCCTGGCTGTTTGTTGTTCCTGAAAAGGACTGCCTTTCAACCTTCGACGGCAGTGCACTGCTGCGATTCCTTGCAGGAAGACTGGAGCGGTATAAGCTGCCGGTCCGGATCGTGACCGCAGCGCAGCTTCCCAGGAATGCGATGGGAAAACTGCAGCGCGGCAGATGCATGGAGCTTGCAGCGGGATATGGAGACGAACAACATGGAGAGAAATGGGATGGACCGGGCTGAATTTTACGCCTTTCTTTCACAGGTTCTTCCGGAGGTGGACTGGGACAGCCCGGCAGCCCTGATGGAGAGCGGTGAACTGGATTCCCTGGATGTGCTGATGTTTGCCGGGGAATTGTATGAACGGATGAGGATCGAGATCCCGTCCTCGCAGCTGAAGGCGGAGAATTTCGCATCGAAGGAGACCATCTGGATGTTAGTGTCCGCGTGCGCGGAGAACGGAAAGAAAACTCAGATATAGTCAGGGCAGTCCCCGAAGGGAAGGAGAAGAAATGGGCATGAGTAGAAAACGACACCTGTTTACCGCTGCGCTGCTGGCTGCCTTCATGGGAATCTCGTCTCCTGTGTACGCTTCACAGGCCGGAGAGGAAATGTCCCTTGAGGATCTGCTGGGCAGTCAGGGAACGCTTGTCTCGGCTACGGACGAAGCTGTTACAACGCAGGAACTGGAGACGTTGTGCAAAGCTGCCGCCTGCGTGAGCGTGGGTGATAAAAAGATGTGGCACCTGACCGTGATCACGGGGCAGGATCTGGTACAGGAGCTGCTGCCGCGGTATGCGCAGGAAGGCCTGGTCACAAAAGGAACGGCTGCCATCCTTGTGTCAGTCACATCCGAGACGGGGCAGAAGGATCAGTATGAAGTTCCGGATCAGACAGCTGTCATGTCTGCCGGAATGGCAGCACAGCAGATCAGTACAGCGGCAGCAATGATGGGACTCGGAACCAGAGTCATCACAGACGTGATCTCTGAATCCCCATATACGCTTTACAATGACAATGTGCCGGATGATGCACATCTTTTGAAGGAGGGCATGGACTGGGATGCCTGGAGGAGGATGTTCGCGGTTCCAGTGGAAAATATCTATACTCTGGACGAGAGCGGCGATCCTATCGAGATGCTTAACGGAAGCCATGTGAATCTGGAGAGCAGCGGCTTTATTCTCTATGACAGGGACAGCAACGAGCCGGTCAGCAAAAAGAAGGTCAATTATGAGAAAGAACAGCTGATGACGCCGGTGTGTGTGGTGCTTGTGGGTCACACAGAGGAAGCACTGAAGAAAAGCAGCATCAGATCGGAAGAGATCCGGACGTTTTTTGACGGAACAACGGATCCTTATGAGAAACACTATGGAGGAAGCGCAAAATGAAACTGATCAGGACGGAGGATGCAGTCGGACATGTACTGTGCCATGATATGACACAGATCATTCCGGGCACCTATAAGGATGCAAGATTTCGCAAGGGACATATCGTCACGCAGGAGGATGTGCCGGTGCTGCTCTCCATGGGCAAGGAGAATCTGTATGTCTGGGAAAAAACGGAGGGTATGCTGCATGAGGATGAGGCAGCGCTAAGGCTCTGCGATCTGTGCATCAGTGATCACATGCACTGCAGTAGTGTAAAAGAAGGAAAGGTCGAACTGATCGCCGATGAGGACGGTCTTTTTGAAGTGGATGTGGAGCGGCTGTATGCGGTCAATGATATCGATGAGCTGATGATCGCAACGCGTCATACGAATATGGCAGTACATAAAGGTGACAAGCTGGCCGGGATGAGAGTGATCCCTCTTGTGATCGGGGCGGAAAAGCTTGACCGTGCACAAAAAGCCGCCGGCGATGCACCTCTGCTTCGGATCACTCCATGGAAGCTGAAAAAAGCATCCATCATTACGACCGGAAGCGAGGTGGAGAAAGGATTGATCGAGGATTCATTTACACCGGTCGTGCAGCGCAAACTCAGCGCGTTTGGCATTGAGACGGTGAGTCATTGCCTGTGCGGTGATGATAAGGAAAGAATCTGCAAAGCGATCAAAAAAGCGCATTCGGACGGTGCGGATCTGATCTGCTGCACCGGTGGAATGAGCGTGGATCCGGATGACCGTACACCCGGCGCTATTGCGGACAGCGGAGTAAAGATCGTGACCTACGGGGCACCTACCCTTCCCGGCGCAATGTTCTGCCTGGGGTATTTTGAAGACGGAACGCCGGTCATGGGACTTCCGGGATGTGTCATGTACGCAAAATCGACGATTTTCGATCTGGTACTTCCGCGGATCGCTGCAGGTGTGATTTTGCAGCGGAGCGACTTTGTGCGGCTCGGTCACGGCGGACTTTGTTTAGGATGCAGGGAATGCCATTATCCTGTCTGTCCTTTCGGGAAGAGCTGAAGGGACCGGGACAGGGGACGGTTCTCTGTCCCAGCCCTCTTAAAGAACAGGAAACACATGCTGTGGAGAGAACGATGATGAAGAACAACAAGCGGGATGAGGTCATATCCATTGCACAGGCGCAGGCGCTTCTTTGCGGGGCAGCAAAACCGGTTGACAGTGAAGTACTTGCACCGGAAGACAGTCTTGGCAGGATCCTTGCGCAGGATCTGATCGCCCGGATGAATCAGCCTCCGTTCCGGCGCTCTGCGATGGACGGATATGCACTGCGAAGCGCGGATATTGCCGGGGCAGGTCCGGAAGACCCTGTCTGCCTGCAGGTGGCGGGAAAGCTGTATGCAGGGGACGCACCGCTTCCTCCGGGAAGCCTGCACAGTGGTCAGGCGCTGCGAATTATGACTGGTGCCCCTGTACCGGAGGATGCTGACTGCGTGATCCGTCAGGAGGATACCGACCTGGGAATGGAAAAGGTTCGTATTTACAGGGCACTGGAGGAGATGGATAATGTCTGTCCGGTTGGAGAGGATTTTTCCATTGGGGAATGCCTTTGCCAGGCAGGAACGAAGATCGACGCCTATGCGCTTTCCTGCGCCTGTGCAGCCGGGGTAACAGCCTGGCAGGTACGAAAGAGGATCCGGGTCGGGCTTTTGATGACGGGCAACGAGCTGTGCGCACCGGGCACACCGCTGCAGCCCGGTAAGATCTATAATTCCAGCGAGGCTTTCCTAAAGGGAAGGCTGCGCGAGCTGGGATGTACAGTGGAAGAGAGCGTGTTCACGGAGGATGACCAGTCCGTGATCACGGATACGATCCGGAAAATGGCCGGCAGGGTCGATCTGATCATTACCACGGGCGGTGTATCGGTGGGAGAGCGGGATCTGATTCCGGCGGCGCTGGAGGACCTTCAGGCATGCACACTGTTTCATGGCATCGCTGTTAAGCCCGGTATGCCTACGCTGGGGGCAGTTTATGAGAATGTCCCGGTCCTGGGGCTTTCCGGGAATCCTTTTTCCGCAGCAGCGATTTTTGAACTGCTTGGCAGGCCGCTGATCCATCGCATGCTTGGATGCACCGGACAGCCGTTTGGAAGAGCGTCTGCACTGCTTACATCGGATGTACTGCTGAAAGGAGGCGTTCCCAGAGTGATGATGGGCATCCTTGATGCGGGGAGAGTCACGGTGTGCGGACAGCAGCGCAATGCCCAGATGAAGTATGCCGTGGGAAACAACTGTATCGTGATCTTTCCTCCGGAAAAGAGGGTATTCACTGCCGGAGACAGGGTGGAGGTTCTGCTGTAATGAAAACGGGACCGGTACTTATGGCTGTCTGCGGGGTAAAGAATTCCGGAAAGACGACACTGATCACCCGGCTGCTTCCTCTGCTATGTGAGAGAGGGCTGAAGGTCGCCACCATCAAGCATGACGGGCATGATTTTGAACCGGATGTACCCGGGACCGACAGCTGGAGGCACCGCAAGGCAGGAGCCTGCGGTACAGCAGTTTTTTCCGGGAAACGGTGGATGGTCGTTCATGAGAGAGCGCCGGCAGGTACTAAGGAGCTTGTGCAGTGCTTCCCGGAAGCGGACCTGGTTTTGCTGGAGGGATTTAAGAACAGCCGTTATCCGAAGGTGGAAGTGATTCGCCAAGGCAATGCCGGGGAAAGTGTTTGTGATCCGGAGAATCTGCTGGCGGTCGCGACGGATCTGAAAGAGGACCGGGTGCGCCTGGGGCTTCCGGAGAATGTGCAGGTGCTTGACCTGAATGACACGGAGAAGATCGCGGAAGTGATTCTTGCATTCTGTCAGTCTGCCGGGAAGAAAAGTGCACAGTGAGAAGAATGATCAGAACATAAAAAGAATGGAAGGATGGGAAATTGTCCGGGCTTTTACGGACAGTTGCTGGAACAGAGCATGATAAAGGATCGATTTGATCGGACGATCAATTATATGAGAATATCCATTACCGATCGCTGTAATCTGCGATGTACGTACTGCATGCCGGATGGAATACGATGTGTGCCGATGCGGGAACTGCTCAGCTATGAGGAAATTGCCTTTGTATGCCGGCAGGCAGCCACACTCGGTATCGACCGGTTCAAGATCACCGGTGGAGAGCCGCTGGTGCGCAAAGACTGCGCCGTGCTCCTTTCCATGCTGAGGCAGATCAGCGGTGTGAAACAGATCACTCTCACCACGAACGGAGTGCTGTTGGGAGATCATCTGGAGGAGCTGATGAAAGTCGGGATGGATGCGGTGAACATCAGCCTGGATACGGTCGACCGGGAACAGTATAAAGCGATCACCGGAGCAGATGAGCTGGAACGTGTACTCACTTCCATCCGGATGGCAGCCGGAAGGCTTCCGGTAAAGATCAACTGTGTGGTGCAAAGAGGAGTCAACGAAGAGGCACCCGCGCAGCTGGCAGCGCTGGCGAAGGATCTTCCGGTGGATGTGCGTTTTATAGAACTGATGCCGATCGGAGCCGGGAAAAAAAAGGATACTGTGCCGAATGATGCGGTTCTGGGACAGATCGAGCGGTGCTTCGGAAAGACCCGGGCGGATGATTCCGTTCATGGAAATGGACCGGCCAAATACCGGCGAATCGATGGATTAGCGGGAAGCATCGGTTTTATCAGTGCTGTTCACGGGAAGTTCTGCAAAGAATGCAACCGGCTTCGGCTGACTTCAACGGGTGATCTGAAACCCTGCCTGTGTTATGCGGATGTCATCCCGCTCAAAGAGATTCTGCGGGATGGGGAGGCTGACCGGGATGAAAGAATCCGGGAGAAAATAAAAGAGGCCGTTCTGGCAAAACCGCTGATGCATTGTTTTGAAGACAGAGACAACATAACCGAGCAAAAGAGAATGGCACAGATCGGAGGATAGGAGAGGGCAAAGATGTATCTGCATGGAGTAATTCTGGGATTGGTTTCTTTTCTGACGATCGGGATATTTCATCCGATCGTGATCAAGGCGGAATATCATTTTTCTGAGAAAATATGGCCGGTATTTGCACTGGCAGGAATCGTTTGCATGGTCATTTCCTGTTCGATCAAAGAAGTCGTACCCTCCGCTGTGGTGGGTGTGATCGGCTTCTCCTGCTTCTGGAGCATAGTGGAACTGAAGCAGCAGACGAAGAGGGTGGAGCGGGGGTGGTTCCCGAATAATCCGGATCGGGACAGGAAAAAGCAGAGACAGCCGTGAATAATAAAAAGAGAAAAGAGTCAGATGCATATGGATTTTACACATTTTGATTCCAGGGGAAATGCCTGGATGGTGGACGTGAGTGAAAAAAAAGATACGGCAAGGGAAGCGGTGGCGTCCGGCTGTATCTATATGAGCCGTGAATGTTTTGACAAGGTTGCGGACGGCAGCATGAAAAAGGGGGATGTCCTCGGTGCCGCAAGGATCGCCGGGATCATGGGCGCTAAAAGAACGTCCGATCTGATACCGCTTTGCCATATCCTGAATCTGACGAAGCTGTCTGTGGATTTTGAGCTGATGCCGGAAAAATGTGCCGTCCGCGCGGTCTGCACCGCGAAGACCACAGGGAAGACCGGTGTGGAGATGGAAGCGCTTACCGGCGTGAGCATTGCGCTGCTGACAGTGTATGATATGTGCAAAGCGGTGGACAAGACCATGGAGATCGGAAGTATCATGCTGGAGAAAAAAAGCGGCGGAAAAAGCGGTGATTTTATACGCCCGGAGAAGGAGCAGGAAAAGGTAAAAAAACGACCCGGTACGAAGACAGAACCGGAGAAAGATGAGTGAGAAGAAATGAAGCTTCAGGGAACAGTGAAAGCGATCTGCATCAGTCCGGCCAGAGGAACAGAAAAAAGACCGGTGGAAAAAGGAATATTCAAAAAAGATCATGGAATTGAAAATGATGCGCATGCAGGCAGATGGCATCGACAGGTGAGCCTGCTTTCTTATGATAAAGTTGTGGAATTCAATCAAAAAGGCGCCGGTGTGGTTGATGGCGATTTCGGTGAGAACGTACTGGTGGAGGGAATTGATTTTAAGCATCTGCCGGTAGGGACGATTCTGAAAGCAGGAACAGTTACGCTGCGCATGACGCAGATCGGCAAAGACTGCCACAGCCACTGCGCGATTCACCAGAGGGTCGGAGACTGCATCATGCCCAGGGAAGGTGTGTTTGCCGAGGTGCTGGAAGAGGGAGAGATCTGTGCCGGAGATGTGATGACCGCAACGCTGCCGGATCCGGACCGACCCTTTACAGCAGCCGTGATCACCCTGAGTGATAAAGGGGCAAAGGGCGAGCGAAGGGATGAGAGCGGCCCGGCCGCAGCTTTGATGCTGGAGGAAGCAGGTTATGAGATCGTGGAGACATTGCTGCTTCCGGATGAGCCGGCGCTTCTGAAAAAAGAACTCTGCCGACTGGCGGATCAGCGGCAGGTGGATCTGGTCATCACCAGCGGGGGGACAGGATTCTCTCTTCGTGACCAGACACCGGAGGCGACCCTGGCCGTCGCAGACCGGAATGCACCGGGAATCGCGGAGTATATCCGGATGCGTTCGGCGCAGATCACAGACCGGGCAATGCTCAGCCGCGGTGCTTCCGTCATCCGGAAGGGGACCCTGATCATCAATCTGCCCGGAAGTCCCAAGGCGGTGAAGGAAAGCCTCGGATTTATCCTGCATGGACTGGATCACGGGCTGAAGATCCTGCGCGGCAGCGCGTCGGAATGTGCAAGGTAGTGGGACAGGAAACCGCCCCCTGTCCCGCCGGGTTATGAAAAGGTCTGTTTTACAGACGTTTTCATGATAGATATCAAAGAAGAAAGGAGGGAGAGGTCATGAAACTGAGTGCACGCAACCAGTTTAAGGGTACTGTGATCGGGATCAATGAAGGTGCAGTCAATGATATCGTGAAGATCGATATCGGAGGCGGAAATGTGATGTCTGCTACGATTTCTCATGAAGCAGTCAGAGAACTTGGTCTGGCAGTCGGCAAGGAAGCATACGCTGTCGTGAAGGCCACGTCGGTGATGGTCGGAATCGATGAATGAAAGCAGCCCGAAAACGCCGGAAAACCGGAAGATGAGAGCAGCCCGTAAACAATTGAAAACGGAAAATGGGAGAAGTCCGGAATGAAAAAGGTCCGGATCCCTGCCGGAAAAGCTGTTTGAAAGAGTACAGCTTTGGAAACTGTACGGACAGATCAGGTTCTGCCCGTCATTGTTATTCTCTGAAATATGAGAAAGGAGTATGTCAAATGAAAAAAGTATGGATCGCTGTGCTTACAGTCATGCTGGCTGCGGCCATAAGCATGAGCGCAGCAGCACAGACGGAGCTGGTCATTTTTGCGGCTGCGTCTATGACGGAAACACTGAATGAGATCAAGGATCTCTATGAACAGGAAAATCCGGACATTACCCTGACCTTTAACTTTGATTCTTCAGGAACGCTGAAGACGCAGATCGAAGAAGGAGCAGACTGTGATGTGTTTATTTCCGCCGGACAGAAACAGATGAATGAACTGGATATCTCTGTGGATGAGGAAAAGAACCCGGATCAGCTGGATTTTGTGAAGGAAGATACCCGCCTGGATCTGCTGGAGAATAAAGTGACTCTGGTAGTCCCGGAGGATGATCCGAAAGGCATCGAAAGCTTTGACGCTCTGGCAGAGCTGCTCAAAGACGGTGAAGTGCTGATGGCCATGGGCAATTCTGACGTGCCGGTCGGGCAGTATACACAGAAGATCCTGGACTATTACGGCCTGAATGAGGAAGAGCTTGCAAATGCAGGAAAGATCACGTACGGAACAAATGTGAAGGAAGTGACCACTCAGGTAGTGGAAGGCAGCGTGGACTGTGGTGTGGTGTACTGCACGGATGCGTTCAGTGCAGGACTGGAGGTCGTGGACAGTGCTGATGCACAGATGTGCGGGCAGGTCATCTACCCGGCAGCAGTTATGAAAAACAGTGCCAATGCAGATGCCGCAGCGGCATTCCTGGAGTATCTGACCGGGGAGGAAGCCATGGGCATTTTTGAGAAGGTCGGTTTCAGTGCGGTGGCTGCAGAATAGAAGAATATAAAGATCAGACATGCGGTCACACACTGGCATAGCATGGCGGCCCTTATGTCGGGGCCGCTTCTGCTTGTGATGTGCCTGACCGCTCTTCCGGAGAGATGGTTCCCGGAAATTACCGTCGGAGCTGATGCAGGCCGGGTGGCTGCAATGAAAAAGGTGGTGATGATAAATGGACTGGTATCCGCTTCTTAATTCGCTGCGGATCGCTGCGCTCAGCTGCGTGATCGTCTTCTTTGCAGGAATCTTTGCAGCCTATTATGCGGCGAAGCTGCCGCGTATGGTTAAGGGAATCCTGGATGTGATCCTGACGCTGCCGATGGTGCTGCCTCCGACAGTATGCGGATATTTTCTTCTCCTGCTGCTGGGAACGAGGCGGCCTCTGGGGAAATTCCTGATGCAGTGGGGTATTAAGTTTGTGATGAACTGGTATGGGGGTATTGCAGCTGCCGTATTGGTGGCGTTCCCGCTGATGTACCGGACAGCCCGCGGCGCATTCGAGAGCTTCGATGAGAACCTGGCATGGTCCGGGCAGACGCTGGGCCTGTCCAATACCTGGATCTTCTGGCATGTACGTATGAGTGCATGCCGCCAGGGAATCCTGGCCGGAACAGTACTGGCTTTTGCGCGGGCACTGGGCGAGTACGGTGCCACCAGCATGCTGATCGGCTACACTCCGGGGAAAACGGCGACCGTCTCCACAACTGTCTATCAACTGTGGCGGACGAATGACGAGGCAGGCGCTTTTTTCTGGGTGATGGTCAATCTGGCAATTTCCGCTGTGGTGCTGCTGACGGTAAATCTTCTGGAGGAGAAGCAGAAAAATGGCATTAGAAGTCGATATTGAAAAGCAGGCAGGGAATTTTCATCTGCAGGCAGCATTTACCTGCGAAAGGGAGTTCCTGGGAATCCTGGGTGCCTCCGGCTGCGGCAAGAGCATGACCTTAAAATGCATTGCCGGGATCGAGCGTCCTGACCGGGGACGGATCGTTCTGGACGGGAATGTGCTGTTTGATTCCGAAAAAAAGATCGATCTGCCTCCCCAGAAAAGGCATGTGGGATACCTGTTTCAGAACTATGCGCTCTTTCCGAACATGACGGTGCGGCAGAATATCCTGTGCGGGCTGCATCATGTAAAGGATGCCCGCACGAGGGAAGAAGAGCTGCAGCGCGTTCTGGAACTGCTGCAGCTTAAGGAGAATGCCTCTTTGAAGCCTGCACAGCTTTCCGGCGGGCAGGCACAGCGGGCAGCCCTGGGGAGGATCCTGGTCAACCGTCCGGCGATCCTGATGCTGGATGAGCCTTTTTCCGCGCTGGACGCCTATCTGAGACTCCGGCTTCAGATGGAGCTGAAAAATGTACTGGCGAATTACGGGAAAGGGGTACTTATGGTGACCCATGACCGGGATGAGGCCTTTCGGATGTGTGACCGCATCGGCATTATGGAAAAGGGGAAGATGCTGGCAGTGAAAGGGACGAAGGCACTGTTTGCCGATCCGGGGACCCGGGAGGCAGCGGTCCTGACCGGATGTAAAAATATAGCACAGGCGGAAAAGACCGGGGAAAAGGAGGTGTTCGTGCCTGACTGGAATATACGGCTGACCACCGCAAAGCCGGTGAAGGAGGCTCTGAAGGCCGTCGGGATCCGGGCACATTATTTCCATCCGAATGCTCCGCACAACAATTACCCGGTGACTATCCTCCGGGAAATGGAAGAGCCGTTTGAATGGGTGACAGAGTTTCGGTATGAGGGGCAGGATCCGGCGTCGCCTCCGCTTTGGTGGCGATATTCCAAGGAGAAGCGTCCTTCTGTGATGCCGGGCCAGCTGGGGATCGCTCCCGCGAATATATTACTGCTTTATTGAGGCAGAGGGACGATAAAAAAGGAGATTCGGAAAATGAAAATGATGGAAAAGATCAGTGATGCAGTCGGCCGATATATGGCGTGGATCGTGTTGGCAATTGCAATGCTCTCACTGTTTTTACCGGCTTCTACACTCTGGATCCGGACGACATGGGTGAATTATCTTCTGATGATCGTGATGTTCGGGATGGGGCTTGCCATCTCTCCGCATGACTTTGCGATCGTCTTTACCAGACCGCGGGATATCATCCTCGGATGTATCGCACAGTTTACGGTGATGCCTGTCCTGGCGTTTCTGTTAAGCAGACTGTTTCACCTGGATCCTGCACTGACAGCCGGTGTGGTGCTGGTCGGGACCTGTCCCGGCGGAACCGCCAGCAATGTGATCACCTACTTTTCGGGAGGGGATGTTCCGCTGTCGGTGGGTATGACGAGTGTAAACACTCTGCTGGCGCCGTTTCTCACCCCGGTCCTCACGTATCTGCTGCTGCGTACGACGGTCCATGTGGATGTGGCAGCCATGTTCATCAGCATTGTGAAAGTCATCCTGATTCCGATCGGCCTTGGCTTCCTTCTGCACAGGCTGTTTGACAGCGCCGCGAAGAGACTGGTGAAGGTGCTGCCGCTGGTCTCCACGATTGCGATCTGTATGATCGTCGGAGCGGTCGTGTCACACAATGCGCAGAAGATCCTCACCACCGGAGCAGTTGTGTTTGCGGTGGTGATTCTGCACAATCTGCTGGGGTATGCATGCGGCTTCGGCCTCGGCCGTCTTCTGAAGATGAGTCCGGAAAAGACAAAGGCGCTGTCCGTTGAGATCGGCATGCAGAACTCCGGTCTGGCCACGAGCCTTGCCGGAACAGCATTTCCGGATCTTTCAATGGCCACGGTGCCCGGAGCGGTCTTTTCTGTCTGGCATAATATCTCCGGTGCAGTTCTGGCCGGCATTTACCGCAGATGGGGTTATAAATGATCGATTAACAGGAGAAGAGGAATCAAATGTCTGCAGATCGTAGGGCGATGAGAATGGCAGGCCGGCAGATCACAGTACTTGCGATGGTCCTGCTGAGCGTATGTTTTTTTTGGAGATTGTTTCACAGTAATACGATGACGCTTCGGATTCCGACTCCCTCGCTGTCC
>CACZZH010000043.1 GCA_902785635.1 uncultured Lachnospiraceae bacterium
AAATGCATTGCGGAAAACGTCCGGCTGGGCGTCATGCTCCACACCGTACATAAACAGAGAAGCAGCCAGCATCAGAATAAGAATGATAAATAATGAAAACGCGAGCTGATTGCGTTTATCATACAGGACAGCTTTGATCACATTAAAGGAATCATAGGTCGCATTGATCCGGAACAGATGAAAGATCCGCACCACGCGAAGCATCCGGAAGGCCACAAACCCTGAGAGAAATGCAGCGGGCAGGATCGTGAGCAGATCCACTACACCGTCGAACGAAAGCAGAAACCGCTTAACAGCCGTGCCGTAGGACTCTTCCGGATAAAGATACCCTGCTGTCCAGATCCGCAGAATATACTCAATGATAAAAAAGGAGATCGTCAATGCCTCCAGGACACCAAGCACAGGTTCCAGGAATTCCAGACTGTCAAAGGTCTGTGCAAACAACACCAGGATATTTACAACAATATTCACGGCCAGCACAACATCAAAAGCTCTGCTGGGCAGGTCGGATCGGTTGCCGATCTGGATTATGTCAAAGATACGGCGTTTATTGATTTTATGCATTCTGATATACTCCTGCCTGGCCGTTACCGGTACTGCATTCTGTTTCCCGCGCCCGGCATGACCTTTACATTCTGTGAACCGAACATGCTTCGCAGCTGTTCCAGAAGTTCCGGTCCCAGCTTCACACTGAAGGCCGGCCCCAGCCGCTTTACAGACCTGGTAGAACGTGCATAGATCACGATCTCATCCTTTCCGTCGCTTCCGCGGATCGCCCCGTACAGTTTCTGAGCACAGGAAGAATAATCCTCAATGCTCTCAAACTGTATCCAGATGTCCTGCGGAATATCTTCAAACGGAGTGATTCCTTCACAGATCAGCTTGCTGGCTTTATCGTCCTCACCGGATACACGTCCCCGTACAAACAGCCGCGCGTCCTCCCGGATCAGCTTTGAATAGCGTTCATAATCCTTCGGGAACACAACGATCTCCACGCTTCCGACCAGATCTTCCAGCTGGAAAAACGCCATCTGTTTGTTCTGCTTTGTATACTTGACCGTCACGCTTTCCACAATACCGCCGACCACCGCTTTGCTCTCATCCCGGACCCTGGCAGCGCCGGTGGTTTCGTCAATGGCAAAATCGGAAGTCAGAGCCGTAATGTTCTTTCTCCATAGTGTTTCATAGGTCTCCAGGGGATGGCCGCTCACATAGATCCCCATCACTTCCTTTTCAAAGATCAGGAGCTGTTCCTTGGGGAATTCCTCCACTGCAGGAAGCTGTATGGAGAATTCCTTTTTCTCCTCTTCCCCCATCAGATCAAACAGAGACATCTGCCCGCTCACTGCCGCCTTTTTGGCCTGCGCTGCGGCGTCCATTACCTGGGGATAGATCATCATCATCTGGCGGCGGTTCCCTCCGAGGCCGTCCATGGCACCGGCTTTGATCAGGTTCTCCACAGTCCGTTTATTCAGTTCCCGGGAAGGCATTCGTTCCACAAAACTCCTCAGATCTGTGTATCTTCCGCCCAGTTCCCGTTCCCGGATCAGAGTCTCGATCACAGGGCGGCCGATATTTTTGATCGCGGAAAGCCCGTACCGGATCGCTTTTTCTCCTTTGTGCTCCCCCTCCGTAAAGACCGAAACAGAAAAGCCGATCTCCCCCTCATTGATATCCGGCGGAAGGATCGCAATTCCCATTGAGCGGCAGGTCATGATATATTCCGCCACTTTTCCGGGATTGTCGATCACCGAGGTCATCAACGCAGCCATGAATTCCACCGGATAATAGTATTTCAGCCATGCAGTCTGATAGGCCACGACCGCATAGGCTGCCGCATGAGATTTATTAAAAGCGTACCGCGCAAAATCTGTCATCTCATCAAAGATCTTGTTTGCCACTTCCGCTGAGATTCCTTTTGCAACGCAGCCCGGAACTCCCTCCTCCGGATTTCCGTATACAAAATTCTGCCGCTCCTTTTGCATGACGGCTGCTTTTTTCTTGGACATGGCGCGGCGCACCAGATCGCTTCTCCCAAGAGAATATCCTCCCAGATCCCGTACGATCTGCATGACCTGCTCCTGATATACGATACACCCGTAGGTCGCCTCCAGAATCGGCCTCAGCAGAGGAGTATCGTAGGTGATCAGCTCCGGATGGTTTTTCCCCCGGATGTACTGGGGAATAAAATCCATCGGGCCCGGACGGTACAGAGAGATTCCTGCGATCACGTCCTCCATGTTCCGGGGCTTGAGTTCCTTCATGAAGCTTTTCATGCCTGAACTTTCCAGCTGGAACACGCCATCGGTACGTCCGGTTCCCAATGAAGCATACACTGCTGCATCATCATAATCGATCCGGTCCATATCGATCGTTTCTCCGCTGCTTTTCTGTGCCAGATCGCATGCATTCTGAATCACTGTCAGGGTGCGCAGCCCAAGGAAGTCCATCTTCAGAAGGCCGAGTTCCTCCAGAGCTGTCATGGTAAACTGCGTCGTAAGCGAACCGTCCTGTGCTCTGGAAAGCGGCACATATTCATCCACCGCCTTCTGGCAGATCACTACGCCGGCTGCATGCATCGAAGTGTGCCGGGGCAGACCTTCCAGACGGCGTGCCATATCGATCAGCGTGCGGATCTGTTCATCCCGTTCGTACATGCTTTTCAGTTCCGGATTCATCTGCAGGGCTTTGTCGATGGTAATGCCCAGTTCCATCGGAACCATCTTCGCGATCGTATCGCACAGAGCATAGGGCAGATCCATCACACGGCCCACATCGCGGATCACGCCCCTTGCAGCCAGCGTACCAAACGTAACGATCTGCGCCACCTTTTCCTTGCCGTACTTGCGCACGACATAATCGATCACTTCCTGTCTTCTTTCAAAACAGAAATCCACATCGATATCCGGCATGGACACCCGCTCCGGATTCAGAAAGCGCTCAAACAGCAGCTGGTACCGCATCGGATCCAGCTTTGTGATTCCGAGGCAGTAGGATACCAGGCTGCCTGCCGCCGAGCCTCTGCCCGGGCCGACCATGATCCCGTTTTCACGGGCGTAATGGATGAAATCCCAGACGATCAGAAAATAATCCACATATCCCATTGTGCGGATCGTATCCAGTTCATAGGCAAGCCTTTCCTCCAGCTCCTGTGTGACCGGATGATACCGCTGCTGCAGCCCTTCCCGGCACAGCCGGTTCAGATATTCCCAGGCGCTCAGTCCTTCCGGCACATCATACCGCGGCAGCTTTGTCACGCCAAACTCGATCGCAACATGACAGCGCTGCGCGATCTTCCAGGTATTCTCAAGCGCTTCCGGCGCATAAGGAAACAGCTGCGCCATCTCCTCCGGAGACTTCAGATAATACTGTCCGCCTTCATAGCGCATCCGGTCCTCATCCGCAAGTTTTTTCCCGGTCTGGATACACAGCAGGATATCATGGGGAGCTGCATCTTCCGCATTCGTATAATGCACATCATTGGTACACACCAGTCCGATCCCGGTCTCCCGGCTCATCCGCACCAGCAGCGGATTGATCCTCTGCTGATCCGCCAGCCCGTGATCCTGCAGTTCCAGAAAGTAATTGCCTTTCCCGAAGATCTGTTCATGAGCCAGTGCTGCTTCCTTTGCCTCCTCATAAAAGCCCCGGGTCAGAAGCCGCTGGACCTCCCCAGCCAGACATGCACTGGTCGCAATAATGCCTTCATGGTACTTTTGAAGGATCTCACGGTCGACCCTCGGCCTGTAATAATACCCATCCACAAAACCGGCTGATACGATCTTCATCAGATTGGCGTATCCCAGATCATTTTCTGCCAGCAGAATCAGGTGATAATAACGGTCATCACCGGAAGCTTTACCGATCTCCCGGTCGAAGCGGGACCCGGGAGCCACATATACCTCACATCCCAGTACCGGGTTGATCCCCGCTTCCTTGCATGCTTTATAAAAATCGATCACACCATACATCACACCATGATCTGTGATCGCTGCGCTGTCCATTCCCAGTTCCTTTACCCGCTCTACATATTCCCGGATCTTGTTGGATCCGTCCAGAAGAGAATATTCCGTATGTACATGCAGATGCGTGAATTTTACCGGCGCTTTGCGCTCATTCATATTTTCCATTCAGATGCTCCTCTTTCCCACACCGGTCACCGCAGCCCGCGCACCGTATCAAAGCAGGTCATACCGTATGATATAAAACACCGCCAGTATGATCCCTGCCAGCAGTGCCGGTGTGGCGATCTTTTCCTTTCCGTTCTCATCCGCTGTCATGTCGAAAAGATCCTCTCTTCCGCAGCTTCTGGCAAGCCTTTTAAGGGACCACCATATGCCCGCTATGCACAGAATGACCACAGGTGTATATACTGCAGCGCCTGCAAGGTATTCTCCCGCAGTGATCACAGGCTGAGTGCTGCTCTGGGTCAGCATGGAATTGACCATATCCTCTGATGACAGCAGGGCTACGCTCCTGGAGTTGATCAGAAAATGGAGGATCATGGAAGAATAAAGACTCCCGGTGATCTCCACACACAGTGACAGAATGATTCCCAGCACAAACGCATAAGCGAACTGATTGATATTCAGATGAAGCAGTGCAAACATCAACGCGGAAAGGACCGCAGCCTTCCACACTCCCAGTCCGCGCAGTCCCTGATAGATCAGACCGCGGAACACAAATTCCTCGATCAGAGCCGGCAGCACTGCCAGATACAGGAGATTGATGAAGAAAGATCCGGAGGCTCTGGCCGCCGCCTCCGCCACATGATTCCGCGCGAAAGACATCGTGATCATATTCAGCCAGAGCATCACAGGCTGCACACAAATGGACAGGACGACGATCCAGAAAATACTGCCGGACCGTATCTCCCCCAGCGGTACACTCTCAAAGATCTGCCTGCCTCCCACGGCAATAAATACAGCAGCAATAATAAAATACAGGAGTTCACTGACGATCGTTGCCTGATTGACTCCGGCATTCTCATAGATACCACCCTGCGCAAAAAGACCGGACAGCGCAAACGGAGAAAAGACCGCCGCTATTATAAGGACCAGAAACAGCCGGTTCGTCAGCCGGATCTCCCGGGACGTCTCTTTGAACATACTTTCCCTTTCATAACCATATCTGTAACTACTATTTGTTTATCTTATTATTTTAACATAAAGAAGCTTTTGATGCTCCATTCATTTTGGGGAAACCGCAGTTTCGCATCTCCCGTTATGATATTGTAACAGCAGTATGTGTTTTCTACAAGAACGGCACGGAAGATCCTGCTTCGGACAGCGTGAAAGACGGCGTGAAACAGTGCATCTGCAGATTCTTCTTTACATTATTGCTTTAGCATGCTAATATGTTGCAGTGAGAAAATCGAAATCATTATTTTCAGGAGGTTATAAAAACATTATGAAGAAATCATTTGCAGCATTTCAGGCGATCACGATCGCTGCTCTTCTCGGAGCAGCAGTATGCTCCGTCAGCGCAGGCGCAGAGGAGACCTTTGTGTTTAAACACGGGTTCGATCTGGATTATCCGCCTTATTCCTACATCGATGATGAAGGACAGACCGGTGGCTTTGACGTAGAAATGGCCCAGGCTGTATGCGAATATTACGGATGGGAATATGAAGCGGTTCCGTTCAACTGGGATGCAAAAGATGCGGAACTGAATGCCGGCAGCTGTGACTGCATCTGGTCCGGTTTCACCGTAAACGGCCGCGAAGATGATTACCTCTGGAGCAAAGCGTATTCGGACAATACACAGATGATCATGGTTGCCAAAGATTCCGGTATCGAAACGCTTGCAGATCTGGCAGGAAAGATCGTCGGTGTACAGACTTCCACATCCGCCTATGATCTTCTGAACGATGAAGAAGGCCAGGCAGAACTGTGCAAGACTTTCTCCTCTCTCGAAGTATATGAGACCTACACTATCGCATTCAATGATCTGAAAGCCGGCGCGATCGACGCTCTCGCGATCGATGTGACCAGCGGCAATTACCTGATGAGCGGTGAGACCGATTATGTCTATCTTGATGAGGAACTGGGAAGCGAACAGTATGCGATCGGTTTCCGCAAGGACGACACAGAGCTGTGCGAAAAGATCAATGCAGCCCTGGACGCTCTGGTAGAAGACGGCACCTATGAAGAGATCGGCAAAAAGTATCCGGAGATCTACGATTACCTCTGCCTTGGCAAAGAATAACGAATCCGATCCCGGGAAATGCCTCTGTGCAGTTCCCGGGATATTTTCAGATTTTGCCGGCACGTCTTGTATGCCGGTATAAGGAGTTCTCATGACCTTATCAACGATGTTATCCACTATGGCCGCAGGTATGGGCAGGACCTGCGGAGTTTTTATTCTGACCCTTATCGGATCCCTGCCGCTCGGCATGATCGTGGCGCTTCTGCGCAAATCCCGGTTCGCTCTTGTGCGTATTATCATTCGCGCCTACATCTCCGTGATCCGCGGAACACCTCTTATGCTCCAGCTGCTTGTATGGTATTTCGGTCCCTACTATCTGTTCGGATGGTCGATCCGTGGCTGGCGTTTTCCTGCTCTGATCCTCGGTTTCATTCTCAACTATGCTGCCTACTTTGCCGAGATCTACAGAGGCGGCATCGAGTCTATTCCCGTCGGTCAGCATGAAGCAGCCGAGGTTCTGGGCTATACAAAAGCCCAGACCTTCATGCGGATCATCCTTCCGCAGGTGATCAAACGGATCATGCCTTCCGTGACGAATGAGGTGATCACTCTGGTCAAGGATACCTCCCTTGCCTTTACCCTGGCTTACCAGGAAGTTTTCTCCCTGGCAAAACAGATCTCTGCTTCCCAGACTTCCTTTATGCCCTTTGTGATCGCAGGTGTCTTTTACTTTGTTGCGAATTATATTGTGGCATTTGCCATGGAACGAATCGAGAAAGCTCTGGACTATTATAAGTGAGGTTAGCCATGATTTTAGAGATGAATCATATCAGAAAGCATTTTGATGATCTGGATGTCCTCAAGGATATCAGCTTTGGTGTAGACAGCGGTGAAGTAGTCAGCATTATCGGTCCGTCCGGCTCCGGCAAGTCTACGCTCCTGCGCTGCGCCACTTTTCTGGAAAAGATCGACGGAGGAGAGATCCTCTATATGGGTGAAAAAGCCGCTTATACGGACGAGTCCGGAAATGCAGTATATGTGCACCATCAGCAGCTGCGCCATTTCCGAAGCTACTGCGGGCTGGTGTTCCAGCAGTTCAATCTGTTTCCGCATTACACGGTTCTTAGGAATCTGACGGACGCACCGATCCATGTCCAGCACCGGGAGCGGGAGGAAGCGGAAGCGACCGCTATGGAGCTTCTTGGCAAAATGGGCATCAAAGACAAGGCTCTGGCCTATCCGTATCAGCTCTCCGGCGGACAGCAGCAGCGAGTGGCGATCGCCCGTGCCCTTGCCATGAGACCCGAAATTCTGTTCTTTGATGAACCGACATCTGCTCTGGATCCGGAGCTGACCGGAGAAGTTTTAAAAGTCATCCGTCAGCTGGCGGAAGAAAAAATGACCATGGTCGTGGTCACCCACGAAATGCCCTTTGCAAAAGCAGTCAGCAACCGGGTGATCTTTATGGCAGGCGGTGTGATCGTAGAACAGGGCGATCCGTTGAAGGTCTTTGACGACCCGCAGGAGGAACGCACAAAGCAGTTCCTGCAGGTATTTGAACGGTGATCATTCTCTATGCATACAGCCTACGATAACTTTTTAAAATACAGTATTCTGGATCCGACCGGCAATATCACCGCGCTTGTAGAAAGCCCGGTCCCGGTTTCCGGGCAGCCATCTGTCGCGGATGCGGTCATGGAGCGGCATCCGGATGTGGAGCAGGTCGGATTCGTATCGTTCGAAAAAAAAGTCATCCATGCACAGTCCGTGCAGGGATCTTTGCGAATGGCCGGAGGGGAATTCTGCGGCAATGCGGCCATGAGCACCGCTGCGCTGTTTCTCCTGCGGCGAAATGCCGGCAGTACAGAGGATCCCACATCGAACTCCCTCTCATGTGAGAGGAAACACTGTGTCCGCCTGTCCGTATCCGGCGCGGATGAACCTGTCGAAGTCCGTCTGCTGCAGGATCGGAATGCATCCTTTCATGCTTCCGTCCACATGCCCAAACCTCTTGGCATGATCAATACGACGTTTTCTTTCCGCGGGAAATCCGGGTCCCTTCCGTATGTCCGTATGCGTGGAATCTCACACATTCTGATCGAGCCGGACTCTGCCTTCTTCCATCTGCGCTCCGACCGCATTGCTGCCGGACAGGCAGTCCGGGAATGGTGCCGCCTCCTGAAAGCCGATGGACTCGGACTGATGTTTCTGGAAAGATCAGCGGGAGATCATTACCTGACTCCTCTGGTGTACATTCCCGGAAGCGGTACACTCTTCTGGGAGAATTCATGCGCCAGCGGAAGCTCAGCCGTCGGGATGATTCTGGCCTCCAGAGCCGGAAAACAACACAGCCTTATGCTGCACGAACCCGGCGGGATCCTTCGTGTTGAAAGCGATCCGGAAGGGTGTGAAACATGGCTGAGCGGGCAGGTGAACTATATGGCAGAGCACATTCTTTCCCCTGCCTGACAGCAGTCTCTGCCTCATAAAAACCGGGAAATAAAAAAGAGTGCACTGCGCACTCTTTTTCATTTCCTGTTTTCTTTTTATTCGTTCATCATGAAATTGATCAGACGGTCCACATCTTCCTTCTCATGTGCGATCAGCTCCAGCTCCGGAATCGCTCCGTTGGAGAAGATCTTTGCCATGGATACATACTGGCTCAGCTTGGACTTCAGGTTCAGGCGGTCGCCTTCTCCGGTCACCAGCTCAACTTTTCCCTTACACTGATCAACTACCTTAAAGAAACCATCAATATCCTTAATGTTATCAATCTTCATTTTATTATCACCTTTCTGTGCCCGAACCTTTTCACAGTCCGGCTGATCACTTTTTTCTTTCGCTTACGAAATCAATATAAACGCTGGCGGATGAAAATGCAAGAGGGATATTGAATTTCAGCGCTTTGTGAGTATTGCACAATTTTATCCATAAATTTTTGTGCATATTTTTCACGAAATGTCGGACTACTTTTCAATTTGCTATCCGTTGCTTATTCTTCATCGGTCAGAAAGATCCTGTTTTCCGTAAGCCGGATCTTTCCTTCCTTCAGCAGACGCCCCACCGCCCGCTTAAAAGCTGCTTTGCTCAATCCGAATTCCCTGCGAATCACTTCCGGCGAAGCCTTGTCCGAGAACGGAAGCACTCCGTCAAATTCCCGGATCACCTGCACGACCAGGTCAGCGTCTTTATCCATCTGCAGGTAAGCCTTTTCCCGCACGCTCAGGTCCAGTTTCCCGTCCTCCTTCACCTGCGTAACTCTTGCCTCGATCACATCTCCCACAAAGAAAGATCCTGCCGCATCCTTCCGTGGAATCAACGCGGAGTAACAGTCGTCCACTGCCACAAAAACGCCAAAGTTGTCGCTGATCTCGTAGATCCGTCCGCGGACCTGATCACCGATCTGATAAGGAGAATTCATATGCAGATAAGGATACACCTTCATCGTTGCGCAAAGTCTGCCGCTCTTGTCTATGTATAAGGCTGCCAGACACTCCTCCCCCTCCCGGACCCTTCTGGTCTGTTCGTGGAAAGGCAGCAGCAGGTCCTTTTCGAGTCCCCAGTCCAGGAAAGCACCGATCTTGCTGTTCTCGCGTACCTTCAGCACCGCGGTCTTTCCCAGCGTCACATACGGTGTACGCATCGTTGCGATCATCCTGTCGCTGGAATCCCGATATAAAAACACTTTCAGCAGGTCTCCGCTCCCGGCTCCTTCCGGTACTTCCTTTCCCGGGAGCAGGACCCGCTCCGAACCTTCTTCATCACTTAAATAGACTCCGAAGGCCACCTTTTTCACAATGGCCAGCTCCTGTTTTTCGCCCAGCCTCAGCATATTGTATCCTCCCTCTACTGGAACAGAACTACTGCGTAAGCATCCCCTCCGGCATCCTGAAGTGATATCCCATGTCCTCCTTCCGCCGGACCGGTCCACGGAAAGATCTCATCTCCCAGCTTTGCCTGCTTCCGGTACTCTGCACGTATCGAATGAATCGGAAAACCGGCAGGCAGATAATCCGCTGCCAGCGATATATACTGTGCATTATTCACGTGATGGTTCGAATCCAGAAGCACTCTTCCGACCCGGAACGGCTCTTCACAATGACGTTCCTCCTCCGGCAGCCGGATCTTCCTCGAGACCTGCTCCATATCCAGTTTCGGACCGATCCCATAAGCCCTGACCATATGATCCGGAACACGCACCGGCTTTCCTTTTACCATATCCATCAGTACCCAGATACCGAAAGCCCTGGCATACTCCCCGCCGGCAGGATCCTCTAGCGTATACTGCCGGTCCCCGAAAAAGCTCCGGAAGGAGACAGCCCATGTCTTTGTACGCACAGGATCCCCCAGCTTCGGCATCTTTGAGATCCGGATCTGCCAGGAGATCATGATCCAGGCGAATCCCAGTCCTTTCAGATAATCCATACTGACACCGCAGTCCTGGGTGTGAAGTGTGCTGCAGTCCTGAAAATAATCGATCAGTGCACCCGGTGTGAGGAACATATCTTCCCCTGCCTCACTGTAACGGACGCGGCTGTCAAAAGAATAGATGTTAGGTCCTTCGATCATCTGATTAGTTCACTCTCTTTTCTGAATTCGTTTACGATAGCATATCATATTCATGCCAGCCGTGCCAGTTCTTTTAACAGCTCTTCCTCACGTTTTCCGACTTTCGAGGGCACCGTGATCCGCACTATGATGTATTCATCCCCCTGTTTGTTCCGGTCCTTCAGTGAAACGATTCCTTTTCCCTTCAGGCGGATCTTGCCGCCGGCCTGGGTTCCTGCCGGGATCTTACAGGCAACATTGCCGTAAAGCGTCGGTACAACGATCTCGCCTCCAAGAATCGCGGTCGTGTACGGCACATCTGCCGTGACATATACGTCTGTTCCTCTTCGTTCAAAGCCTTCTTTCGGAAGGATATGCACCTTCAACAGCAGATCCCCGTTCTGGGCTCCGCCGCTGCCCGGATTTCCCTTCCCTTTCAGGCGGACCTTCTTTCCGTCCTCAATTCCTGCAGGAATGTGGACCTGAAGGGAAGTCTCCCTTCCGTCCGCTTCCGCAAGACGAAGCGTCCGGTCGCAGCCGAGCGCGGCTTCCTCAAACCGGATCGATACATCTGCCGTAAGATCCGATCCTTTCCTGCCGCCATACCGGGACCCTGACCGGCCGGTTGAAAATCCGCCGCCTGCAGAATAATTCTCCTCGTCCCCGAACATTCTTCGAAACAGATCTTCTGCATCACTCTGCGTAAAATGCCATCCGAATCCGTCGCTGCTGCCGGCATTGCTGCTCCAGGATGTATATACTCTGCTTCCGTCCGTCCCGTATCCTGTGCTGCGGTAACTCCGGAATGCATCATTCCAGACGCCGTCAGCTGCAGCTCCGGCACCCGCGCCTGTCTGATAATACCTCGGATCAAAGCCTTCCCGGAAAGCTATACTTCCATAAGTATCGTATAATTTACGTTTCTCCGGATCCGACAGTATGCTGTAGGCTTCGCTTACATCCTTGAATTTCTGTTCACACTGTTTATCTCCCGGATTCGAATCCGGATGATACTTCCGGGCAAGCTTCCGGTATGCTTTTTTTATTTCTTTATCATCCGCATCCTTTGACACGCCGAGAATTCCGTAAAAATCTTTCTCCTTCACCCGCATTCACCTCCCATATATCCATAGAAAAATACAAAGTGTTTATAAACAAAGACAGCGGGAACATCCCACCGGACATCCCCGCCAACTGCCTCACCGTGCTGCGCCGCTTACGCGATCGGAATATATTTCTTTTCTTCGACTGCAGGCTTTACTTCCTTCTTCGGAACCGTTACTTTCAGGATCCCATCCTCAAATTTAGCGGAAATATCCTCCTCTGTTACTGCTTCGCCTACATAGAAGCTTCTGCTGCAGGATCCGGTATACCTCTCGCGGCGGATGAACCTGCCATTGGCATCCTTCTCCTCGTTTTCATGCTTCGATACAGCCGAGATGGTCATTGTGCCGTCCTTCAGTTCGGCTTTTACGTCTTCCTTCTTAAACCCCGGAAGCTCGATCGCCAGCTCAAAGCTGTTCTCGGTCTCTTTTACATCGGTACGCATAACGGCCTGCATGGCTTTCGCTTCATGCTGCGGGGTACGCTTCACAGCCGGTCTGTAAAAATCATCAAAAAAGTCATCAAACAAATTTTCTCTGAAAATGCTGGGCATTAACATAATCTTATCCTCCTTATGTGTACATCGGAATTCCTCTGACTGATTTATGCGGGGTGCTTCCGAATGTGTGTTGATTTCTTTGTTGTGACTATGTTATAGCACACTTGTTAGCACTCGTCAATAGTGAGTGCTAACATTTTTTGTGAACATTTTGTGAACTCTTTATGTTTGCATCATCCGAGGAGACAAAAAAAGAAGCCCTGAAACATCAAGGCTTCCGACATGGGCGCAGCGGGGCTCGAACCCGCGACCTCCCGCGTGTGAGGCGGACGCTCTCCCGGCTGAGCTATACTCCCATCCGTTACGGCTGCATTGGTGAATACCCTGCCGCCGTAACGTTTGTCATTATACTCCACTTTTTTTCATTTGTGAAGTCCTAATTTCAAAAATCTTCTTATTCACTGAAGAAGAGGTAACTTCCGGGTTCCACGCAATGTGTTTCCCCGGCGATGGTGATCTCCGTCTCCACCGGAGTGGTGATCTCATAACGAACGCTTTCTCCCACATACTCCCAGCGCGAAGTGATCAGGCCCCAGCGGCTTTCATATCTGGCTTCCATCCAGCCCAGCCTCCGGTCGGGATGCGGTGCGATAACGGCCTTCTCATAGCCGGGCGCTTCCTCCACCGGACGAATACCGGCTGCCACGCCGTACAGCCAGTCCAGAACCGACCCGTAAGCATAATGATTGAAGGAGTTCATGTCCGTGCTCCAGAAACCGCCGTCCTCCATAATGCCGTCCCAGTGCTCCCAGATCGTGGTCGCACCTTTGAGCACCGGATACAGCCAGGAAGGATATTCCCTGCGCAGCAGCAGGGTATATGCCAGGTCGACATATCCATGATCCGAAAGCACATGCAGCAGATATGGAGTACCGACAAAGCCGGTCTGCAGCTTGTCTCCGGCCTCATGCACCATCTGTGCCAGCTGCGCAGCTGCCGCTGCAGGATCCTTTGCCAGCCTGAAATGTGCCGCCAGCACACATTCGGTCTGCGTAAGATAAACAGGATAGGCTTCCTGGAAAGCTGCTTTGATCTTCCGGTACAGATCCTCGTAGTATGAGACATCCTCCCTCAGCACCTTGCCGGCCTTTATGACCAGCTCTGTGGAGAATGCATAGAACGCGGTCGCGATCAGTTCCTCCCGGGTGGATCCCTTGTAGCTGCCCACCGGTGCATCCAGTCCGAGCCAGTCTGCGAAATGCTCGCCGCCTGCCCACAGATACTGCTTCGTGGTGGCATTGGTGATATAGTCCACCCAGCGTTTCATACTGTCAAACTGGCGGGAAAGGACACCCGCATCACCGTAAGCCAGATATACCTCCCAGGGAACGATCGTCGCTGCATCTCCCCAGGCTGCACTGGGCTTTTCGGCCTGAAGAAGATCCGGGATCACGAAGCCGACCGCCCCGTCCTCACGCTGGTCAGCGGCAAGATCGTTGAGCCATTTGAAGTAAAACTGTTCCGTATCGTAATTGTAGCTCGCCGTCCGCGCAAACACCTGCGCATCGCCGGTCCAGCCAAGGCGCTCGTCACGCTGCGGGCAGTCCGTCGGCACATCCAGGAAGTTGCACTTCTGGGACCACACTGCATTGCTGATCAGCCGGTTGACCAGCGGATCTGCCGTCGTCAGCCAGCCGGTGCGCTCCAGATCGGAGTGGACCACGATCCCCGTGAAGTTTTCCTTCTTCGCAGCCGAAGGGCCGCCCGGGAACTCATTGATCCGTACATAACGGAACCCGTAAAAAGTCAGCAGGGTCTTGTAGGACTGCTCCCCCTCTTTACAGATATACCGGTACATACATTTCGCTGAGCGGTAATTGGCATTATAGAAATTGCCGTCCGAATCCAGAACCTCGCCGAAGGAAAGATCGATCGTTTCCCCTTCCTTTGCATTCACGCACACCTGCACATATCCGGTGATCTCCTGTCCGAAATCCAGCACCTGTTCCCCCGCGGGTGTTGTGAGGATCTTCAAGGGAGTGACCTGTTCGAACTCATGGATCTCTTCACCCTCCTGTTCGATCAGGGTCTCATCCGGCCCGTCAAATTCCACGGCAGCCTCGGCATGGTCCGCCCTGAATGTCGCGTCGTATATTTCACCGTCATAGATCTCCGAAAAACGCACCGGGCTTTCCTGCACCTGCCACGAAGAATCGGTTCCGAGGATCTCAAAGCTCCCGTTCGCATAGTTGATCTCCAGCTCTGCCAGAAGCCCTGCCGGATTCTTCCTCAGTGCATCCTGCGTCGGACAGCCCTGCCAGCCGACCAGGCGGCTGCGGTACCAGCCTTTTCCAAGGAGCACCCGGATAAGGTTTTCCTTTCCTTCCCGGAGCTGTTCCGTGACATCATAGGTCTGATACTGCAGACGTTTTGCATACATTGTCCATCCGGGAGCCAGGATATATTCCCCGACCCGCTCCCCGTTCAGCCTTGCTTCATATACCCCCAGACCGGTAATGGTCAGATAAGCGCTCTCAACCACTCCCTTCGGGGTAAAACTGCGGAAAAATTCCGGAACGATATCTCCCATGTCCGCTGCCGGACGGATCCATTTCGCTTCCTGATTCATAATTCTCCTTCTTTCATAACAGGTCCGACCCCTCGCACCGCCATTTGGGTGCGGCATGTGCCGGTTCTACAATTTTTCAAGCTGCCGTGCCATCTCAGCCATCGCATCCGGTACCGGAAGACTCTGTGGGCAGTGATCCGTACATGCTCCGCAGGCAATACAGGCAGAAGGCTGTTTGTCTGCCGGCCATCCCTTCAGATTGACAAGCCTCCAGGCGGCATCATTTTTATAGTCATTGTATGCGATCAGCAGTGCAGGGATATCCAGTTCCATCGGACAGTTTGGTACACAGTAACGACAGCCTGTACACGGCATACTCACGCCCTTTCGCAGCAGCGCAGCAGCCTCCCGTACCAGATCCTTTTCCTCCGGCAGCATATCCGGACATTCGGAGAAGGTCCGAACATTATCTTCCAGCATGGCTGTATCACCCATACCGCTCAGGACCACCGATACGGCCGGCAGGGACTTTACCCAGCGCATTGCCCAGGATGCCAGGGATGCCGACGGATCCTTTTCCTTCAGAAGCGCTGCCGCCTCTTCATTCAGCCGGGAAAGCAGGCCTCCATGTACCGGCTCCATAACGATCACCGGGATCCCTGCCTCTTCGAGCATCTTATAGAGCATACGCTGATTTCCGTATTCCCAGTCGTAATAGTTCAGCTGGATCTGAACAAAATCCCAGGCATGCGCATCCAGCATTTTTTTCATGTTGCTGACACTGCCATGAAAGGAAAAGCCCAGATAACGGATTCTGCCCTGTTTCCTCATCTCCTCAAAGTATTCGATGCACCCGCTGGGGAGGATCTCATCGATAAAATTGTCCTGAATTCCGTGCAGCAGATAAAAATCGATCCGGTCCATCTGCAGACGGCGGCATTGTTCGTCAAACTGGATCCGGTAATCGGGCTGTGCCTGGAAATTGAATTTATCTGCAACATAGTAACTGTCTCTGGGATACTCCGCCAGGGCTTTACCTACAAACACCTCGGATTCTCCATTGTGATAAATGTAGGCTGTGTCGTAATAATTGATGCCAGCTGCCATGGCAGCATCAATGATCGCCTTCCCCTTCTCATAGTCAATGGGCTGTCCCTCGAGTTCCGCATGAACCGGAAGCCTCATATTTCCCATTCCCAGTCTGGAAAGCCGGATCCCATCCTTAAATTCTGTATACTGCATAGCATTCTCCTGCCTTTAATAATCATCACTGCATCCCTGTGAGCAGGGAAGATCTTCTATACTGGCTCGGTGACATCTGATAGTAACGGATAAAAGCCCGGATAAATGTCTCAGGATTTTTGTATCCGACCCTCTCGCTGATATCTCCCACATTCATCTGAGTATGGCTGAGCAGATTCTCTCCCTGCTGCAGACGGATTCGGGTCACCAGATCCTGAAAGCTGCTCCCGGATATCTCCCTTACCATTCTGGAACAATAGGGTACGGAAAAATGGAATGTATCTGACAGATCCTGCAGGGTCACCGTCTGATAATTGTCCATGATATACTGCAGCATTCTGTCATGCCATTCCTGCTTTTCTTTCTTTATACCGGGAGTTTCCATGGTACAGGAAAACCGACGTGTAAGCTGATGGAACATGATCGTCAGCTGAGCGCAGATGATCTTGTCCGCATAGATATCTTCTTCCTGCTGTTCGGCGGCCATTTCCAGAACATATTCCCGGATCTGTTCATCTCTGCCGGTATGAAACAGCAAATAGGGCGTTTTGTCCTTTTCAAAAAGATTGCCCAGAAAGAAAAGCGCCAGTGCAGATTTATCCCGCACCGTATGCAGAAACATATCCATGAATGTGCTGTGCCGGATCAGAATGTTGATCACAACACTGTCGTCCGTCACTTCGATTCCATGTGTCACGCTCGGTGCAAGCACAAAAAGATCACCCTTTTCCAGAATCACCGTACTGCCCTGCGTGGTCTCTTTACAGTTTCCGCTGAGCACATAGATCATTTCAAAAAAAGTGTGATGATGTTCAAAATAAGGAAAATAGCGCGGATGCTTTTTCACGGAGACATTGCGTCCCTCCAGGAAAAAATCCTTCTCGGTCTTATCCGGATCGATCGAGGACGGATCAAGGACCCAGCTTTTCCATTCCTCAGGAACATCTTCGCTGAGCAGTTCACCTGTCGGTCTGCCTTCTTTCATGCACAGGTAAAAATCCCGGTAGAAGATCTCGTTCCGGTCCCATGACAGCAGCTGGTCCTCGATCTGTTCATATCTCGTCATTTTACTTTCCGCTGCAGAAATGCACAAAGGCGTTTCCGAATGCCTGGTAATGGTCATATCTGTTCTCTTCATATTCCTGACGGAGCTGCTCCTGCGTCTTCTCTTTTCTGCCGGTAATTAATCTGATCAGCATTTTGATCGTCTTCATAGTATTCTGTACCTCCTGCATATTCTGTCCGGTTTGTTTCCGGACCGGTGTTCTGTTCTCATCTGAAAACAGTATACCCGGCAAAAGATACAAATACTATGACTCCGCATCGTCAAAACAATTGACTTTTTTATCCTGTTTTAGGGAAACACTGATTAATTCTATTTTCCACCATTTAGAACCTCCGGCTCAGTGTTTCCCGGTAAGATCTTCGAGCGCCTTGTGCGCTCGAAGCCG
>CACZZH010000044.1 GCA_902785635.1 uncultured Lachnospiraceae bacterium
ACCTTTATGCTTTCTCCGGCAGAAGCCGAAAACAGCGTGTGCGAAGCACTGAAGATGGGATATTCCCTTGCAGATACAGCGAATGCCTATGTCAACGAACGGGCTGTAGGCCGTGGAATCAAGAACAGCGGCGTGAAGCGGGATGATATATTTCTCTCCACCAAGCTCTGGCCCAGCGAATATGAGAACCCGAATGCAGTGGATGAGACGCTGGAGCGCCTCGGAGTGGATTATGTGGACCTTCTCTACATCCATCAGCCCGCCGGAAACTGGCTGGCCGGATACCGTCAGTTGGAAAAGGCTTATAAAGACGGTAAGGCAAAGAGCATCGGCATCTCCAACTTTGAAGGGAAGTATATCAAAGAACTGCAGACCAAATGGGAAATTGTACCGCAGTTCATTCAGGTGGAGGCACATCCTTACTTCACTCAGCGGGAGTTAAGGGAAACTCTGGATAAATACGGTATCAGGCTGATGAGCTGGTATCCGCTGGGGCATGGTGATAAAGATCTCATTAATGAGCCTGTGTTTACTGAACTGGGAAGGAAGTATGGCAAGACTCCTGCGCAGATCATCCTTCGCTGGCATACCCAGATGGGCTTCGCAGTGATCCCCGGCAGCAGGAATGTGGATCACATCCGGGATAACCTGAACATTCTTGTCTTCATGTTGACCGATGAGGAGATGGCGGAGATCGCAAAGCTCGATAAGGGTGAACGTTATTATCATCGCACGGATGAACAGCTTTTACAGTTTGCGGGCTGGAAGCCTTCGTTTGAAAAGGCATAACTCAATTTTACCTGCCAGATTTATACATAAACAAATGGATCAAGTTGCCGAGGGGCTGCTGAAAAATTTTTCAGCAGCTCCTTTTTTTCAGGTTCATTTAAGGTTGGAGGAATATGATCCCTTTCGTACAAAAGCTGAGAACAACGATTTAAGCTGTCAAAGTGAGACAGAATACGAGGTTATAAGCAACATGGATATCAACTATCGGCATGAGGTGAAGCATTACCTGAACTGGTCCGATCTTATGTCTATCCGGGCGCGGGCACGGGCCGTGATGCAGCCGGATCCCCACGCAAAAGACGGCAAGTATCTGATCCGGAGTCTTTATTTTGATACTCCGACGGATAAAGCCCTGCGGGAGAAAATTGATGGTGTAAACCTGCGGGAAAAATTCCGTATTCGGTATTACAACGAAGATACATCCTTTATTCATCTGGAAAAGAAAAGCAAGCATAACAGCCTGGGAACGAAGTATGATGCTCTGCTGTCAGCCGGCGAAGCCCGGAGGATCGTGGATGGAGATACGGAATGGATGCTTTGCTCTGACCGGCCGCTGGTGCAGGAACTGTATGTAAAAATGACATACCAGGGACTTCGGCCAAAGACTATTGTGGACTATACCAGGGAACCCTTTATCTACGGACCGGGGAATGTACGCGTAACTTTCGATTACGACATACGCACCGGGCTTAAATGCACAGATTTTTTAAATCCCAATGCAGTCACCATACCGGCCGGGGAAAGGGTCATCCTCATGGAAGTGAAGTGGGATGCATATCTTCCGTCTGTGATCCGTGATATTGTGCAGACACACGGGAGACGGTCAACGGCTTTTTCAAAATATGCGATCTGCCGTATCTATGATTGAACTCATGGAAAACGCAGCAATCATTTACTTACAGAAATCAGGAGGTTATCATGAGCTTTTCAGATGTTTTTAAGTCAAGTTTTTTGGAAAATGTTACTTCAGTCAGTATACTCGATATGGTCCTGGCAATGGTTCTTGCCTTTGCTCTCGGCCTGTTTATTTTCTTTATTTATAAAAAAACATATGCGGGCGTGATGTATTCGTCCAGTTTCGGTGTGACACTTGTTGCTCTGTCCATGATCACAACGCTCGTTATCCTTGCAGTCACTTCCAATGTGGTGCTGTCACTTGGTATGGTCGGTGCCCTTTCCATCGTACGTTTCAGGGCAGCAATCAAGGAACCACTGGACATTGCGTTTCTTTTCTGGGCTATTGCAGTCGGTATTGTGCTGGCAGCCGGGATGATCCCTCTTGCTGTCTTCGGAAGTGTGATCATTGGTCTGATCATTCTGGTATTTGCAAACCGCAAGGAACATACCAATCCATATATCGTAGTGATGCAATGCAGCGGACATGAAGCCGAACAGTCTGCTCTGGCATATCTTAAGAGTCATACACAGCGCTGCGTGGCAAAGAGCAAGACTGCGCAGAAGGGAATGGTCGAGATCAATCTTGACGTAAGACTGAAAGAGGATAATACGGATTTTATCAATGAGATGAGTGATCTGCCCGGCGTGGAGAGCGTCGTGCTGGTCAGCTACAATGGGGAATATATGGGATAAGAGGTGACAGTCATGTCAACAAGCAGATATTTTGACCGGATCTGCGCGTGTGTCCTGGTCTTTACACTGATCCTGACCGTCCTGTTCATGAACGGACAGTCGTTCGGAATCGAGCTGGTGGTGGATGCGGACAGTGAAGCCCATTCGGATAGTGAATATTTCACGGAGAATGATCAGCTTTCCGACTGGGATATCTCATCTGCCACGTACATCACACTGGAGGGGGATACCGTTTCCATCAACGGCAAAAATGCCTATGAATACGACGGCAGTGTGGTGATCTCAGGATCGGGGAAATATGTGATCTCAGGAACCCTTGATGATGGGTATATTACTGTGAATGCGAACGCCAACTCCAAGGTCTGGATCCTTTTAAATGGTGTCGATATTTCCTGCAGTGATAATGCCTGCCTGCGCGTGGATGAGGCGGATAAAGTATTCTTAACCCTGGCGGAAGGAACGACGAATACGCTGACCGGAAGTGAGGAACTTTCGGAGGAGGCTCTCGAAGACGGGACCTATGGTGTGATCTTTGCACATGATGACCTGACGATCAACGGAAGCGGATCTTTGCAGATCAATGCCGGATATAAACATGGCATCAAGGCAAATGATGATCTTGTCATCACAGGCGGAACGATCACGATCGATGCTCCTGCGGACGGGATCCATGTGAATGACAGTTTCCGGCTAAAAGAAGCGGTGCTCAGCATAAAAGCGGGGGATGACGGAATTCTCACCGAGAATGAGGAAAGCTTTTTCTATCTGGAAAGTGGTGTTGTTACCATCAATGCGGAAGGTGACGGGATCCATAGCGGCGGAAGTGTGATCATCGCCGGCGGTACCATCACCATGGATGCCGGTGATGATGGGATCCATGCTGACGGGGATATCGAAATAGATGACGGTGTGATCGAAATGAACAGCTGCTATGAAGGAATTGAGGGAGCGACGATCACGGTATCAGGCGGAGACATCACGATCTATCCTGCAGATGACGGATTTAACGCAAGCAGCGGCAGCACGTCAGAAGCCGGTATGTTTGGAAACTGGGGAGAAGATCACGGAAACATGGCTGAAATTGAACCCGGAATGCAGCCGCCGGAGATGTCTGTGCCTTTAGACGAAACTGTGGATAATACTTTGAATGATGCTGCAGAGGACAAATCAGAGGATTCATCCGAGGGATCACAGCCTGACGCAATGCCGGATCTTGAAGAGAATATGATGAAGCCGCCGGCGATGTCTGAGGAAGACGGTATTCCGGCGCAGATGTGGGAAGGTGGAAATGAGTATAATGAGTTTCAGGAAACACAGCAGGATGTAGAGAACTATATTCAGATCAGCGGCGGGACGATCACGATCATCAACGAAAATGGAAATGATGCGGACGGACTGGACTCAAATGGAGATGTTTTCATTACGGGAGGAGACATCAGAATCAGTTTGACAGATAACGGAACAAACAGTGCGATCGATGCTGCGACTGAAAACGGGGGTATTGTAGAGATCAGTGGAGGAACAGTCATTGCCTGTGGGAGCAGTTCCATGGCAGAGGCATTTGATTCAACATCCTCACAATGCTCCATTATGTATAATGTCTCATCCGGAATGGAAGAAGGAACATCCCTGGCTGTAGAAGACGCAGACGGAACAGTTATTCTTTCCTGGGAAGTTCCCTGCAGCTTTTCGTCTGCAGTTTTAAGCAGTCCTGATATGCAGATCGGAGGAACCTATACGGTTATTGTCGGTGACAGTGAAGAGACGGTCACTTTGTCAGAGGTGTCAGCCGCGTATGGTGATGCGCAAAGTACAATATTCACAGGAAATATGGATCGGGGAGGCGGAACTCATGGATCTGAAGGCGAAGATGCACCCCGAATGACTGGCGGAGGCATGCCGGAAGCTGTACCGAATGAAATGAACGGATCGGACAGCAGTGCAAATATCGTGTCGGAGAGCTCATCAGAAATCATGCAGGGACCCGGACCCGGGCATGAAAATGAGAACCCGGGTACTATGCAGGGAGGAGAAGGACGGGCAGAGATGGACAGGAATACTGCGGATACTTTATCTGATGTTTCAGAGGATGGTACAAATAAAGGATCTGCTGCGTCTTATAGTACAGATGTATGGATCTTAACGATCCTCAGCTTTCTGGTTCTCGGCGCCGGGCTCTTCATTGCAAAAAAATACAGGCGGTACTGAGACAGCATTTTTGACCGGAACGGAAACGCTTACCAGATAAAATTGGAGCGCAGCTGTTCGCCGTTATCGATCAGCAGATCCTGCCCGGTCATGCTGCGATTAATGTTTGTCAGAAAATAGCACAGAGAAGCGATCTCTTCCGGTTCGGCCCATTTATGAAGCAGAGTTTCATCCAGGCACAGCTGCATCAGACGGGGATCCTCTATGATATGTCGGTTCAGCTCCGTCAGTACGCCGCCGGCGGAAATGCTGTTGCAGGTCGCACCGTAGGTGGAAATGCGCAGAGCGACATTTTTCATGTAGGCTACAACACCGCCTTTACTGGCGGCGTAAAGGGGAAATTCAGCGCCGTTGGAAGCACTGGAGGATGCCATAAACAGTACAGACCGGATCGAGGGAGTAAAGGCATATTTTTCCGTAACCGCGATTGTACCTTTCAGATTAATGTCGATCTCTCTGCCGCCTTCCTGAACACCGGCATTATTTATGAGAATCTCGACTCCTTCAATATCGGGAAGCTTCCCGGTTATGTCTACTGTGTAATGGGTATAGGAAGATTTGGCGCTGCTGTTCAAAAAAGTTTCGCAGATTCTGCTTTCGAGGATGTCAAATCCGATGACATCATGGCCTTCGGCCAGATATTTTCTTGCACAGGCAAGGCCGATACCGCGGGATGTCCCCGTAATAAGAACTTTCAACGGTGAGCCTCCTTAATCGTTATCTCTGTAAAGTACCTGCGGCAGGACAGCAAGCAGAGCAGCAACCAGGAAAAGAGAGATGAGCCGGTCCAGATAATCAGCCAGAATCTGGACGATAAATACGCTTGCCGTAAGATTCAGGCCGGCTTTGTTGAGAATCTGAACAAGCACCGTTGTACCTGAGGAGGTGATGCCTCCGAACAGTACCGCGGTAATAACAGCACTGGCAATAGTTCCGGGGATCGTGATCAGGAAAGCGCCGGGGATGATCCGCCAGCTTTTCAGGGAATATTTTCTGGAAACAAGTCCGGTGACCAGCCCCAGCAGGATTCCGACCGGCATGTAGTAAAGGGAAAATATATCGACCGTAAAGCCCATTACCAGACCATAGAGGAGAGGAGGAAGCATTCCGTAGACCGGTCCGAACAGGATCGCGATCAGAATCGTTCCCATACTGTCAAGGAATACCGGAAGATGCAGGAGAAGCGCGATGTGCCCTCCGATCACATTGAGCGCAATGGCAAAAGCGATTATACACAGTTTTTTTACAGAGATCGGAGAGGGATTGATCATAGTAGTTTGAGTGTTTTGTTTATCCATGCAGAAACCTCCTGATAATTATAGTATGCATGTTGTGTGAAAAAAGAATATTTATCTTTTCAGGTCCGGACCAGCAAAGGAAGCAGGTCCGGATCTTTTTTCAGATGTAGCAGCCGCAGGAAAAAGAAACGGAAAAAGCCCAGAGCATCGACCTGTGTCAATACGACCGCATTCGGATCATGCTTCAGAAACTGCATGGAATCCACTACAGACTGTCCCCGGCATATCCCATCGGTTTCGATCTGCACATAAGCCTCAAAACCGCTGCACAGATCTCTTTGTACAAAGTACGCTACAGCAAGCGGATCGTTGATGACACAGCCGATCAGGTGTTCCCACTCCCAGTGAAAATCGAAGTAAAAACGGGTGATCTGCTCCACAAAAGATCCTGTTTCCGGATCCAGACGTTTCAGATATGTCAGAAGATCCGGCGTAAGGACGATCTTTCTTGTCACATCCAGACCAACCATATGAATGCGCTTCCCTAAATGGTCCGTCTCCCGGTAGACGATCGCTGCAGCGTCCGGGTCACACCAGTAATTGTATTCCGCCACCGGAGAGCAGTTCCCATGACTTCTAAATGAACCGCCCATCGATACGATCGAATCGATCCGGGCAAAAGCTTCCGGGCAATGGTCCGCCAATGCTGCCAGATTTGTCATCGGACCCAGTGCGATCACACTTACGGATTCAGCAAGCAGTGTCTGCTCCAGAAATTCGAGCGCAGTCTGCTCCTGCCGAAAGTATGCATCACTGGGTACGGAATCCAGAAAACTGCCGCCAAGCCCGTCCGGACCATGTGTATCCAGAGCGTTCACGAAGGGCCGTTTCATCGGTGCTGCTGCTCCCATAAAAACAGGAACATCCAGACGGTTCATAAACCGTAAGATCTTTAATGCATTTTCATAGCCCATCTCAACGGGGGCATTTCCGCACACAATGGTGATTCCGATGACATCCAGCTCTTCCAGGGACAATGCCAGCATGATTGCGAGGCTGTCGTCGATTCCGGGATCACAGTCGATAATAACCTTTTTTCCAGACACAGTATTTTACTCCCGAAAAATATATGAAAAAGCCGCAGGTGACCTGCGGCATGAATAAACATCTTACCTGTTTTTTATCCTGGGGGGTCTGCGACCAGCATTACTGTTCAAATCAGCAACGCAGGGATTGTAACATACCTGATTTAAGAACACAAGAAGAAATCCAACGATATTATTTAAAAACATAAACAGATAAAGCTTTCAGACTTTCCCGGACTTCCATCCGGATATTTCCCACAGAAACTGGAGAAGGACATCTTCCTGGCGGTTGAAATCTTTATAGTAACGTTTTCCGTACCGGAGCAGGCCGTTCTCCTTATAATTCAACAAGCAGTACAGGTGGTCGTACAGAGGAGCCTGTTCTGTGAGCCTGGGGAAGACGCACCTGTTGGCGGGGAGAAAATATTGGAGCTGTCCGTCCAGCATACAGGCATCATAGACGAATTGCTCCCCGGCCATGATCTGCATCAGGGCCAGGCAGTCGCTTAGTTTTTCATCGGGGACCTGTATCCCCAGCGAAACGAAATCTGCCATGAAAAGGGATTTGTTGTCGGAGCTGCTTTCAGAGAAGTTTACAAAACGGATCACATAATCATCTGGTTTGAAATAACGTATGCTTTCCGTAAAACCGAGAAAGTAGCGGCATTCCTCCCTGTTGAAGCGGTTGATACCGTCGTAATCTGCCAGACTCGATTCTGACAGGAATGCCCTGCCGCCGATCAGATCCAGAAGGTGCTCCATCACCTTAAGGCGACGGAGTGGATCACGATTGCTGCACATGGCCTGAATATAATAATACATGACCATGGAACGCAGTGGGATCGCTACGTCTTCATGGAGTTCCATGATGTTACGGATGTTCAGATCGTCCTTTTTTCTACAGATAAGGGCATTGGAACACAGCATGAATGAGAGACCATATGCTTTCCCTCCGACCAGGCTTTTCTCCATTATCCAGGGAAACACGTCTTCAGGATAAACACTATCTGGGACAGGACGAAGTAAGCCTTTTTCCACTAACGCTGACAGGACCACGCCGTCAAACGCGTAGAGATCACCGTCATTCTTCGGAATACCGCTGTAGCAGTTCCAGGACCGAAATTCGATTGGCCGTGTTCGTCCGGTCTTGTGAAAGGAATCCTCTACAAGCCTGCAGTAGGATTGTGTACCTGTCAGGTTGAAGTAATAAAAGATGATAGGAGAGTTTATCATATCTGTCCCTCTGATCATTGAAACAGTCTTCAAAGGCTTTTGCTTTTTATTATATCGGTTCCGGGACATCGGTGCAATGTATCCTGAACTATTGCAGGAGAATGATCAGACAAAGGAGCACTCTTTTTAAAAACCATGTATTGACCATAGACAGAGGATACCTGTAAAATAAACATATCTAAGTGTATCAGATTTGATTGGTATGGAGGTATTAGCAATGATCTATGATTACACACTTACTACCGGCAAAGGAGAGACGCTGAACCTTGCAGATTATAAGGGAAAGGTGATTATGGTTGTAAATACGGCAACCGGATGCGGCTTCACACCGCATTATGCTCCGATTGAGCAGATGTACACAGATTATCATGACAAAGGTCTTGAAATACTGGATATTCCGTGCAATCAGTTTGGGGGTCAGGCACCGGGCAGCGATGACGAAATTCACGAGTTCTGCACGATGCATTTCAATACTACGTTTCCGCAGATGAAAAAGTCGGATGTAAACGGACCGAACGAGCTGCCGCTGTACACATGGCTGAAATCGCAGAAGGGATTCGAAGGCTTTGATGCACATGAGTACAAAGACCTGCTTGAGGGCATGTTTGCAAAGGCAGATCCTGAGTGGGACAAAAAACCGGATATCAAATGGAATTTTACGAAGTTCATCATTGACCGGGAAGGAAACGTCGTCGCCCGTTTTGAACCGACAGCGGATATGGCGAAAGTGGAGGAGTGTGTAAAAGCACTTCTGTAAAGGATAAAGCACACAGAGCGGTCCGTTCTTACTGGGCTGCGGAGGAGGATTAAGAGATCATGATCGATTTAACAGTCAATGCAAAGGGAAGAGCTCATAATATTCAGCGCGCGAAGGAACAGAATATCATTATCCCCACGATTGCCCAGATGAAGAATCCGGAGACGATTCCGGAAAAGATCCGTGAGCAGCTGGTGAATGTCGGATTATGGGATGTGAATCCGCTGAACCTGTTCCGTATTACCTGGAAGAACGAACCGAAGGAAAGCGGAGGTCTGTTCGGGAATCCCAATTATATCGTGCTTCCGTCTGAGCTGACCGGAGTGAAAGCTAAAATCATGCTGCTTGTGGGGAAATATTTTCCGACAGGCTGCCACAAGGTCGGAGCATCCTTTGGATGCCTGGTGCCGCCTCTTGTGACAGGACAGTTTGATTCCTCCTATCATAGGGCAGTCTGGCCATCCACCGGTAATTACTGCAGAGGCGGTGCTTTCAATTCCAAGCTGCTGGGCTGCCATTCTGTAGCGATCCTTCCGGAAGGAATGAGCCGTGAGCGTTTTGAGTGGCTGGAGACGGTAGCCAGCGAGATCATTGCTACTCCGGGTTCCGAGTCTAACGTAAAGGAGATCTTTGACAAGACACATGAACTGGAGCAGGAGCCGGACTGCATGATTTTTAACCAGTTCGCTGAGATGGGTAACTATATGTGGCATTATCATGTGACCGGAAATGCCATTGCTGAATCCTTTGAGTTGATGAAAGGAGAGGGAGACCGTCTCTTTGGGGCTGTATTTACATCCGGATCAGCGGGGACCATGGCGTCCGGTGACCGTGTGAAGGATCTGTTCCCGGGAGCAAAACTGGGTGTCGGTGAAGCTCTGCAATGTCCGACCCTACTGGAGAATGGGTTCGGTGCACACAGAATCGAGGGCATCGGCGACAAGCATGTGCCATGGATCCATAACGTAAAGAATACGGATCTTGTGGTGGATATTGACGATGAAGACTCCCAGAAAGTGCTGCGTCTTTTCAATGAGCCGGTCGGTCGTGAATATCTCAAGAGTGCGGGCGTTCCTGAGGAGACTCTGGATAAACTGTCGCTCTTCGGTATCTCCGGAATTGCAAATATGCTCTGCGCAATAAAGATGGCAAAATATTATGAACTGACAGAACATGATGTGGTTGCTTCCGTAATGACGGACTCTGCTTCCATGTACAGTTCACGTGTAAAAGAACTGCAGGAGGAGGATGGTGTATATACCAGGGAAATGGCAGCAGTGGATTTCCATACGCATATCCTCTCAGAGAAGACCGACAACATGCTGGAGCTGACCTATCCTGCGAGAAAGCGTGTACATAACCTGAAGTATTATACCTGGGTTGAACAGCAGGGAAAGACATCCGAAGAGCTGAATGCGCTCTGGTATGATCAGGAGCACACCTGGGACAGCGTAAAGGCTGATGCAGACAGGATCGACGACATGATCCGGGAGTTCAATGAGGATACCGGACTGCTGAAGAATCTGTAAAGCAGGGCACAGGAGAGGAGAATATTATGGCTTTGTCAAATGTTACAGGGGCAAAATGCACGATATGCGGACGGATCACCCCTGCAGAGCCGGAAACGACGACTTGTCCCCACTGCGGCGGGATCCTGGATATTGAATATGATTATGACTATATTCGCAGCAGTATCGCTAAGAACCCCATGAATGAACGGAACGGGAGGACGATGTGGCGATACATGGAATTCCTTCCGGTGGAAGGCATCGGAGAACGGCCGCGTCTGCGCGTTGGGGGATCTCCGCTTTACAGGGCGGATGCGCTTGGCAGCCTGCTTGGAATCCGGGACCTCTGGATCAAGGATGACGGGCAGAATCCTACGGCATCCCTGAAGGACCGGGCTTCTGCCATGGCGGTGGTAAAAGCTGAAGAAGCGGGCAGAATGACGATCGCATGTTCATCGACCGGAAATGCTGCCAGCTCTCTTGCGGGCAATGCGGCTGCGGCAGGTCTTTCCACCTATATCTTTGTCCCTTCCCGCGCCCCGAAAGGCAAGGTTGCCCAGCTTATGATGTTCGGAGCAACTGTAATACTGGTTGAAGGCAGCTATGAAGACACCTTCCGTATCTCTGCGGAAGCAATTGACCGCTGGGGATGGTATAACCGCAATGCTGCGATCAACCCATATCTGATGGAAGGGAAAAAGACGGTTTCTCTGGAGATCGCAGAGCAGCTTTCCTTCAAAGTACCGGACTATGTAGCAGTATCCGTGGGAGACGGGTGTACCATCGGCGGTGTATGGAAAGGGTTTAAGGATCTGTATGGTGCAGGTCTGATCGATCGGCTGCCGAGAATCATCAGTGTACAGGCGTCCGGCTGCTGTCCGATCAATACAGCAGCTGCTGCCGGGACGATGGAATGGGTCCCGCAGGAGGAGAATACCCTGGCGGATTCCATTGCTGTCGGAGTACCCAGAAATCCGGTCAAGGCATTACGGGCTATCCGTGAATCGGACGGTGTGGTCGTAAACGTCAGTGATGAGGAGATCATGGAAGCGATGCGTCTGCTCGGAGCACATGCCGGTGTTTTTGCAGAACCCGCAGGGGCAGCCGGTACAGCAGGACTGAAAAAAGCAGTGGAATTGGGGCTGATCGAGAAGAATGCTTCGGTGGTTTCCATTGTAACCGGGAATGGGCTCAAGGATGTAAACAATGCGATCCGTGCAGCCGGAGAGCCTATGAGTATTAAGCCGGATATGAAGCTTCTGCTCGAAGCCTTTGCAGCCAGAGGGCTGGATATTTCATAATGATAAAAACCGATTATCTAAAGAAGGACGTCCGCATCAGCGAACGTCCTTTTTATATAGATTGTATTTATCGGATTTAACTGGTCTCGAGAGGAACGAACCCATATTTAGCCAGGTCGAACAGGCCCAGATCGGTGATCTTGAGTTTGGGGATCACGACCAGTGACATGAAACAGAGCGTCATGAATGGATCTACGCCGCCGGCGATATGAAGCTCTTTCCTCGCTGTTTCTATTATAGAGACAAGTTTTTTGGCAACGGCCTCTCCGGGGAGATCTGTCATCAGGCCGGCAATCTCATGCGGAATGGCTTCAATGACCTGTCCTTCTTTTGCAACAGCCATACCGCCTCCAAGACGGATCAATTCCTCTACCGCCGCGGCCATATCTTCATCCCGGTCGCCGATCACAATGATATTGTGGGAATCATGAGCGATCGAGGTGGCAACGGCACCGCCAACCAGCTGGAAGCCCTTGATCAGTCCGATTCCGACATTTCCGGTTCCGTGATGACGTTCTATTACGGCAATTTTGATGATATCATCCGCATTTCGGTGCCAGATGCCGTTCTCATCAAGGTCGACGGTGGTTTCCACTATATCGGTCACAACAGACCCCGGGGTGATCTCCATTACCCGGACTTTCGAATCCTTCAGTTTCAGTTCCAGACGCTTTGCGCTGAAATTTTTCACATTCATCCGACCGCTGACTTTATCAATGGGTGTGTGGACAACTTTCGGGAGATAGGTCTTGTTTGAAGCGGTAAGTACGCCGCTGCAATAGACTTCATCCACTGTAAAATCCTTATCCAGAGAGGACAGGAGAAGGAAATCTGCTCTTCGTCCGGGGGCGATCGCACCTCTGTCATTGAGTCCATAGCAGTTGGCTGCATTAATGGTAGCCATACAGATCGCAGAGACAGGATCAATACCGGCGCCGATGGCCATACGGACATTATTATCGATATGGCCGATCTCCAGAATCGTCTTCGCCGCACAGTCATCTGTACACATCAGACAGCGGTCTGCATTTCTGCTGTCAATTCCGCCAATCAGGTTCAACAGGTCGTGACAGGCTGTTCCCTGCCGCAGAAGCACATACATTCCTCTTTTGATCCGCCTGCGAAGATCTTCTCCGGTGGCACATTCATGATCAGTCGAAATGCCTGCACAGCAGTAGGCATCCAGTGCATAAGGAAAGCCAAGATAATGCCCGTCAATGATCTTTCCGCTCTCTTTGGCGACCATGATCTTGTCGATTACGTCTTCCTTTCCCCTGCATACACCGACGAAATCCATCATCTCCCCGAGACCAAGGACTCTGGGATGATCGATCCTCTTTGCGATATCTGCTGCTTTGAGTACGGCGCCTGAGTTTTCAAAGGGTGTGCAGGGAACGCAGGAAGGAATCTGAAGAAATACGGATAACGGAAGATCTTCTGAAGCATGGAGCATGTAGTCAAATCCGTCCAGACCGCAGACATTGACGATCTCATGGGGATCCGCTATGACTGTAGTTGTTCCGCAGGGGACGACCAGGCGGGCATATTCGGGCGGGGATACATGGGAAGATTCGATATGAAGATGCGAATCTATAAATCCCGGAACCAGGTACCGGCCTCTCGCATCAAGGATATTGTTTGCTTCGGGAAGCTCTTTGTGCCCGAAAGCAACGATCACTCCGTCTGTAATATAAACTTCACCATCAAATACTTCATGATTGAAGACGTCAACAATATGGCAGTTTTTGACACAAAGATCCGCACGTTCACGACCTGTTGCAACGGCGATGAGATGCTTCAATTGTTCTTTTTCCATGGTAACCTCCCTGAACCTGAGAAGACAAATACTTGAACAGTTACAAAAGATGCTACTATGCTTAAGTCAGGACTTTTCTTTGATATTTAATGTACATTTTAATCTCTGAGACAGTATATGTAAAGGAAAAGGTTATGGAGAATCACGAAAATTGACAATCTGACGGATTATTTTATCGTAAATAATATACGAAACGACCACATTGAAAATATCGGCTGTCACCTGAGTCCATACGATGCCCGACATTCCGAACAGGCGGTTCAAAACAAACAGAAAAGGAATGTTCAGAAAGATCTGCCGGATAACACAAAGCCGGAAGGATACACCGCCTCTGTCAACTGCCTGCATAAAATGAACCATATTAAAACTGAGAAACATGAAAGGTGCTGCGAAACATCTGGCTTTGAGAAACGCTGTCCCCAGGAGAACGGTTCTTTCTTCCGGAATGAAGGCACCTATGATCTGAGAGGCAAAGCTTCTGTACAGAATGATACTGAGAACGGAGACAGCCAGACCTGCGATCCGGGAAGCGGTGAATATACTGCGCATTCTCCTAAAATTTCCGGAAGCATAGTTGTAAGCGACCAGAGGGACCATTCCAAGACAGATGCCGATTCCAACATTGAGGGGCAGCCGTTCCGCTTTAATAACGATCCCGATCGCTGCCAGTTCGATATCTCCATGGGAGGAAGAAAGCCGATTGATGACAATGTTGGTAAGATCAAACAGGAAGACGCTGAAAGACGCCGGGATACCGACGGACAACAGATCGCCCAGCAATTCCCTGCTGATCTTCGGAAAGCCTTTCGGGATCTCCAGTACACACCGACCCCGTACTTTCTTATATACGATAATATAATACAAAAAGGAGGCCACATTTGACAGCATGGTTGCAATGCCTGCGCCTATGACCTGCATGCCGTCCGGAAGCAGTACGAACATAAACAGCGGATCCAGGGCGATGTTGAGGAGACCTCCCATTCCAAGCCCAAAGGCAGCTTCCCTTGAAAAACCTACGTTGCGCAGAAGGAATGACATGGTAGATGAGGTGATATTAAAGAAACCGCCCAGAACGATCACAAAGAAAAGATACTGTCTGGCAAAATGGATGGTGCGGTCACTGGCTCCGAGCAAACGGAGCAGAGGATTCATGAACAGAAGGCAAACAGCGGAAAAACAGAGTCCGACAACGGCTGCTGCAGCCAGAGTCCAGCCGGCCGTTTGTTTCGCATCATCTTCATTTTTGCTTCCCAGCAGACGGACGACCAGAGTCCCGCCGCCCACACCAAACAGATTTGCCAGGGCACCGGCCATCAGATAAACAGTGAGTACCAGAGAGGAAGCTGCAACCATATATGGATTTCCGGTGCGTCCTACGAACCAGGTGTCTGACATATTATAGATCAAGGTAATCAGCTGGCTGATAATGGTAGGGACTGCCATTATAGCCAGGGCTTTTGAAACCGGCATATTTTCGAACAGATCGGTTTTATGATTTTGAACCATAGGAATACTCCTGCTTTTTATTCTCTTATTATGCGTCTTTTTCATAATCTATTATGCCAATTTCAGATTGTTTTTCCAAGACTGTTCTTTTGGAAATAAAATTGATTGCAGAGCACTTTTAAGATATAATATATCTTATCGGAAGCAGTGAAACTGCTGTTTCCCGAAGGGAACCGATAAGATAACGAGCAAAAACGTTTCTAACGTTTTCGCGAGTCTTCTTGCAGGAAGCGAAAGCTTCGTATGTATTCGTCTATGGCAAGTATGAGAAGGAGGGTGTGTGCTTTGGATAATTGTTTTATTCTGAAAGGAAACATATGCCATACTCCTCAGGCAGACAGTCTGACGATCAAAGAGAATGCTTACCTGATCTGCGAGGGAGGGGTATGCCGGGGAATCTTTGATGTGATACCGGAACCATATAAGAATCTGGAGGTTATTGACTGCACCGGGAAACTGATCATTCCCGGAATGACGGATCTTCATACACATGCGCCTCAGTATGCATTCTGCGGCACCGGGATGGATTATGAGCTGATGGAATGGCTGAACCGGATCACATTCCCCGAAGAGATGCTGTACGCGGATGAGGAATATGCCTTACGGGCATATGAGATCTTTGCCGGGAAAGTGAAACGAAGTGCAGCAAGCCGAATCGTTCTTTTCGGGACGATACATCCGAATTCAACGCTTATTCTGATGGATCTTATGGAGCAAAGCGGATTGGTCACTTATGTGGGCAAGGTAAATATGGACCGGAATGCTCCGCCGGGACTGACCGAGGAAAGTGCTTCCCGTTCAGCGGCCGATACGAGATTTTTTATTGAGGAGGCGATCCGGCGCGGATATCAGAGAACCAGACCTGTCATTACACCCAGGTTTGCGGTAAGCTGTACGGATGAGCTGATGAAAGAACTGGGAAAGATCCGGAAAGAATTTGATCTTCCGGTCCAGTCTCATCTTTCAGAAAACCCGGGAGAGATCGACCTGGTCAGACAGCTGGTGCCGGAGGCTCATTTTTACGGCGATGCCTATGACCGTTTCGGCCTTTTCGGAGGAGAGGGAAATACGGTTATGGCCCACTGCATTTATTCGGGACCGGAAGAGACAGAACGGATCAAAAGCAATGGGGTGTGGGTCGCGCACTGCCCGTCTTCCAATATGAATCTCTCCTCCGGCATCGCTCCGGTACGCAGATACCTGGAGAAAGGGATCCGGATCGGACTGGGAACGGATATAGGAGCCGGGACATCAGAGTCGCTGTTCCGGGCAGTTACAGATGCGATTCAGGTGTCAAAGCTGTACTGGAGATATATTGATCAGAAGGCAAAACCTCTCTCGTTTTCGGAAAGTTTTTACCTGGCAACAAAAGGCGGCGGAAGCTTCTTCGGAAAAGTGGGAAGCTTTGAAGAGGGCTATTCCTTTGATGCACTGGTACTGGATGATTCCATTGAACCTGCGGCTCATTCCATGGGATCGAAGGATCGTCTTGAAAGGGCATTTTATCAGGAACTTGACCGAAACGGGATCGTAATGAAGTTTGTTGACGGAAGACAGATCTTTTAACGATACTTTAGATCAGATATGAAAACAGTGAAGTTTATATTACCGGTTTTGAGATGAAATTATGAAAGGAGGAACAGCCTGTGTATGCGGGACAGAGCGTAAAGCGGGTGGATGCCTTTGACAAGGTGACCGGACGTACCAGATATACAGATGATCTGTGCGACAGGAGAGCCTATATTGCGAGGGTGCTGCATTCCACCATTGCGAATGGAAAAGTAATTTCCATCGACACATCCGAAGCAGAAAAAGTGCCGGGTGTTGTGAAGATCCTGACATGTTTTGATTTGAAAGAAAAGCATTATTATCCGACGGCAGGACATCCATGGTCAACAGATCCTTCCCATCAGGATGTGGCAGACCGTCTGATGCTGACAGAGAGGGTGCGCTTTTACGGGGATGATATTGCAGCTGTAGTCGCAGAAGACGAAGTTGCCGCTGCACAGGCGCTGCGTCTGATTCATGTAGAATACGAAGAGTATCCTTTTGTACTGGATGTTCAGAAGGCCATGGAAGATGGTGCGCCTCTGCTGCACGAGGAATTTCCGAACAATATCCTCAAGCATACCCAGATCCGTATCGGGAATTATGAGGAGGCAATAAAAGAGCCCGGCCTGATCAAAGTTGAAGGCTGGTACGAGACTCCGGTCGTCCAGCATTGTCATATTGAGAATTTCATCTGTTTTGCGGAAGCGGAAGGAAACCGGATCAATATAACCAGTTCTACTCAGATCCCGCATATTGTCAGACGAGTTGTAGGACAGGCTCTGGGCCGTATCGTAAAGCCTTATATTGGGGGCGGCTTCGGAAATAAACAGGACATCCTGTATGAACCGCTGAACGCCTATCTGTCGGTCGTCTGCGGCGGCCGGTGCGTCTGCCTGGAGACCACCCGAGAGGAATGCATCTCCCAGACGAGAGTCCGCCACGCTGTGATCGGGAAGACGAAGGCACTCTACACAACAGACGGCCGCCTCCTTGCGCGCACCCTTGACGGCTACGCGAACAAAGGCGCGTACGCCTCCCATGGACATGCGATCGCAGCGTCTGTTGCAACGGTCTACAAGGATCTCTACAACGATGCCTATGGCTGCCGCGCGGACATGACGACGGTCTTCACAAACTCCGCCTCCGCCGGCGCAATGCGTGCCTATGGCGTGCCGCAGGCGGTCTTTCTGGCGGACTGCCAGATCGACGACATCTGCCACAGGGAAGGCTTTGACCCGCTGAAGTTCCGTATGGACAACTGTGTTCCGCCCGGATTCGTGGCATCGAACGGCATTACCTATTACAGTTACAGCCTGAAGGAATGCATGAAGCGCGGTGCTGAGTTTATCCACTGGGATGAGAAGAGAAAAGAATACGCAAACCAGAGCGGCCCGGTCCGTCGCGGTGTGGGTATGTCCTTCTTCATGTACAAAGTCGGTGTTCATCCGATCTCACTGGAAACTTCCAGCGCCCGTATGATCCTTAATCAGGACGGATCGATTCAGGTCGAACTGAGCGCGACGGA
>CACZZH010000045.1 GCA_902785635.1 uncultured Lachnospiraceae bacterium
AGCCGGTCGTATCTTGCAGTCCACAAAATCTCTTAACGAGACAACAAAAAAACAGGGGCCGAAGCCAGGCTCTCAAAGCCTGGCTGCAGCTCAGGACAGAGGCGTAATCATCAGGATTACGCCTCGTATCCTGGGGTTGCCCCTGTTTTTGTAGTTGACGAGTTCTAGAGATTTGTGGCCCCTACAAGTCTTAGACAGGATGAGGGATCCTGCCCCCGAGGCCGCCTCAGCAAACACACAATCTGCAGTGATGCGTGAATGCGGAAAAACATATAATTATTTTATAAGCTGACCCCTTCGTAGTGCACTTCGTATCCGTGCTGTTGCAGGCTGTCCACGATACGATGCTTGTGTTCGGCGCCAAAGGCTTCAAGCGTGATCGTAAGTTTTACTGCTGCGTTGCGGTTGGTGTTTACAAACTGGTTGTGCTCCAGCTTGATCACGTTGCCCTGTTCCTCGGCGATCACAGTGGCGACCCCAACAAGCGCTCCCGGCTTGTCAGGAAGAAGTACGGAGATGGTAAAGATCCGGTCTCTCTGGATCAGTCCGTGCTGTACGACCGTGGACATTGTGATCACGTCCATGTTTCCGCCGCTCAGGATACTTACGACCTTTTTGTTCTTTACATTCAGGTGCTTTAAGGCAGCCACTGTGAGAAGACCAGAGTTTTCCACGATCATCTTATGGTTTTCCACCATGTCAAGGAATGCCACTACCAGTTCGTCGTCCTCGACAGTGATGATGTCATCCAGGTTCTGCTGGAGGTAGGGGAAGATCTTCTCTCCGGGAGTCTTGACGGCAGTACCGTCGGCGATCGTATTGACGGACGGTACGGTGACGACTTTCCCTGCTTCAATGGAGGCTTTCAGGCATGCAGCTCCGGCCGGTTCTACGCCGATCACTTTGATCTTCGGATTGAGCTGTTTGGCAAGTGTGGATACGCCTGTAGCAAGTCCTCCGCCGCCTATGGGAACAAGAATATATTCCACAAGAGGGAGCTCCTTGATGATCTCCATTGCGATGGTTCCCTGACCGGTAGCTACGGTCTCATCATCGAACGGGTGAATGAAGGTATATCCTTCCTGTTGTGCAAGCTTCAACGCATATTCACAGGCTTCATCATATACGTCTCCGTACAGAACGACCTGTGCGCCGTAGCTCTTTGTCCGGTTGACTTTGATCAGCGGAGTCGTGGTAGGCATTACGATCACACTTTTGCAATCGTATTCTTTTGCTGCTCTTGCAACTCCCTGTGCATGGTTTCCGGCAGAAGCTGTGATCAGGCCTTTTTCGCGCTCTTCAGGACTCATCCTGCTGATCTTATAGTATGATCCGCGCACTTTGTAAGCTCCGGTCACCTGCATGTTTTCAGGCTTCAGATAGACCCGGTTGCCGCACTGTGCGCTGAAATAACTGCTGTATATTAACTTTGTCTCAGCTGTGACCTTTTTGACGATTTCTGAAGCTTCCTCGAATGCTTCCAGTGTAAGCATATCCATCTGTGCAAGTCTCCTCTCTAACGGAACAGGCCGAAAAAGCCTCTCTTCTTGGGTTTCTCTTCTTCTGCGGGAACAGTTTCCTCTTCTTCGCTGTCCCAGTGAAAATGAAACAGCTCTTCTTCCGGTTTTGCTTCTACGGCTGATTCATCCTGATCATTTTCTGCAGAATCACCGGCCGGTCCGGCATTCCCTTCTTCATCCGAAAGCGGTTCAAAGCCTGCGGCATCAGGAAGATGCTGCGGATCCGACGGAGATGAATCATAAGAAAACTCCGATTCCCCGGACAGCACTTCTTCATCGGAAGGTTCAGCGGAAGGCTCTTCTTTATCGGAAAATGCTTCTTCTTCAAACATCTGCGATTCATCAGACGCTTCTTCATCAAACATCTGCGATTCATCAGACGTTTCTTCATCATACAGTTCCGGTTCATCAGATGTTTCTGCTTCATCCGCAGATCCGGACAGATCCTGCCAGTTGGCTGTTTCTCCTGAAGGATCCGGCTCGATGTCAAACAGAGCATTTACAAAAGCGTTGGAATCGAACCTTTGCAGATCTTCGACTTTCTCACCCACACCGATATATTTGACCGGGATGCCGAGCTCGGAATGGATCGCGACCGCTATGCCGCCTTTTGCGCTTCCGTCCATTTTAGTGAGAATGATATCAGTGATCTGTGCCGCTTCCCCGAACTGTTTTGCCTGCGAAAGCGCATTCTGTCCGGTCGTGGCATCAAGTACGACAAAGGTCTCGCGGCAGGCCTGCGGATATTCGGAATCGATGATCCGGTTGATCTTGCCTAGTTCGTTCATCAGATTTTTTTTATTGTGAAGCCTACCGGCGGTATCCACCAGCAGTATATCAACATCGCGGGCTTTTGCGGCATTGATCGCATCGTAAACAACGGCTCCGGGATCTGAGCCCTCCTGACCGGAAATGATGTCGACTCCGGCCCGTTTTGCCCATTCCTCCAGCTGTTCGCCGGCAGCTGCACGGAAGGTATCCGCCGCTGCGAGAAGCACTTTTTTCCCCTGCTTTTTGTACTTGGAAGCAAGTTTCCCGATACTGGTCGTTTTCCCGACTCCGTTAACGCCGATCACAAGGATCACGGATCTCTGATCTTCAAACGTATAGTCATTCGTTCCGACATCCATCTGGTCGCGGATGCTTTCGATCAGAAGTGCCTTGCATTCTTCAGGCTTTTTGATCCCCTGTTCCTTTACTTTCCGGCGAAGGTCATCCAGGATCTCTTCCGTGGCATGGACGCCCAGATCTCCCATGATCAGGATCTCTTCGATCTCCTCGTAAAAATCCTCATCGATGCTGGAATATCCGCCGAAGACCGCATCAATGCCGGAAACGATACTATTTCTGGTTTTTGTCAGACCGTCAAATAGTCTTCTGAAAAAGCCTTTGCTTTCACCCTGTTCTCCCATACCCGGTCAAGATTCCTTTCCGGATCAGGCGTCGAGTTCGCTCTCGATCAGATTTACCGATACCAGAGCAGAGACACCTTTCTCCTGCATTGTGACACCATATAACCGGTCAGCGGCAGCCATTGTGCCGCGACGGTGTGTAATGATGATAAACTGTGTGTTCTGTGTGAGTTTGTGCAGATATCCTGCATAGCGCTCCACATTGTTTTCATCAAGCGCTGCTTCGATCTCGTCCAGGAGACAGAACGGCGACGGTTTCAGGTTCTGGATGGCAAACAGCAGAGCAATGGCTGTGAGAGCCTTTTCCCCGCCGGAAAGCTGCATCATATTCTGCAGTTTTTTTCCGGGCGGCTGGGCTATGATCCGGATTCCGCATTCCAGAATATCCTCGTCCTCCATCAGTTCCAGTGTTCCGGTACCTCCGCCAAACAGCTGCTTGAAAGTATTGTCAAATTCCTGCGCGATTCTTTCAAACTGATCACGGAACTGCCGGCGCATGCCGGTATCCAGCTGCTCTATGATCTTCAGAAGAGCAGCTTCTGCCTTCTGGATATCCGCTCTCTGTGTGGAGAGGAACGTAAATCGTTCGGATACCTCCCGATATTCTTCGATTGCATTCACGTTTACATTTCCCAGATCGCGGATCTTTCGTTTCAGATCGGCCATCTGCTTTCGCCACACGTTCTTACTCCCGAGATCTTCCCGTTTCAGTGGCAGCGCGCTGGAATAGGTAAGTCCGTATTCCTCCCACATATACGACGTACGGCTTTCGGCATGTTCTTCAAGCTTTTCAATCTGAGAACGGAGTCTGTAAACTTCCCGGTCAAGCAGCGAAGCTCTTTCTGAGAGATTTTCACGTTCCTCAAAAAAGGTCTTCTGTTTAGCGGACAGCTTTTCTTTTCTGGAAAGAGACTCTTCGAGCATCCGGGCTGCCTCTTTCTCCTTTGCCATTTCAAGGGAGATGCTTTCCCGTGTTCTGAGAATCCTTTGTTCTTTTTCCTGTGTTCCCTCATTCGCTGTCTGCATCGCTTCTGAAAGATTCTTCTGTTCTGCACTCAGGGAGGTTTGTTCATTTTGCAGGCGATCAAGTTCCTGTTCCAGGAAAGCGCGCTTCTGTTCCTGCGAGGCGAATTCCAGATGCAGCTTCTGGACTTCTTCCAGGAGAGCCTGTTCCTTCTCTCTCTTCTGATCCAGTTCCGACTGAACCGAAGAAAGTCTTGTTCCGAGAGCACTCTCCTCTTTTTCGGATGCTTCCATCCTGGAATTCAGAGAAATACTTTCTCTTGAAAGCTGCATGATCTGCTCGCGGATCTTAACCGTTTCGTCCTGATAACGGTTTTCTTCGGCGGATGCGGTATCGGTACGGTCTTCCAGCTCTTTTTTCTGCATGGTCAGAGTATTCTGTTTCAGATATTGTTCCTGCAGTTTTTCGCTGATATCGCGGATATCATCACGCAGACCGTTTCTTCTGGATCGGATCGAATCAATGGAATCTCTCAGATCCTCCAGTTCCTTTTTGCGCTGTGTCACGGAGCGGGTCAGTTCTTCGATCTCACGGCGTCTGCCCAGAAGGTTGGTGCTGCTTTTGAATGCGCCTCCGGTCATGGAACCGCCTGCACTGAGCAGTTCCCCTTCCAGTGTGACGATCCGCAGAGTATAGCGGAATTTGCGGGCAAGTGAGACAGCGTGGTCGATCTGATCGACGACAATGGTCCTGCCAAGCAGATTCTTCACCAGATCATTGTATTTTTTCTCATTTTTTACCAGCGTACTTGCCAGTCCGATCACGCCTTCTTCATCAAGGGCTTCCTTCTGCCGGAAGTCCGATGTATGTTTCATGGCAGTCAGAGGAAGAAAGGTGGCACGACCATACTGGTTTTTCTTCAAATATGCGATCATTCGCTTTGCGGTATCTTCATCCTCTGTAACGACATTCTGAATGCTTCCGCCGAGCGCGGTTTCAATGGCGATCTCATATTCTTTTTCTGTGCGGATCAGATCAGCTACGACTCCGAGCAGACCTTTTTCGCTCTTCTTCTGCTCCATTACGCGGCGTATGCTGCTGCCGTATCCGTCATACCGTTCGGCAATGGCGCGAAGGGTATCGAGCCGGGAACTTTCTCTGTGATACTCTGCCTGTCCGGTCTCCATTTTCTGACTGCTGTCGCTGAGCAGATCCTGGCACTGCGAAAGCTGCTCGTCCTTCCGGCTGCTCTCCTGTCCGAGCTTATCGATCACACTCAGGACCTGGGACAGCTGTATGTCGATCGCTTCCAGCTGATGCGCGCGTCCGCTCTGTTCGCTGCGAAGCTTCAGCAGCTCGCTTCCGAGGGCAGATTTACGGATCCGTACCTGTTCTGTCATTGTCTCGATACGCTGCTGCTCAGCTTTCAGATTGCTTCGCTGTGAAAGAAGCTCGATCACCTTCTGCTGAAGAATATCCGCTTTTTTTTCAAGACCGGAGATCTCTTCCGTGATCTCCTGGTGGGAATCCCGTACCTTTATTCCTGCTGCTTCACATGCAGTCAGTTTTTCGGAAAGATCCCGAATTTCTTTTTCTGTTTCGGAGGCGGCATTTTTCTTTTCTTCCAGCTCTGTAACGATCGCTTTCAGACGCTCCCCGGAAGCAGCCTGACTCTGATTGCCGCTGCGGATCTGCTCTTCCAGCAGACGGATCGTACCCTCCAGCTGACGGATCTCGAGAGCGCATCTGGTCTTCCGCTCGTTCAGATGATTCTGTTCCTGCTCCAGACCTTCGATCTCCTGCTCGGTCTGTTCGTATTGTTCTTTTACCTTTTCGGTGTCCTGACGGACCTGATCCAGCTCCGACTGCGCATCGTCAAGCTTTTGTTCCAGGCTTTCCATCTGCGTGTGGTTTTCCTGGTATTCGGAAAGGAACAGATTTACATCATATGCTTTAAGATCTTCCTTGAACTGAAGATAAGTTTTCGCCTTTTCCGACTGTCTTTCCAGCGGACCGATCTGTCTTTCCAGCTCAGAAAGAATATCATTGACCCTGGTTAAAGAAGCCTGTTCACTCTCCAGTTTTTTTGAAGCTTCCAGCTTACGCCTTTTGAATTTGACGATGCCCGCCGCTTCATCAAAAAGTTCTCTTCGTTCTTCGGGCTTTCCGCTGAGGATCTTGTCGATCTGTCCCTGACCGATGATGGAATATCCTTCCTTTCCGATCCCCGTATCGTAAAACAGTTCATTCACGTCTTTCAGACGGCATTGGGTCCCGTTGAGCAGATATTCACTTTCTCCGGAACGGTACAGTCTTCTGGCAATGGTCACTTCATCATAGGAGATCGGCAGGGAATGATCCTCGTTGTTCAACGTGATGGCTACATAAGCGTATCCCAGAGGCTTGCGGTTCTGGGTACCTGCGAAGATCACGTCCTGCATGCTCCCTCCGCGAAGCTGCTTTACACGCTGCTCTCCGAGGACCCAGCGAACTGCATCCGCGACATTGCTTTTTCCGCTGCCGTTCGGTCCCACGATACCGGTGATCCCGTTGTGAAACTGAAAGACTGTTTTATTTGCAAATGATTTGAAACCCTGTATTTCAATGCTTTTTAAATACATTTATTAAATCCTTCTGTCCGGCATGATTCCTGCCTGTGCCAGAGTCAGAAGCGCGTTATAGGCAGCTTCCTGCTCAGCCCCTTTTTTGGTCGAACCGGTACCTTCGCCCAGCATCCGGTCCCCTATTTTGACCTGCATGACGAATAATTTTGCATGATCCGGACCTTCTTCACGGATCAGTTCGTATCGGATCTCCTCATTTTTATATTGTACCTGGGCGATCTCCTGCAGATAGGTCTTACTGTCAAAAAACAGTTTCTTATTTTCTATATCATTCAGAATGAAGCGTCTAACGAACGTTTTTGCTTTTTCAAATCCTCCATCCAGATAGATGGCACCGATAACCGCCTCCAGGGCATCTGAGACAACGGAATCTCTGCCTCTGCCTCCTGTGAGTTCTTCCCCTTTTCCAAGAAGAAGATGTTCCGGAAGAGAGCGCGCTCTTGCACCCATTGCCAGAGTGGGTTCGCATACAAGGCTCGCCCGGAGCTTCGTCATCTCCCCCTCGGGCATCTGCGGATATTCATGATACAGATAATCACTGGTTGTAAGTTCCAGTACAGCATCTCCGAGGAACTCCAGGCGTTCATTATCTGTATGACGGATCCTGCGATGTTCATTAATATAAGAGCTGTGGCTGACTGCCTGCTCCAGAAGTATAATATTTTGAAACGAATATCCGATCCGTTCCTGAAGCATCCTCAGAGAGGCATTCCGATCGATCATTCTAATGCTCCTGTTTTATCAAGAACGCCGCCGGCATCCGCCGGAGGCTTTTGATTTCTTACATTCGAAATATATGCGGGCGGCCCCCACGCCGCCCGCATAGAAACATTCAGCTGATATTTCATGTATTAGTTGATCGCTGCTTTGATCGCTTCTGCTGCGTCTCCGACGGTCACGATCTTTTCGGCTTCTTCCTGCGGGATCTCCATATCAAATTCTTCTTCGATCCCCATAATAATCTGAAATACATCGAGGGAATCCGCTCCCAGATCATCAACAAAAGTGGTAGAAGGCGTGATCTCATCAACATCAACATTCAGTACTTCGGCAATAATCTGCTGTAATTTTTCAAATTCCATACGTGTAATCTCCTTCGCTACTCATGTATTATTGTTCGCATTTCCCTGCAGGGTCTGCGCATATGCCTGTATCTTATCATTAATTTTACGTTCGGTAAAGTCTGCGCATTGAATTACTGTATTTTTTACTTCCTTTGCTTTGGAACTGCCGTGCATTTTTACCACAAGGCCGTTCAGTCCAAGCAGAGGAGCTCCTCCGTACTGCGTCGCATCAAAGGTGGTGAGCAGTCCTTTCAGGGAAGGCTTGATGAGAAGGCCCCCGATCTTTCCTGTCAGAGAGGACATAAGGCTTTTTTTGATATTCTTGAGGAGCATGGAGGCGGTACCCTCGTACATCTTCAGGATAACGTTCCCTGTAAAGCCCTCACAAACCAGAACATCGCATCCTCCAAACGGAATATCCCGGGCTTCTACACTTCCGATGAAGCGGATCACACCGTCCTGCTTGAGAAGAGGATAAGTGTCTTTCACCAGTGCATTGCCTTTCTCTTCTTCAGCACCAATGTTAACGATGCCGACGGAAGGGTTGGCAACACCCATGACATTCTCCATATAGATGGAGCCGATTCGGGCAAAGGAAAGCAGATGTTCCGGGCGGGCATCTACATTCGCCCCGCAGTCCAGAAGTAAAGATACACCTTTTTCGGTCGGAATCAGAGATGCGAAAGGCGGCCGGGAGATTCCGCGGATCCTTCCGACGATCAGCTGACCGCCTACCAGTACAGCTCCTGAATTCCCTGCACTCATAAAACAGTCGGCCTCTTTGTTTTTGACCATCTTCAGACCTATGACCAGAGAGGAATCCTTTTTGCTTCGGATCGCATTTACCGGATGTTCCGACATATCGATCGTTTCTGACGCATGGACGATCCGTACATTTTTGGATTCCGCAGAGTACTTCTTCAGCTCTTCCCTGATCCGTTTTTCATCACCTACAAAGATCAGTTCAAAATCACTGCGGACCTTGAGAGCCTGAAGCGACCCTTCTATGATCGCGGAGGGAGCATTGTCTCCTCCCATAGCATCTATGGCAATGCGTATATTTTCACTCATATATCTTTTATCTCCTGATACCGGTATTTCTCAAAAAATCAGCATTTCCATAAGAATATACCAATGAATAAATTAAATTGCAAGGAAAAACCCATGCAGGTGAACCTGCATGGGTCTGATTTTTCAGATATCAGCCGGAGAAACCGATCAGGCTTCATCCATAGCGATGATCTCTTTCTTATTATAAGATCCGCAAGCCTTGCAGACTCTGTGAGGAGCCATAAGAGCTCCGCATTTGCTGCAGCGTACAAGCGTCGGAGCAGTCATTTTCCAGGTAGCTCTTCTGCTGTCCCTTCTTGCTTTGGAATGCTTATTTTTCGGGCAGATCGACATGGTTTCACACCTCCTTATACATCGAAAAGATATCACGGATTTTCGCCATTCTTGGATCCAAATCTGTTCTATCACAGTCACATGTCTTCCGGTTCAGGTTCTGGCCGCATACTTTGCACAGCCCCGCACAGTCATCCCTGCACAGGACCCTTGCGGGCCAGGCAAGAAGTGCTTCACCATAGACAAGTTTGTCCACATCCAGGTTATATCCATGTAAATAATCACTCTCATCCAGAGCTTCATGACGCTCCTCATCGGAAAGCTTCATATCCAGCTCAAGATCAAAGCTTATGTCTAAAGGAACTGCGACAGGATCAAGACAGCGGTCACACGGAACCTCGGCTTCCAGAGATATACTTCCTTCAAGCTTCAGCTTCTTGTCCCCTTCATTGGTCACATCCAGCTCCAACGGACTCTTTTTGGTGATCGGATAAGTGCCGAAAGGGAATGCCAGTTCTTCAAGCGTGATCGCCTCACTGCAGTGAAGCTTTTTCCCTTCTTCCAGAATTACCTCTGTAAGATTCATCAGCGCATACTCCTCCCACAACATACCCCACTATTATATGCAGGGCTTATTTCGTTGTCAAGCATTTTATTCTTCATTACAGCAACATATTGTGTGCATCGTGATCAAAGATCCGAGATAAAGAATAAATGCCTTGCATGGATACTTTATTTTGTGACCAGTTCCACAGTCTCGCGGCAGATCGCAAGTTCTTCGTTCGTCGGAATAACTGCAACTTTTACCTTGGAGTCGGCAGTTGAAAGAATGAAGTTCTCTCCTCTCTTCTTGTTCTGCTCTTTATCCATGGTGATTCCGAGATATCCGAGATATCCGAGAACTTTTTCACGAACGAGAGCTGCATTTTCACCGATACCGCCCGTAAAGGTGATCGCATCAACACCGTTCATAGCTGCTACATAGGAACCGATATATTTTGCAACACGATAACTGAATGCGTCGATTGCAAGTCCGGCTGCTTCGTTGCCGTTGTTCATTGCTTCTTCCAGATCACGGAAATCGCTGGAAAGATTATCGGAAAGTGCGAAAACACCGGATTCCTTATTCAGGATGCGCAGCATTTCCTTTACATCAAAGCCTTCCTTCTTGCAGACAAACTCAAGAACTGCAGGATCAAGATCACCCGAGCGGGTTCCCATGATCAGACCTTCCAATGGGGTAAGTCCCATGGATGTATCCATGCATTTGCCGTTCAAAACAGCGCTGATGGAAGCACCGTTGCCAAGATGCGCAACGATCACTTTGCTGTTGTCTGCATCAAGACCCAGATATTTGATGGTCTCCTTGGATACAAAGCTGTGGGAAGTACCGTGGAAGCCATACTTACGGACTGCATAATCCTTATAGAACTTGGTCGGGATCGCATAACGGTATGCCTTCGGAGGCATGGTCTGATGGAAAGCGGTATCGAAGACTGCTACATTGGGTTTGCCGGGCATAAGCTTCATGCAGGCACGGATACCCATCAGATTGGCAGGATTGTGCAGCGGTCCGAGATCGCAGCATTCATCGATCACTTCGATGACCTCGTCGTCGATCACGCGGGACTGGGTGATCTTGGAGCCGCCGTGCAGTACGCGATGGCCGATGGCTTCAACTTCATCGAGGCTCTTAAGTACGCCGGTCTTCTCGTTAACAAGAGCATCCAGAACCATCTGGATCGCTTCTGTATGGGTGGGCATGGGAGCTTCGGTGATCTCTTTTTCACCGCCGGTAGGCTGATAAACCAATCTTCCGTCGATGCCGATACGCTCGCAAAGGCCTTTTGCTGCTACTTCTTCCGTGTTGGAATTGATCAGCTGGAATTTCAGGGAAGAACTTCCGCAGTTTACTACTAATACATTCATGGGATACACCCTCCTGATCTTATATGATGAAAAATGATGTTGTTATACGGTAAGCGCTTTTCAACAGATGAAGGATCACTGCTGCTGAGCCTGAACAGCTGTCATAGCAACGACACCTACGATGTCATCTGCATAGCAGCCTCTGGACAGATCGTTGACCGGCATGGAAAGACCCTGAAGCACCGGACCGTATGCGTTTGCTTTTGCAAGTCTCTGAACAAGCTTGTATCCGATATTGCCGGCTTCCAGACTCGGGAATACAAGGGTGTTGGCATGGCCTGCCACTTTGCTGCCCGGAGCCTTCAGCTCGGCAACAGAGGGAACCAGCGCGGCATCCAGCTGCAGCTCGCCGTCGAGAGCGATATCCGGATATTTCTCCTGAGCGATCTTAACAGCTTCCTGTACCTTTGTCACATTGTCGTGTTTAGCGCTTCCCTTGGTGGAGAAGGAAAGAAGAGCAACCTTCGGCTCAGCACCTACAAAGCTCTTGAAGGACTCGGCAGAAAGTGCTGCGACCTCAGCCATCTTCTCTGCATCCACTTCCGGCATGACCGCACAGTCAGCGAATACGAACAGGCCGTTTTCTCCCATATCGCAGTTCGGAACTTCCATCAGGAAGAAACCGGAAACACTGCTGATGCCGGGTTTGGTCTTCAGAAGCTGAAGCGCCGGGCGGATCGTGTTGCCTGTGGAGTGGCATGCACCGGATACTACTCCGTCTGCATCACCGCACTTGCACATCAGGCATGCATAGTACATGTAATCCTTTTCCATCTGCTCCTGAGCCTGCTCGGCGGTAACGCCCTTCTTTGCACGCAGCTCTACAAATTTATCGATATATTTCTGCTTGTTGGGATCATTGAACGGATCCACAACTGTAACACCGGTAAGATCGTAGCCTTCGCCGTATTTTGCGATCTCCTCAGGGGTACCGATGATTACGATATTGGCAATGCCTTCCTTTGCGATCTTCTCAGCGGCATCATAGGTTCTCTTATCCATAGACTCCGGGAGAACGATGGTCTTTTTGTCTGCCTTTGCTTTTGCTTTAATCTCATCAATGAATCCCATAACGTAACAAAGCTCCTTTCAAAATATCCTGATTTAACAGCGCATCCCTTTTTTTACGCACTGTTATTATTATATACGAAGAAGTTTTTACTTACAAGATTATCTTTTCCTGTTTTATTTTAAAATAACCGGCTGACCGGCATCATTTTCTGTCCGTTCTTTCCTGTAAGATGAAAGACCCGGAGACTGTGGCAGCCTCCGGGTCTTCGGGAGATTTCGGATGATCCCCCGGTATATTTATTTATGATTTACGGCCCTTTGAATGCTCAGAACTCCGGCTCGATCAGGCCATAGGTGTTGCCTTTTCTCTTATAGACCACATTGATCTCATCCGTTTCCGCATTGCAGAATACGAAGAAGCTGTGTCCGAGCAGTTCCATTTGAACGCAGGCATCTTCCGGATACATAGGCTTGATGTCGAACTTCTTGGTCCGGACGATCTTTACCTCTTCCATCGGATCGCTTTCGTTCTCCATAAATTCCTTGCGGAAACTGCCGCCTCCATGATGACGCTCGATGATCTTCTCTCTGTACTTGCGAAGCTGACGCTCGATCACTTCCTCTACAAGATCGATGGAAACATACATATCATTGCTCACCTGTTCGGAACGGATGATATTGCCCTTTACGGGGATGGTAACTTCAATTTTCTGACGGCCGCCTTTCTCCACACTCATGGCCACTGAAACTTCTGTATCAGGATTAAAATATCGTTCGAGTTTTCCGAGTTTTTCTGTTACTGCATTCCGAAGACCGTCGCTTACCTCAAGGTTTTTTCCAGTGATCTTAAATCTCATAAGCTCAACCCCTTTACGTAATCTATTTGACAGTTTAACTGTCTGAAATGATTATAGCATATTCTGCATGATAATCAATAGACGAAATGTAAAAATGCATATTTTTTACTTTTATTTTATATAAAAACTGTAAATATTTCACAACAATTTCACTTGAATTTCCGGGCGAGATGTTCATAGGGAAGGTTCCCGCCAAAAAGATCCAGGGCGCTTCCGACCGTAAAATCCACTTTTTCCATACCGTCACACCGAATAATCTCGATATCCTCCGGTGATGCGATCCCCCCGGCATACGTTACGGGGCGATTCCCATGTGCAGCGTATTCTGCAAGAATCTGAAGGACCTTTTTCTGCGGACCTTTCTGTTTCCCTTCCGCATCAACGGCATGGACCAGAAACTCATCGCAGTTTTCAGAAAGCTGCAAAAGGAGCGCAGCCGAAAAGATCATCCGGGTCATCTTCTGCCAGCGGTCTGTAACGATCCGGTATTCTCCATGCTCATCCATCCTGCAGCTCAGATCCAGGACCAGGTGTTCCGGTCCCGCTGCACGAACCATCTCATCCAGTGCCTGTTCATCCAGATCTCCGTTCCGGAATACATAGGATGTGACGATCACATGGGAAGCACCGCTGTCGAGAAAGATCTGTGCATTTTCAGGGTTGATCCCTCCGCCTGCCTGAAGCATTCCGGGAGCGGACCGCAGCGCAAGGAGTGCCTGCTCCTTTGTTGACTCATAATATTCGGAGGATGACGGATTGAGAAGGATCACATGCCCTCCATGCAGTCCGTCCTGCGCATATTTCCTGGCAAACCAGTCTGCCCCGTGGGAAGATACATAATTTTCCTGCGCAAGATCTCCGGCATCTTTCAGGGATCCGCCAACGATCTGTTTCACTTTACCGTTATGAATATCGATACAGGGACGAAAACGCATAATCTTACTCCTTTATTTACTCTCCGACGAGGTGAACCTGTGAGATACGTCCGTGGCCGTTAATTTCTCTCTTTTTCAATTCTTCAATCCATGTTATACTATATCATATTGGTACCCGGAGGGAACCGATATGATAACAGGCAAAAACATTCCTGACGTTTTCGCGAGTCTATGGATAAAATTGGAGGGAGATCATAATGCATCCTTATGTTATAACAACGTGTTCCACAGCGGACCGCACGAATGAACAGTTCGAAAAGAGGGATATCCATTACGTGTGTTTTCATTTTACCATCGGTGAGAACGAATATCCAGATGATCTCGGGAAATCCGTGCCTTTAGATGAGTTTTACCGCAGAATGACCGAAGGTGAGATGACCAAAACATCTCAGGTCAATACGGACGAATATGTTGCATTCTTTAAATCTTTCCTTGAAAAAGGACAGGATATCGTTCATCTGTGTCTTTCCTCCGGTATCTCAGGTACCGTCAATTCCGCGCAGGTGGCCAGGGAGATCCTTGAAGAACAGTTTCCTGAAAGGAAGATCTATGTGATCGATTCTCTTGCAGCATCCGCCGGACAGGGACTTTTTGCGGATAAGCTTGCTGACCTGCGTGATGAAGGATACAGCGCCGAACAGGTTGCGGCCTGGGCAATGGCACACCGCCTGGAACTGCATCACTGGTTCTTTACAACAGACCTTACTTTCTTTATCCGCGGAGGAAGGGTCTCAAAAACCAGCGGCTTTATCGGTACACTTCTGGGGATCTGCCCGCTGCTGAATGTGAACAGCGAAGGAAAACTGATTCCACGCAAAAAGATCCGCGGTAAAAACAGGGTGTTCCGGGAGACGGTGGATACGATGGAAGCCCATGCTGCAGGAGGAAAGGATTATTCCGGAAAGTGTTTCATTTCCAATTCCGCCTGTTATGAGGATGCCCGCGCTGTCGCTGACCAGATCGAAGCACGCTTTCCGCACCTGAACGGGAAGGTGGAGATCACTTCTATCGGCACTACCATCGGAAGTCATACCGGTCCCGGAACAGTCGCGGTATTCTTCTGGGGTGATGAAAGGACGCTTTGATCCTTATGACTGTTTCCGGAAATTACTTCCGGTCTTATCTCCGGCTTATCTGAAGACATGACAAGGGCTGCCGTTATGGCAGCCCTAAACAATTTTCGCAAAGGCATGATCTTACCGGGACGAGCGCTCTTCTTTCGTACCCAGGAAACATTCCAGCACAGGAACCAGCACAAATGCAACGATACCGCAGGTAAATCCGCCGTTATACAGGCAGAAGCCGCCGTGCAGCAGAGGAACGCTCATGACCAGTGTGGCATGGACCGCACCTGCGATCACGCCTGCCCAGAAACCGAATTTTCCGGCCACCGGCGCAAGACCGCTGGCGAAACAGAGGCCTACAAGAATCGCCTGTGTAGTGAGGTTCCAGTTCTGGGTCTCCACTGTTCCGGTAACGACTGCCAGGAAAGGAATAAGAGATGCGATCACATAACCGATCATGATCGGGAATACAGTCCGCGGATGCGCACCCTGCGCACAGAAAGCATACATACACATGATCGCACCCATTGTGGCACCTGTGAACTTCGCGGCTGTGATCACTACATTTCCGTCAACCATTGAGAAACCGTGGATCACATTGTAGTAGAGAAGGATAAACAGGCCGTAAACGCCCATATTGACAAGCGTGACAGGCATGCCGAACTTTGCAGTGAAATCGGTCTTATAACCGTCGCACTTCCAAAGAGCCTTATAATCCCTGAAGCAATTGTGATCCATCATCCATGCGGCTGCAAGAAGTAATACAAATACGACCAGGAAAAAGACATTCACAAAAAGCTTTTCACCGTCTCCGAGATCTGTATTTGTGGGAACTTCAATACCCGGTGAGCGGTAAAGGATGCAGTAATAAACGAATGCAAGAAGACCTGCTGCCGGTCCTGCACTGTACAGATCATAACCCTTATGAAAATTCGGTGCATGCGCGCACAGAGAAGGCATCACGCATCCGGTGACAAGACCGAGAACGACTGCACCCAGAATTCCGACTACGGAAAAACCTCTTGCTTCAAGGCCGGGATAGCGAAGCATCAATTCTCCTGCGAACGGAGCGACTGCCGTGGAAAACATGGCAAGGTTTGCAACACTTCCGAAGGAGACTTTTTTGATTCTGGAGTAGACCCATACACCGAGAAAGAAAGGCCACATGGTGAGTACGGTCATACCAAACGTTGCAAATCCCACATTAAGCCAGTAGGCAGCAACGGTCAGACCCGTACATTTCGCTTTTGAAAAATACAAAAGAGCACAGCACACAAAGCCGACCATGCTGGTATTGAAGAAAGAACCTGAAAGACCGCCAAGTTTGAAATAATCTCTCGTGAACTGTGAAGGACTGGAACTGATGCGCCAGAACCCCGGCAGCATATCACCTATATTGCCTGCACATAGTGCACCGATCAGAAATGCAGCTGAAAAAGCCGTGAGCACGGCAAGAATGATGCGGCTGTTTTTTTCTTCGGTTGACTGTACTGTCTTTGCCATTGATCTACCTCCCGGGAATCAAATAAAGACTCAGAAATATAATGAAATAAAGAACGGTATGTATATTAGCAAATTGACTATTTTTTGTCAACTGCATCAGCATTTCATTTCCTGACTGCCTGCTGCTTGATCCTTATCAGATCTTCTACCGTAAAATTGTATTTTTTTCCGCAAAAATGACAGGCGACTTCGATCGGTTCCCCATCTGCTGCCATTGTGGCGAGCTCTCCCTTTCCGAGACTGATCAGAGCCTTTTCGACCCGTTCCTTACTGCAGTCGCATCTCCATGAAAGAGGAATCGTCTCATTAAATACAGGGTCGAAGGGCTCCAGCACAGTGTTCAGAATGTCCTCCGGAGTCAGGCCCTGATCCAGCATGGAGGTGACAGATGTGATCCGGGAAAGCTGATGTTCGAGCGCATCGATCGTCTCTTCAGGAGTGTATGGCATCAGCTGAATAATGAAACCGCCTGCCTGACGGACGGTATTGTCCCGGTTCATAAGAACGCCCAGACCCACACTTGAAGGGACCTGCTCTGAGACCGCGAAATAATATGTAAGATCTTCGGCGATCTCCCCCGTCTGCAGATCGCAGCTGCCGATATAAGGTTCCTTCAGGCCCAGATCCCGGATCACCTGCAGGGTTCCCTTTCCGATCGCACCGGAGACATCCAGCTTTCCGTGGCTGTTTGCATGGATCATCACATGAGGCTTGTATACATATCCCTTGGCATTTCCCATGGAATCTGCTGTCACAACGATTCCTCCGATCGGACCGTCACCGGTGATCTGAAGTGTAAGAAGATCATGATCCCCTTTCATCATGGTTCCCATCATTGCTCCGCCGGTAAGCAGCCGTCCCAGAGCGGCTGTTGCAACCGGACTGGTATCATGCGCCCTGCGAGCCTGTTCCACCATATCACTTGTGCAGCATGCAAAGGCACGGATACGGTCGTTTGCAGCAGTTGCTCTTACCATATAATCTGTCATATATAATCTCCTCCTGCATCTATGGTCAAAAACGCCGGAG
>CACZZH010000046.1 GCA_902785635.1 uncultured Lachnospiraceae bacterium
TACATTTATCAATATGATTGACAGTTCTTTGCTTGTGTCAGTTGAAAAATGGCAGATTATCCTGGGTGTAATCGTAGTATCGATTCCGGTAACATTTATTGTTTTAAAAATTATAGAAAAAAGAGAATCCCAAAGGCCAATAGCTGTAATTCGAAAGCAGATGGTTGAGGAAATGAACAATAATGGTATTACCGATAGGATATTTGAGCTGGTTGATAAAGGAATGGCTTTATATGATGGCGGAACCTCAGACTTTTCATATTATAAAGACTTTGTAATTATTGGTGCCGAAGTATATATGATAAGCGGAAATATTGATAAAGCTTTGCAATTAATCACGAAGATTGATAAAAATGAGATAATCAATATAGTGGGTGATACTTTCGATAAAGGACAGGGTATCGTAACATACTTCACGGTTCAGATGGAACTATGTGCCGATATGCATGATTTAAACAGAGCAAACATGATCTTTTCCGATTCAAAACCGTATATGGAAAAATATTATGGGAAGCTTCCTGCTGTAGATATGACAATTGACGGATTCTACAGTATATACTATCTGTTATGTAATGATGGTAATCGAGCAAGGGAATATGCCGAAAAAGTATTAAATAATAAGTTTCATGTGAAGAATAATCATATATCCGGACATATGTATCTTGCTATGGCATATCATAAGCTTGGGAATGTGGCCAAGGTCTCGGAATTACTTGCTGAAGCAGAACGTAGAATGGAAGTTTCAAAAAGGGGTTGGTCAAAAGATGTATATGCCTATTATAAGAAACAAATGGGTGATATTTTTCACCCTTGACACTGACTTCTCGATTTGATATTATATTCTAGCGTCCAAAAGGATGTGTTGGTAAGGGAATAATTAAAACTTATTCAGCAAGGAGATGTACTCAAGTGGCTGAAGAGGCGCCCCTGCTAAGGGTGTAGGTCGTTAACGCGGCGCGAGGGTTCAAATCCCTCCATCTCCGATTAAAGATATTTTTAGTATTCCTCGATAGCTCAATGGTAGAGCATTGCGGCGAGTTCCTAAGGCTACTGTTGATTTGTCGATTGAAAATCTTTATTCCTCGATAGCTCAATGGTAGAGCATTCGGCTGTTAACCGAAGGGTTGTTGGTTCGAGCCCAACTCGGGGAGTTTTGGTGTATCATCCATATACACCGCTTGATATCCCGGCTCCTTGGTCAAGTGGTTAAGACACCGCCCTTTCACGGCGGTAACATGGGTTCAAATCCCGTAGGAGTCATTTATCACAGGGCGCCATGGCCAAGCGGTAAGGCAAAGGTCTGCAACACCTCTATCACCAGTTCGATTCTGGTTGGCGCCTTCAGGAAAGCTTCCGTGTAAACGGGAGCTTTTTTGTCGTATTGGTGTTTCCGTTTTTTGCCATATAGGTGTTTTCGGTTCTTCTTATTTTGTACACACAAAAAACCGGAAGCAATAAGCTGCTCCCGGCCTGCTCTTGGTTCTATCAGTTAATATATTACAGAAGATCGTTTTCCTGCCATTAGTTATTTTCCGGCTTCTTATCCTGGAAAAGTCCCTGTGCGGCGTTGACGAGTTCAATCTCATTATCAGAAAGCCGCTGGAAAGGAAACTGAGTGATCTTATTAGATGACTTGGAAGAAAACAGCCTCTTCGCCAGTCTTTCTTTCAGATCCGTATCTTTTGAAAAGTCTACCTGATGGAACATTGTCTCAATATCTTTCATTTTCTCCACTCTTTCTGTTGTTTATTTGAATTTGGGTTGTTTTTCTTTTCAACATTATATACGGAGCAGGGACAGAATATCCATGCTTTTTTTAAAAAATTTTTCTGTTTCCGTTTTTCTCATTTTTGCTGCTTGTTTTTTTCGATTTAGTCGACATGAGCGAGGAAGAAGTGCTATAATCACTTATTAGGATGCCTAAGTATTGCATTTAGTCTGAAATGCGATACAGGCCTTAATGAGGAAAAAATGAAGGAGACAGCACAGGCATGAGTTCGAATGATAAGATTTTTCGCGAAAAGTCGATAGAGCAATTGTCCACGCCGGATCAGCTGACCGGTTACCTTCGGGTGACAGGACCGGGTGTATGGGTCGTATTGATAGGAATTATAATTCTGATGGCCGGGATACTGGTATGGGGCGTATTCGGAAGGATCATCTCAACGGTAAATGTGCCGGCAATCGTAACCAACGGAGAGGTCAAGTACTATGTGCTCTCACAGGATATCGCGCAGACCAGCGGAGAAGTTGATATTCAGATCGGAGACGTGGAACTGACCTCTGACGTAGGGTCTGCCCAGAGCGTTACACTGAGCGCTTCCGATGATCCGATGCTGTTTCTTTCCGGCTACCTTTCTCCCGGAAAAAAAGCGACGGTTCTGACCAGCCGCACGGATCTGAAGGACGGGTTTTATACTGCAGAGATAACGACAGAATCACTGCAGCCTATTTCACTGCTTTTTGCCAGGAACTGAAGGGGTACTGTGCATGAATGAGACGAATAAAAAGGGCGGACGCTCTGTCAGACAGCCGGTTCAGGGCAAGGTTGCCAAGGTTCCTGTGGTTATGCAGCTGGAAGCCCTTGAATGCGGGGCGGCGTGCCTGACGATGATACTTGCCTATTATGGAAAATGGATTCCGCTGGAACAGGTCCGAAAGGACTGCGGTGTTTCCAGAGACGGTTCCAACGCGAGGAATATCCTGCTTGCGGCACGAAGCTATGGACTGACAGCAGATGCTTTTAAAGCAGAACCGGAAGTATTGAAGGAACAGGGTACATTTCCCTGTATCATTCACTGGGAATTCAATCATTTTGTTGTCCTGGACGGATTTCACCGCGGAAAAGTTTATATCAATGATCCCGCTCGCGGGAAGATCACTATTACTGAGGAAGAGTTTGATCGTGGTTTTACCGGTGTTTTTATGCTTTTTGAACCGGGAGAGACTTTTGAGCCTTCCGGATCCAGAAAGAGTACGCTCGCCTTTGCCAGAAAGAGGCTGAAAGGAGCCGGGAACGCATTTGTATTCACAATACTGATCTCCATAATCGGAGCGATTTTCAATCTGATCAAGCCGGCAATGAGCAAGATTTTCCTGGACCGTCTGCTACCCGGGAAAAATCCTGGCTGGGTAATGCCATTCCTTATCGTGATGACAGTGCTGACGGTGATTCAGCTGGTGGTTGCCTGGGTGCAGACGATCTATATGATGCGAATCCAGGGAAAGATGGCTGTTGTAGGAAACATGACTTATATGTGGAAAGTCCTTCGGCTTCCGATCGACTTTTTTTCACAGCGCATGGGGGGAGATATCCTGCAGCGTCAGTCGACCAACGCAACGATCGCAGACCGGCTGGTCAATACATTTTCTCCGCTGATGCTGAATACGATCATGATGGTCGTATACCTGGTGGTAATGTTGCGTCAGAGTGCGATCCTTACATTGGTGGGCCTGACCTGTATGTCAGTCAATCTGGTCAATTCGATCATAATATCGAACCGGAGAATAAATATTACCCGGGTGCAGCAGCGCGATACCGGCAAGCTCGCTGGAACGACCATGAACGGTATTCGAATGATCGAAACGATCAAGGCGAGCGGAGCGGAAAACGGCTATTTTCAGATATGGTCCGGGCTGCAGGCATCTGTAAATGAGCAGAGTGTGCGTTTTGCGCGCATCGATGTTACGCTCGGACAGATCGGACCGATCATTTCTGAGATCGCAGATATCATAGTGATGGTGCTTGGCGTATATCTGACCATTCTGGGAAAATTCTCAGTTGGTTCGATCTTTGCGTTCCAGCAGTTTCTGAATCAGTTTATGGGACCGGTGGGTACTTTGCTCAGCGCCGGACAGACACTTCAGGAAATGCGTACAGACATGGAACGTGTTGAGGACGTCATGGAGTATCCGGATGCACCTGGAATTACGGATCAGCCGGTGCAGGAAGATATCCGCTATGAGAAGCTTACAGGTACAGTGGAAATGAGGGGTGTGACATTCGGGTATGCGAGCATGAGGCCTCCTCTGATCGAAAACTTCAATATGAGCATTAAGCCGGGAAGCCGGGTCGCCTTTGTCGGAGCTTCCGGCTGCGGAAAATCGACGCTTGCAAAGCTGATCTCCGGGCTTTATGAACCATGGAGTGGAGAGATCCTTTTCGACGGAAAGCCGATCCGGGAGATCGACCGGAGCATATTTACCGGTTCCCTTGCTGTAGTAGATCAGGATATTACATTGTTTGAGGATACGATCGCGGAGAACATACGCATGTGGGATTCTACGATCGAAGATTTTGAGATCATTATGGCGGCGAGAGATGCGCAGATTCATGATGATATCATGCAGCGTCCCGGCGGATACGAAGGAAAACTGACGGAAGGCGGGAGTGATCTTTCCGGAGGACAGCGCCAGAGACTGGAACTGGCAAGAGTACTTGCCCAGGATCCGACGATCATTATTCTGGATGAAGCCACCTCTGCGCTGGATGCAAAAACCGAGTACAGAGCAGTGAAAGCGATCACAGACCGTGGAATCACATGCATCATGATCGCTCACAGATTATCCACGATTCGTGACTGTGATGAGATCATTGTGCTGGATCACGGAAAAGTGGCAGAACGCGGAACGCACGATGAACTGTATGCAAAGGGCGGATTATACACGTCCCTGGTGACAAATGAATAAAAAATCATATTATAGGAAGGAGGGGACGCATGGGCTGGTTTGATGAACAGATCCGTCAAAGAAAAATAGAAGACGACCAGATCTTTCGCGATTCCCTGAAGGAAGCAGCAAGAACAGTACTCGGACAGCAGCCGACATATCTGAAGGATGACCGGGTCCTGACTGCAAATGCTTTAGAGAAAATACTTCATTACTATCATTTAAAATATCAGGAAGTTCCTGCGACGGTCAAAACGCTGGAAGGGCAGCTGGAATATATTCTGAACCCGCAGGGGATGATGTACCGCAAAGTGGAGCTGACCAAAGGCTGGTATCGTGATGCGATAGGCGCTTTTCTGGGTTTCCGTGAGGAGGATGGCCTTCCGGTAGCTTTGATTCCTGCAGGCTTTTTCGGATACCGCTGCTACAATGCAGCTGCAGGGGAGACATTCCTTGTAGGCAAAAAAAATGCAGATAAGATCAGAAGAGAAGCTTACTGCTTCTACCGGCCGTTTCCGCAGACCAGTATAGGGATTCCGGCTTTGATCCGGTATATACTCGGTTCCCTGCGTATGGCAGATTTTCTGCTTATATTTGGCGTGACGCTCCTGACGACCCTGGTGGGCTTTCTGGTTCCTAAACTGGCGAATCTGCTCTATGGAGCGGTGCTGGACAGTAAGAATGTGTCTGTCCTGATGGCAATGGCTGTCTTCATGGTATGTGTAAGAGTGAGCAAGCTGATTATATCTACCGGATCGGGGTTGATCAGCGGATGTGTCCAGACCCGTTTGCAGCTGAATATCGAATCAGCAGCGATGATGCGGGTGCTTTCGCTTCCGGCGGATTTTTTCCGACAGTATAATTCAGGAGAATTATCGTCCAGGATGCAGTCAGTCAATTCGTTGTGTTCATCGCTGATGAATGCGGTACTGTCATCCGGGCTGACATCTCTTGTCTCGCTCCTTTATATTACACAGATATTCAGGTATGCACCGGTACTGGTCATGCCTTCCCTGATCATCATTCTGATCACGGTCCTGCTTTCCACCTTTCAGGTCATCTTTGAGACGATGCGGCAGAAAAGACTGCTGGAGGATGAGGCAAAGACAGTCGGCCTTGCTTTTGCCTTGATCAACGGGATACAGAAGATCCGGCTTGCAGGCGCAGAGAAGAGGAGTTTTGCCCACTGGGCCCAGTTTTACAATAAGATAGCACAGCTTCGTTATAATCCGCCTATTATCCTGAAAGCAGGCGGTGTGCTGCTGCAGGCTGTAAGTATGATCGGTACGATCGTTTTGTACGCATTCGCTCTTGGCGGAGGAGTGGCCATGAAAGACTATATGTCTTTCAACTCCGCCTATGGAATGGTAATGGGTGCATTTACATCGCTGGCTTCGGTAGTAATGATATTTGCACAGATCAAGCCGGTACTGGATATGGCTTCTCCGATTCTGCAGACTATACCGGAAACGGAGGGGCATGGACAGGTACTCACCAGCCTGAAAGGCAATATTGAGCTGAATAATGTGACATTCCGTTATGAAAAGGATGGAAAGAAGATCGTTGATGACCTTTCGCTGAAGATTCGTGCAGGAGAGTACGTGGCGATCGTTGGGCCTTCCGGATGCGGAAAGACCACATTGATGCGCCTGCTTCTGGGTTTTGAAAAACCTGAGCGAGGAGCGATCTTCTATGATGGGCGGAATATCGATCAGATCAATCTGAAATCTCTTCGCAGCCGGATCGGCACTGTGATTCAGGGAGGCAGCCTGTTTAATGACAGCATTTATGCCAATATTTCAATTTCTGCTCCGGGCCTGACCATGGATGAGGCATGGAAAGCCGCTGAGATCGCCTGTATTGCGGATGATATCCGGGAAATGCCGATGGGAATGCACACGATGATCTCGGAAGGCCAGGGCGGTGTTTCAGGCGGGCAGAAGCAACGGCTGATGATCGCAAGGGCTATTGCTCCAAAGCCGTCTATTCTGATCTTTGATGAAGCCACCTCTGCATTGGACAATATAGCCCAGAAGAAAGTGACGGAGGCTTTGAATGAACTCAACTGTACGAGGCTGGTGGTTGCACACAGGCTTTCCACTATCCGCAGCTGCAACCGTATCCTGTATCTGGGAGACGGAAAGATCCTGGAAGAGGGAACATATGACGAGTTGATGGAAAAGAACGGACTGTTTGCAGATATGGTAGCCAGACAACAGCTATAGAGGGGTAAAGGGTATAAGACATGAGCACAGAAAAAGAGCCGTTTGAGGTTGTTTATGAAAAGCATTTTTCGAACATCTACAATTTTATTTACGGACAGATTCTGCATCGGGAAAGGGCGGAAGACCTGGTAAGCGATATTTTTATCAAGGCGATGACACATTATGAAACGTTTGATCCGTCACGTGCTTCCGTGAGAACGTGGCTGACCAACATTGCCAGGAATGCACTGATCGATGAATACCGAAAGAGCGGGATCCGTATGCATCAGTCACTGGATGATGAGGAGACGAATTTCACGGAGCCTTCCTATGAAGACGAATATCAGGTCTTCAAGGATGAAGAAAAGAAAGCAGTTTACCACCTGCTCTCGCTTCTTTCACCGAGTGAAAGGGAGCTGGCAGGTATGATCTACTTTCAGAACATGAAAAACGGAGAGATCGCCGAAGTGCTGGGAATCAATGCAAAAGCAGTGAGTGAACGCCACCGCAGACTGCTTGCTAAGTGCAGACAGCTTGCCGAAAAAGCGGGATTGACAGATATGTGATAAGGTTGGAGATGCACAGGGGGGAAGCTTACAGGTAAGAATTTTCAGGGAGGGAGCAGCAATGGGTGAACAGGGGGAGAAAAAAGGAAAACAAAGCGACCGGATGACGGAGCGGGAGAGAAGAAGGCGCAGAGAGATGATCGCGCGAAGGAAACGGATTCGCCGAATCAAGCTCGGAATCGCAGCTGTGACGCTGGTGCTGGTGATACTGCTTGCTTTCCTTGGAATTCGTGCGATCATACATGCTGTGAAAGGCGGAAAAAAGACCGGGATCGGAGCTTCCGCAGGTACAGGCAGTGCAGTAACTGCCGGGCAGAATACAGCCGAAACGGCAGCGCAGAAAGCAGATTCGCAGTCTGCAGCCGGACAGCCGGCTGTAAATGATGCCGGAGAGGAGATCGACGAAACAGAATCCCCGGCGGCTGCCGCACAGGTTCAAGAGCAGGCCAGGCTTATGGCGACGCAGTATGACTACGATGGAGCGATCAATTTGCTGAAAGAGCATGGTCTGGCAGAGGAAGCCGCGAATGAGATTCAGGAATGGGAGAGTGCGAAAGCTTCCTGCGTTGCAGCGGATGTGACAAGAGTTCCGCATGTGTTTTTCCATTCGCTGATCAATGATGACCGTGCTTTTAAGGCAGATCTTGTGGGTGCAGATCGTGTCAGGCAGAATAATGCAGCCATGACTACGACGGTTGAATTTGACCGGATGATCGAACAGATGTATGAAGCGGGATATGTGATGGTCAGCCTTGACGATATGTGTGTTAAAACGAAGGACGAGAACGGAAATGTTCGTATCGCGAAAAACACATCCCTCATGCTCCCGCCGGACAAGAAGCCGTTTGTTCTATCCATAGATGACCTGAGCTATTATCATTCCTATGGCATCGGGACGCAGGGTTACGCCACAAAAATGGTCGTAGACGAAAACGGGAAGCCGAAGTGCGTATATACCAATGAGAATGGGGAGACTTCCATAGGAGATTACGATGTTGTGCCCAGGATGGATACGTTTATTGAGAATCATCCTGATTTTGCGTATCACGGAGCCAGAGGAACCGTGGCGATGACCGGTTATAACGGAGTGTTCGGCTATCGTACCAATAATTACTATAAAGATATCAATGATCCGCACCTGGATCCGGACCAGATCCAGTGGCTGCAGGAGCATCCGGATTTCAGCTGGGAACAGGACTGCAAGGATGCGAAAGCGGTTGCTGATGCCATGAAGGCGGAAGGATGGACATTTGCCAGCCATACCTATGGACATCTGAATGCGGAAGCCTGCGATCTGGAACACCTTAAGGCGGATCATGAGCGGTGGAAGACCGTCAATTCACCGATCCTCGGGGAAACAGACAAGATCATATTTGCATTTGGCGCTGATATTGGCATTGTGGGAGCCTATACTGCGGATAACGCAAAATTCCAGTATTTTAAGGGCGAGGGATTTAATATATTCTGCAATGTGGATGGAAATATCGGCTGGACAGAGTTCGGTGACACATTCATGCGCACCGGCAGAGTTGCATTGGACGGGTTTACCATGTATCAGGCTATGACAGAAGGAGCTATAGTCCATTCCGTATATGCTGCTGATTATGAGCAACTTGGAATTCATGATGTTGCTTCCTTCTTCAACCAGTACAGGCCGACTCCGATCGACAGCGAATGAACGGTAAAAGTGCGGTCCTCAGAATGGAAGGAAAGAAAAAAGATCCGTTTCAGCGAACCGGATCCGGAAGATCATCTATATATTTTGAAGCAAGGAGCCCCTGTCGTATGATATGGGCTCCTTCCGGATCTATCATAGTAAGATCCGGGAGCGTATACGGGCGGTTTGTAATGAAAGAAGTAGAGAGCTTGTAGATCTCGGCATCGGCACCGGTGAGCTGCTCGGACATGGCATCGCCCTCATCAGCCATTGTTTTCAGGCTCCGTGTGCCCTCAATGGTTATAAGGTTGATGATACTCATAAGATCGGCGTAATGGACATCATCCCATGTACCCAGATACATACATTTGCACAGCCCCTTGGTAAAGAAAGGTGCTGTATAATAACAGTTCAGGATCTCCCGGAAACGGTTGCGGTGTTCCGTGGATTCAAACATATTATGATGGGTCAGTTCAAGCAGACATTTTTCATCCCAGCGCATAGATCACCACTCCATATAAATAAATAAAGATGTTGCCTTACTATAAAATAAAAATCGAAAATAGACAAGTCAAAATTAATTTTTTTTTTAATGTGCCTTTAATATTAGTGTGCTATACTGATGCAAAGTTCAGGAAAACGAATGAAGGAGGTTGACTATGGGACTGGAATCATTGGGAAAGAAACTGGCACAGCTTGGTCAGGATACTGTAAGTACTGTGCAGAAAACGGCAGAAAGTGTTCAGCTGAATAATAAGATCGCAGATCAGAGAAAAGTGATCGAAAAACTTTTCGCACAGGTAGGTGAGTCAGTTTTTGAAAAAGCGGGAGACACCATTCCGGAAGGCCTGGAAGATGTATTTGCTGCTCTGAAGACTGCAAAGGAAGCACTGGCGGATCTTGAGAACCAGAAGGCAAAAGTAAAGGCAAAACCGGCATGCCCCTCCTGCGGAAAAGAAGTATTTAAAGGAGAGAATTTCTGCTCTGCTTGCGGTGCAGATCTGAGCAGTGTGTGGGAAGAGGATACGGCACAGGAAGAGGAAGAAAGCACCGGTGCTGATACCCTGAAAGCAGATGCACAGGCGGCAGCCAATGAGGTGGGAGATATCGTAAACGAAGCTGCGAGCAAGGCCAGAGGCATTCTGGGCGGTTTTGCAGAGGCTGCGGATGCATTCGTAAAAGGCGTTGCTTCCAAAATGAATGAAAAGAAGGAAGAAGCTGAAGACGAAGCAGAAGAGGAGATGGATGAAAGCGCAGAGGAACTGCAGGATATCTTCGACGATGCTGAGCAGGCAGTCGGCGAGGCAGAGGAGGCTGTAGAAGAAGCAGCCGACAAGGCAGAAGAGGCTGTAGAAGAAGCAGCTGACAAGGCAGAGGAAGCTGTGGAAGAAGCAGTCAACAAGGTTGAAGAGGTCGCAGAAGAAGCAGCTGATAAAGTGAAAGAAGCTGCAGAGGAAGCGGCTGGTGATGCCGAGTAAAGCATAGAGCAACAGGGGATGGCAGGAACGATGATACCGTTCCTGACAGTGTAACCCCCTCCGGACAGACAGGTCAATGATAAGGTCTGACTGCCCGGAGGGGGTTTTCATGTCGGGAGATATGCACAGGGTATATTTCTATACAACAGTCTCCACCCGCATTACAGCAGCCTTTCGCCGACCAGAATCACCAATGGAATCGTCACCATGGAAAAAACGGTAGTGATCGCGAAGATCTGCGATGCATAGAGATGATCTTTATTGAAGCGCAGGGCAAACAGTGTCGCTGTGGTTGCGGAGGGGCAGGCCCAGGCGACAAGAAGAGTGATCAGAACCATCCGGTCGACCGGAATGAAATGGAACAGCACAGCAAAGATGATGGGAATGAGGAACAGCTTGATCACGGAGATAATATAGATCCTCGAATTCATAAGAGCCGTCTTCAGATCGGATTCCGCAAGGGAGATACCTGCAATCAGCATGCTCAGAGCAGTGTTCATGCAGGCAAGATAACCGATCGTATCGGATGCGACCGCCGGCAGGTGGATGCGCCCGATGAAAATTACAAAACCAATGATCACGGCGATCACAGCCGGGGAACGCAGACCTTTGAAAAAGCTTCCAAGGTCCTTCTTGCCGGTCATGAGGATATATCCGTGTGTCCATACAAAAAGGCTGAATACAGCAATATAAGCCGAGAGATATAATACGCCGGTAGATCCGAACAGTGCCATGATCAGGGGAATTCCCATGAAGCCACAGTTGGAGTATACGCAGGCAAAACGCTCGATCTCAAAAGAGCGGATTCTTGACGGAATGAGAAAATGTACGATCACAATGGTGATGAGATAGGTGATACAGGATAATACAAACGCCCAGATGAGCCCTCTCATCAGCTCACTGGAATAATCTGTTGCAAAAGAGTTGATGATCATCATCGGATTCACAACATAGAGGAGCAGATTGGAGAGGGACTTATTGCCTTCGTGGGTGACAAGACCTGCCCGGAAGGAGATAAAGCCTGCGATCACAAGAAAGAACATTTTTAATAGCTGAAGTGCGGTGATTGAAAACATTGGAAAGCCTCTCTGTCATTCTGTTCGATTAAGACCGATTCATTTCGATCGACCAAAAATTGCCTTAGAAATGTTATCATGTATGGATAGTTGACGCAAGAAGACTTTCGTGGGAAAATGACGTTATCGGCCGTGCGCCGCAGGAACACCAGGGTGTTCCTAAATCTTTATCAGGAAAAGAAAGCAGGCAATTGCAGAAATGAATGAGTTGATTCTGGCATCCGGATCACCGCGGAGGAAAGAACTTCTTTCGCTGATCCAAGTGCCGTTTATTGTTGAAAAAAGTAATGCAAAGGAAACGATCACCCAGAAAGAACCCGGAAAGATCGTGATGGAACTTTCCGGGCGGAAAGCAGAGGATGTGGCCGGGCGGATCACCTCAGGCATCGTGCTTGGCGCAGATACGATCGTTTGGGCGCAGGGACGGATCCTGGGAAAACCGAAGGACAGGAAGGATGCCGCGCAAATGCTCCGGCTTCTCTCAGGGAAAGCGCATGAAGTGTTTACCGGAGTCACGATTCTGGTCAGGGAGCCTGCTGGACGAACGGGAGAAAGTACGATACGCAGGGATTCTTTTTTCTGCCGCACCACAGTCCATGTTCATGAAATGACGGATGAAGAGATCGAGACCTATCTCGATACCGGTGATGCTTTTGATAAAGCAGGGAGTTATGGTATACAGGGACCGTTTGCTGCTTTTGTAGACGGAATAGAGGGTGACTATCAGAACGTGGTCGGTCTGCCGGTCAGTGAAGTGTACCGGCATCTGCGTGCGATGGGATACCGGTGGCAGGGGGAATGATCATGCAGGAATTGGTACAGATCAGACCGGAAATGGAGACAGCCCTGCAGGAACTGCCGATCTTACAGTACGCTGTGCTGCCGGTCAGTGAGGTGGCATTTGAGCAGAGGATCCGCTTTGTGTGCGAGCATGAATGTCCGCAGTACAATACCTCGTGGTCCTGCCCTCCCGCGGTGGGAACGGTAGAGGAGTGCAGGGAGCGGTGCAGTGCTTATACAAACTGCTTTCTGTTCTCTACGATCAGCGAAGTGCGTGATATTACCGATATGGAGGAAACACTCGGAACGCGGATGGAGCATGAGGAGATCACAAGGGAAGTGGTAAAGCTGTTTCAAGCTTTCTATGGAGAGGTCATCGCGCTGTCCACAGAGTCATGCGCGGTGTGCAGCAAATGTACCTGGCCGGACGCGCCATGCCGGAACCCGGACCGGATGTTCCCGTGTGTGGAGAGCTATGGGATCGTTGTTTCGGAACTGGCGGAAAAAGCGGGTATGGATTTCATGAACGGACAGAATATTGTGACATGGTTTTCCGTGATCTTCTTTGATCGTAAATGAATACACAGAATATAGTCGGGTAAAATTTACTTAACGGGGGAAATAAGAATGTTTAACAATGAGCAGCAGCAGCTTTACAATCAGTCCTATAACGCCAGTCGGAAGCTGGAAACTTTTTTGGAGAAATATGCTTCTGCTGCGGGCAATGAAGCGGTCATTCGCCGGGGAGAACTTCAGCTGCAGGGGCTCCTGACCGAGATCGGACTGTCCTCCGGAAGGGAACTGACGGATGATGAGCAGATGTTTATCCGGTCTATGGTATCGGATGCTGCCCGGCTTCGTGATGAAGTGAGGGGCTACGGGAAGTATTTCCTGGATATCAATAAGGAAACCTATGCTCTGCTTGACGATGTGATGGGGAAGGAAGTGAAAAAGCCGCTGATCGCACTGCAGGCCGCGGTACGTCAGACAAAGGCGGGCGACCGGCACTGTCTGGATGCAGTTCTCACCCAGCTCCTTATGATCTGCAGTTCCTTTGTACTGCTTATGCCGGATGAGACGGGAGCCAGAGGCAGATATGTGAGCGAATATCTGGGAAAGACCCGGCGTTACCTGCAGAAAGAAGGACTGGAGCCCTCACAGGAAGTCTGCGAACTGATGGACCAGGTGATGAACGGAAAATACGGGGCATCCGCCGTGAAAGCATCCCATTTGTCCGACCGGGAGCATGTGCTGGAATTCGGAGGAACAGAGGACAACACAGAAACAGGTTCACGACTGGATGCGCTTTCGGCCATGATCGATGAGAATCTGAATACGCTGAAAGATCTCTCTTCAACTGACAATGGAAACAGCAGAGTACAAAAAAGCCTGAGCAGCCTGGTGGATGACTTTTTCGGCGCCGGACCGAAGGGTGAGAATACGGACTCTGTGCATGGAGTCGCGTCCGGTCCGGAGGCAGATCCTGTCGGTGTCGGAAGTTCTGCCGACAGTCCTTTGAATCCTGTACTGTCTGTCGCAGCAGCCGGCGGAAACAGAGATCAGAAGAATGCTCAGGAAGCGTCTGCCGCAGCCAGTCCGGAACCGCAGCTGGATCTTTCGGCGGAGGACGCCCAGGAGAAGATCGATGAGATACTGGAAGAACTGAACAATCTGATCGGCCTGACAACGGTAAAGGAGGAAGTTTCCTCGCTGATCAATGTCCAGAAGGTGAATATCAAGCGGAAGGAGATGGGACTGAAGGAGGCGGATGTTTCCAAGCATCTTGTTTTTTCCGGAAATCCCGGTACCGGTAAGACTACGGTCGCCCGGATCCTGGCAAAGGTATACCATGCGCTGGGCCTTCTGAAGCAGGGTCAGCTGGTAGAGGTTGACCGGGCAGGACTGGTAGCCGGATATATCGGTCAGACTGCGATCAAAACAAAGGAAGTGATCGACAGTGCAATGGGCGGCATTCTGTTCATTGATGAAGCCTACACGCTGTCTGCCAATAAGGGAGAGGGAGATTTCGGTCAGGAAGCGATCGATACGATCCTGAAAGCCATGGAGGACCATCGGGACGAATTTATTGTGATCGTAGCCGGATATACGGACCTGATGGAGGAGTTCCTGGATTCCAATCCCGGGCTTCGCTCCAGATTCAACAAGTTTATCCATTTCCCGGATTACACGCCGGAGGAGCTTCGCAGGATCTTTGAATTCACTGCCGGAAAGAATGGCTACAAGGTATCGCAGGATGCGTTGGATTATCTTCAGAATTATTACACGATGAAGCTGGCACTGGCGGAACCGAATTTTGCAAATGCCCGTGACGCGCGCAACATTTTTGAGAAAGCCGTCACCAGGCAGGCCAACCGTCTGGCGGACAAAGCGGACTGTACGAAGGAGGAACTTGAACTGTTGACACTGGCGGATATCACCGGGGATCTGCCGAAGGGGGGAGAGGAATTGACACAGATAATGAAGGATGTTATTGCTGACAATGCTTCTTTAAGTGTACTTGAAAATGAAGATCTTCGAATCGAAGTGGAAGAGCGGGGAGCTCAGCTGAGCCGTGTGTATGATAAGAAGAACGGCCATGAGATCCTGTGGGAAGGAAAAGAGCCTTTCTGGAAGTATCATGCACCCATCCTGTTCCCGATCGTCGGGAGAGTCGCAAATAACGAGTACCGCTTCGATGGAAAGACTTATTCCCTTCCGCAGCACGGGTTCGCCAGAGTGAGTGACTTCACAAAAACAGAAACAAAGGCAGAACAGACTCTTGCCTACCTGCTTGAGGACAGTGCGAAAACTCTTGAGGTCTATCCGTTCCGGTTCCGCCTTGGGGTAGAATATGTTCTTGAAGGAAGGAACTTAAAGATCCGGTGGACTGTCAACAATCCTTCTGAGAATGAGACGATGTATTTTTCCATCGGGGCACACCCGGCTTTTACCACACCGCTTGATCCCGGTGAGGCAAAAAAGGAATACTTTGTACACTTTGAGGATGACCCGGCACCGGAATATATCCTGTTTAATAAAGAAAGCGGGCTTGCCGTACCGGACAGAAAGTATGTAATGGAGACAGACGGCGGGTATCTTCAGTTGAAAGCTCATCTGTTTGATATCGATACGTTCATCTTTGAAGGCGGGCAGATCCGCAGTATTTCCATCTGCCGTCCCGATCGTACCCCTTATGTGCGTGTCCGCTGCGACGGATTCCCCTATTTTGGATTGTGGACTCAGAACGACGAGGCACCGTTTGTGTGTCTGGAGCCATGGTACGGGCGGCTGGATGATGAAGGCTTCACCGGCGATCTGTCCGAAAAGACCGGCATCCAGACCCTGAATGCCGGAGAGACCTTTGAAGCAGAATATACCATTGAAGTGCTGTAACCACATCGCAAAGGCAGGATCCTCCTGCAGGTCCTTGTGTGATGGAGGATGAACAGGAGAAAGAATTGCAGAACGGTTTGATCGTGTAAAAAACAGGTTGATTTTTTCGGTAGATGGAAGTATACTATGTTTTGCGGTTAAACCGTATGGGGCATTGGCGCAGTTGGGAGCGCGCTACATTCGCATTGTAGAGGCCGGGAGTTCGAATCTCCTATGCTCCATCAATGGGTGAGTCAGGGGACATTTCTTCTGACTCACTTTTTTTGTCTCATAGGATATTCCGTCGAATTTCCTATGAGACAAAAAGCCTCCGGCAGGATGCGCAGCTCGCGGAAAGGAAGATCACTTCGTGATTCCGCTCGACAAAAACAAGTATGAATAAGCGAAGAACAGAAGGAGTAAGCAGGCATGATCTATACACTGACTGTAAACCCGGCGATCGATTACCATATGGATCTGACAGGTACGGGGTTTATTCCCGGACAGATCAACCGGTCGGCCGGTGAAATGTTGTTTCCGGGAGGAAAGGGGCTGAATGTATCGGTGGTTCTCGCACGCCTTGGCATAAAGAGCACCGCCTGGGGGTTCGTCGCGGGCAGGTGCGGCAGGATGCTGGAGGAACTCGCCAGAGAAAAGGGCTGCGACTGTGATTTCATCTATCTGCCGGGGGAAACGCGGATCAATGTAAAGCTTGACTGTGAGGAAGAGACGGCAATCAACGGAAATGGTCCTGTTATCCGGGACAGGCAGGTCGAAGAACTGCTCTCACGAATCAGAAACCTTTCCTCCGATGATACCCTGATCCTGAGTGGAAATCTGCAGGCTGGCGGCATCGATCTGTACGAAGCGGTCTGTCGTGAGGCTTCCGGGCAGAATGTGAGGCTTATCGTGGATACGGAAGGAGAGAATTTGAAAAACACCTTTCGTTTTCATCCGTTTCTGATCAAGCCAAATGAGGAAGAACTGCTCGGACTGTTTGCAGCTGATGATGGAGAGGAGAGAAGTAAGGAAGAGGTCATCATCTCTCTGATGTATAAATGCAGGGAAGACGGAGCCGAAAACGTGCTGGTGACGCGCGGCGGTGACGGTGCATTGCTTCTGACGCAGGATGGGGACTTATACAGGTCACAGATCACCGAATCTTGTCATGTTGTCTCGACAGTCGGTGCCGGAGATTCTGCTGTCGCCGGCTTCCTGGCCGGCATGAAGCGGTATGACGGGCAGTATGAGAAAGCTCTGCAGCTCTCCTGCGCCGCGGGAACGGCAACGGCCGGCACAATGTGGCTTGGCAGCACCGCACAGATCGAAAAATGGCTTGAATCCGTAGACGTGCAGA
>CACZZH010000047.1 GCA_902785635.1 uncultured Lachnospiraceae bacterium
TCAGCTTGATATGGTATTTGTGGTTGTCCTTTCCGGGCTCCGATGGGGCTATTCGGACAGAGAATTCAGCTTGATATGGTGTTTGTGGCGGTCCCTTCCAGGGCTTCAATGGGCTTTTCGGACAGAGAATTCAGCTTGATATAGTAATTGTGGCGGTCCCTTCCGGGCTCCGATGGGCTATTCGAACAGAGAATTCAGCTTGATATGGTATTTGTGGCGGTCCCTTCCAGGCTTCGATGGGCTTTTCGGACAGAGAATTCAGCTTGATATGGTGTTTGTGGCTGTCCTTTCCGGGCTCAGATGGGCTTTTCGGACAGAGAATTCAGCTTGATATGATGTTTGTGGCGGTCCCTTCCAGGGCTTCAATGGGCTTTTCGGACAGAGAATTCAGCTTGATATGGTATTTGTGGTGGTCCCTTCCGGGCTCCGATGGACTATTCGAACAGAGAATTCAGCTTGATATGGTATTTGTGGTGGTCCCTTCCGGGCTCCGATGGGCTATTCGAACAGAGAATTCAGCTTGATATGGTATTTGTGGTTGTCCTTTCCGGGCTCCGATGGGGCTATTCGGACAGAGAATTCAGCTTGATATGGTGTTTGTGGCGGTCCCTTCCGTCCCTTCGGCCAAATGTACAGGTAAAAGCAACAGAAAAAGATGTTTTACCTGTACATTTTGCATTTTCAGCTTGGCCTTCGAGTCCTGCAAATGCTCCGGAACGGCCGATTATACAGGTAAAAGCAGCAAAAAAAGATGTTTTACCTGTACATTTTACATTATCGGCTTGGCCTTCGAGTCCTGCAAATGCCCCGGAACGGCCGTTTATACAGGTAAAAGCAACAGAAAAAGATGTTTTACCTGTACATTTTGCATTTTCGACTTAGACTTCGAGTCCTGCAAATGTCCCGGAACGGCCAATTATACAGGTAAAACCAGCAAGAAGGCTTTTTTACCTGTATGTGTCGCGTTTCAGGTAAGTATCGGCGATCGACAGGACGATGAAGTGGGACCTTCACCTGTCTCATAATCTGCAGTGATGCTCGGATACAGAAAAAATGCAGCATCTTTATGAAATTTTTTTTCCGCATATAGTATTCGTTTCCGCATACTATTTTTTATCAGGAGTTAAAGCATTTCGAAAATTTAAATTTCTGAATTATTCCCCCTTATTTCATTATAAACAGCATACATTTCAACATATATCCCCCGAAAATTCATCTAATTGCAATTCAAAATTCTATTTATTGTAATTTTTCAGTATCTTGTCATTGCACTGCTCTGCCTGCGCTTATATAATGGTGCAATAAAAGGCAAAGGAGGTACGTTTTATGAGTTCAATCAGTAAAGATCATCCTCAGCCGGTTGATTCAAATCAGGATCTTGGTTCCATCATTTCCTCGAACTTAAAGCGGCTGATCGCGCAGCACAAGACAACGCAAAAGGAACTCGCAAACAGGCTGGGAGTCGCCGCCGCTTCCATGACGGATTATTGCAAGGGCAGGCGCGTCCCGAACGTAGAATTCTTTGTGTCACTGAAAAACCTTTACGACATCTCCATTGATGATTTCCTTACCAAGAGCATTAACCCGTCAGCAAGCACCCTGCCGGTCAGTGAAGCAGCAATAGACCGCAGCATGATGACTACCTATCACAAGTACTGTGGAATCTACTTTGTCTACTACTTTGATACCAGCAAATACAAGGGAAGAGATACACAGCCACCCAAAGATTCCGTTATCTACGGAATTCTTTTCATTTATGAGAATCCTTCCAGCCTGGATGTTTCCGAATTCAGCTGCGCTGCTGTACTCGGAATCAATGACCGGGAAAAAGCGGCCGTTTTAAAAAAGACTCTTGAAGGTCTTGGTGATCCTTCAAAAATCATCGATCACATTGGCAGTAAATTTCCCCACACCGCATACTACGGGGATTTTGAGCTTACTCAGGATCACGCATTTATCAGCATGTCCCATACGAACACTGATAAAGCGCTGCTCATTCTCCACCGTGTAGACAACAACAAACCTAATTACACCGGCGGTATTGGAACCATCAACTCTGTATCCAAAGGAAGAGAACGCGCACCGGTCGTACAGTTTATGGGCGTTTCGAGGTATCCGCTGTCCATGTCGGTCGAGGAGATCCATCACAGTCTCCTGCTTAACTACCCGAATTTCAAGGCCGAAAAAGAGACTGAAGAAATGATCCGGAATTTCAAAACACTTTATGTAGAGAATGAAGAAGCAAGAAAGGAGTTCTCGGAATACCAGAAGTCGATCATCGTACAGTCAACACTTGAGCGTTATATCAAAAAGAGTTTAGAGAGGAACATGTTCCGATACGGAAAAATTTCAGAAAGAGACGATGATGAATGGTACCATGCCATCAAGGCAGCATCCATCAACGGCTCCAAATAAGCGTACAACTGAGCAGAGGGATGAACAGAGCAGAGGGATGAACAGAGCAGAGGGATGAACAGAGCAGAGGAAATGCAGGGAAAGAGGTGATCTTATGGCATACCAGATGGAAGTTAATTTCAACGATATCATGAACATCTACAGTAAGAACCACAAGGTAGGCAGTAAGAAGGAGATCAAAAAAGCCTATGAGTATGCTGAAGCAAAGCATTCCGGAGTGTTTCGCGGAACCGGAGAACCGTATATCTGTCACGCCCTCAGGGTCGCAAAGCTTGTCACAGAGTGGGGGTTTGAAAGTGATGTCATTATGGCAGCCTTGCTCCATGACGTTGTTGAAGACTGCGATATTCCTCTGTCTGAGATCGAGAAACTGTTTGGAACAAATGTCTCTAAGATCGTAGATGCCGTTACCGCCCTGAGCGACAGGGATTTCACAGATCAAACACTCACCAAAGCACAGAAAGATCTTCTTTCCGATGCCCGTCTTCAGGAGAAAATGGATGAAAAGGCGCTTTATGTCAAGATCGCCGACCGCATTGATAATCTCAATACACTTTCCGGCGTTAAAGAAGAGAAACGCATTCCCAAGGCCGAACACACACGGGAGATCATCATCCCGATGGCCAGACTTGAAAATGCGTACCATTTTGTAGATGTGCTGGAAGAACTCTGTTTTCAGACCGAGCACCCGAAAATGTACGAGGAAATGACAAAGCAGTACAGATCGCTCTGTACTGCCAACAGCAGGAAATGCCAGGAATCCCTGGATGTCCTTTCCAATGTATTTGATCCTCACTATAACAGTGAAACAAATGAACTGGACCGCTGCCATCGCTACATCGTCAATTTCCTGTATAACCACCGTTCCTGCATCAGCCTTTTCCGACAGATCAGCCGTTATGCCAATAACATCAAAGATGACTGGCGCCGCCTTCTTTCAAAGGACAGGATCCCCCTTTATGATCTCACGCTCATCGTCAGCGACGAACTGTCAGACGACAATTCCAGCATTCATCCCAACGATCTCTTCTTCCAATACTTCGAAAAATCGCTTTCCCACAAAGGATTCTACCTGATCAAATACGATCTTACCACCTATAGGGACACCGGATATTTTATAATTTCCGACGAGATGGACAATCTTTACAGACTTTTTGTCCGAACGGAGATGTCCTATCAGCGCTTCATCTACGGCAATATTGTGGATGCGAACAGTTCACTTTCCCTGGGTGAAGTTGTCGTAATCGAACCCCGGGATACTTACAATGAGAAGATCAAGGTATTTCGCAGGGACGGATCCGCCATGCTGATCGATAAAGGAGCGACCGTACTGGATTTTGCTTTCCATATCCACAGCGATCTCGGATATCACTTTGATTATGCAATGGTAGACGAATCCAGGACTCAGCTGCCGGTATATACCAGGCTTAACGAAGGGGATACCATCACCGTGGTCGCCCGTCCGGAAATCGAACCGGATATCAACTGGTTCAAATATGCCAAGACGATCAAGGCTGTACATTTTCTTGTGAAATTTTTTCAGCCCCGAATCGCAAATCATCCGATGATTTCCTGAAATGGCATCCGATGATCTCCTGAAATGCCATCCGATGATCTCCTGAAATGCCATCCGATGATCTCCTGAAATGGCATCCGACGAAAATGCTGCCCGTGAAGAATACCTTGAATGCTATTGGAAATACAGCTATACTTTTCTTATCACATCAATATGTATCCACATGGATATGAGCGAACGAGCATGGGGGATCGGTTTATGAAAAGCAAAAAAGCATTCAAGAGATGGTTTCTTCTGGCTGCATGCAGTCTTTATTCTTTGCTTCTGATGACACAGAACTTTTCCGCAGACTCGGTTCTGACAGTTAATGAAAAAGTTGTTCAGATCATCGATGAAGTGATAACTGCGGGTATGACCGAGAAGGATAAAGCACTTGCGCTGCATGACTGGCTGACAGATCACGCCCACTATGACCTGACATTCAGCCATTATGAGGCGGATGGCGTACTTCTGTACGGAACCGGTGTATGCGACAGTTACAGCAAGGCCTATCAGCTGCTGCTGAATCAGGCAGGGATCGAAAATTTCCGTATTACAGGTGAAGCAATAGATTCGAGCGGAGTAAGAGAAGCCCATGCCTGGAATGCTGTAAAGATCGACGGGAAATGGAGTCATGTAGATGTGACCTGGGATGATCCGATCAATCCGGATAATCCAAACAGCAATCTGCCAAAATCCGGAGATGAGCAGCATGTTTATTTCATGGTGAGCAACCGGGTCATGAAAGAAGACCATTTTCCTGATGATGAGAGTGCCGTGCTGGTTAACGGATCCTTTACAGATGAAGAGGAAGTATTGCCGGCACCGGTCAGCATGAATGCCAGAGTGGGAGCTCCGGATTTCTCATTGGTAACAACTGCGGGAAAGACTCTGACAAAATCCGGATATGGAACCGGGAAAAAGCTGATGATGATCTATGGCCGTACTACCTGCGGAAACACACTGGCCTTTTTGAACGTCATAAAACCATACATCGGCAAACTGAAGGAAAACGGAGTCACTGTCCTTCTGGCTCTCTTTGATGATCCTGATTCCGCCGAAATGAAGCAGATGGAAAGCACCTATCCCGGTATAGTATGTACAAAACTGACTGCCAATGACGTCAGTATGTGGAACGGCCTGTCTGCATTTAAATATAGCAGCAATTCCGTTGTCTTTCCGGTCGTATTCCTGAAAAATGCTCAGGATGCATTCGTATATTACAGTGTTGGCTATATAGAAGATCCGCTCCGCGTCGTTTCCGGAGCACTTGTCATTCCCGCCGGCGCTGCTCCTTCATCAGGGAATACTAATACATCTACATCCGGCGGCTCCCAGACACAGGGAACAACTACCGGTACAAATTCGAGTACAAATACAAGTACAAATTCGAGTACAGATCCGACACAGGCCACTCCTTCAAAGACAAATGCGGCAGACGCCGGTACATCTGCAGCAAGATCAGCGGATGCAAAAAGCACTTCTTCCGCAGTGGTCAAAACAGTGACCTTCGGCAATGGAAAGTACAAACTGAACCTTACAAAAAAGACAGCTTCACTGATCGCTCCGAAAAGTAAGAACATTGTCGGTCTGGTCATTCCGGCAGTGGTAAAAGCAAACCATACGTCCTATAAAGTAAATGAAATCAGCAAAAAAGCCTGCAAAGATCTGAAAAAACTCACCTCCGTTGCGATTGGAAAAAATGTTCTCTCTATTGGAGCGAATGCTTTTAACGGCTGTTCTAAACTAAAGAAAGTGACCGGCGGCGCCTGTGTTGGTGTAATCGGCAGCAGTGCATTTGCGGAATGCGTCAGCTTAAAAATAATTCCGGGTTTTGCAAGGCTGCAAAACATTCGTGCGAACGCCTTCCGAAACTGTAAACTCCTTTCCAAAATTACAATTGGTTCAAAAGTCAAAAGGATCGGCAAGTATGCCTTCATCAAATGTGCGAAGCTGAAAACGATCAACATAAAGACACGCAGTCTCAAAGCATCCACGATCGGTACCGGGGCTTTTTCAGATATCTATAAAAAGGCTGTGATCAAAGTGCCAAAGGCTTCCCTGAAAGCATACAAAAAGCTCCTTGTGAAAAAAGGAGCTCCAAAAACCTGTATCATCAAATAACCGATAATGAACAGACGGGGGCGTACAGATCGCCCCCGTAATTTTTTCAAATGAATTCCGCTTACTGCTGCAGGATCTCATCCAGGACAGCTGCATTGCCCTCGGACCAGGCAAGGGAAATCGCCGGATCTTCCAGGCCGGCAACGACACGGCCCATCTGTTCCGTCTGCAGCACATAATTGTCGCTGCAGTCGATAATGATCCTCTCTGTCGTGCTCTCCGGCGGACGTCCAATCGTCAGGAACATTTCCTTTTCCGCACCCCGGTCAAAAATCGACGGGATGTCGATCTGTCCCTTCTCTCCAAGGATCAGGTTTCTGGTACACCAGTTGGTCCGGAAAGAAAAATACGTACAGGCTTTTGCACCAGAAGGAAACTCCAGAACAGACATGACCGTCTCATCCACTTCCGATTCAGGTCCCATATCTTTGAAAGTAACGACCTTTACCGGTTCTTCCTTCATGATCTCCCGGAAAAAGGAGATCGGATAACATCCGAGATCATAGGCAGCTCCTCCTCCGAGCGGCCTGATCAGCCTGACGTTTGAAAGATCATCCAGATAATAGGAAAAGTTCGCTTCCATATATCGGACCGGACCGATCTGTCCGGATGAGACGATTTTTCGTATCCTGTCCATCATGGGACCGTGCAGATATGCAAAGGCCTCCATGACAGGCACCTTGTATCTTTCGGAAGCTTCCCTGATCTGAAGAACCTCCTCCCGGTTCATGGCAAGCGGTTTCTCACAGAGGACCGGCTTCCCGGCTTCGCAGGCTTTTATCACCCAGCGTGCGTGTTCCGAATTCGGTACCGGGATATAAACAGCGTCCACATTCGGATCAGCAAGCAGTTCCTCGTAACTTCTGTATCCGATCTTCGGATGGAACAGTTCCGAAAATTCCGCCAGCTTTTGTCCTTTCCTGCTGGCAATCGCATAAAGTGTTGCATTGCGGGCCTTCAAAATGGCCGGTATCATCGCCTTCCTGGCGATCCCGGCACATCCGAGCACACCCCAGCGGATCATTTTTTCTTCCATAAAAAGTACCTCCTTCTGAACTACATCAGGTTCTTTTCAATGAATATTTGTTTAATCCGGTCAGGTAAGTATCCGCAGCTGTTCTTCCATATTGTCCCCTTCAAATACGCGGAAATCCCTGATCCGGAGAGTGATCTCCTCTCCTTCATGGAATTCTCGGAAGCCAAAACCGTCGGTGATGGCCCGAATCAGCGCCCTGCCGGTACGGATCCGGCAATCCGTCACATCACCGAGGTAGTACATACGTTCAAGGACGCCGGATACCGGCGGGAAGGCAGCCTCATCTGCTTTCGTTGCTTCCTTTGTGTCCTTTGTGTCCTTTGCGTCCTTTGTGTCCTTTGCTTCCTTTGTGTCCTTTGCCTCCTTTGCTTGCTTTGCGTCCTTTTCTAGCGGTGCTTCCTCCGGTGCAGCATCTCCCTGTTTTTTCTGAATAACGATATTCTCGGGCCGGACAGCGACAAGCACCGGTCCGTTTTTGATCGTTTCCGGGCAGGGAATGTCGCACTCCCAGTCGGTGATCCGGATCGTACCCTCCCCTGCTGTCCCCTTGAAGAAATCGACTTTTCCGAGGAAGTCGGCGGCAAAAGGATTTACCGGATGGTTGTAGATCTCGTCCGGGGTGCCGGACTGCTGGACTACACCATTGTTGATCAGGAAGATACGGTCGCTCATTGCCATTGCTTCCGTCTGGTCATGCGTCACGTAAACGACCGAAATGCCAAGGGATTTCGTAAGTTCCTTGATCTCAAAGCGCATGCTCTCGCGCAGTTTGGCATCGAGGTTGGAAAGAGGCTCGTCCAGAAGCAGGAGCTTCGGCTGCGCCACCAGGGCGCGCGCCAGTGCCACGCGCTGCTGCTGCCCGCCAGAAAGCTGGTCCGGCATCCGGTCTCTGAACTGAGACAGATGCACAACGTCCAGAATACGATCTGCCCTGCGGGCGATCTCCGCTTTGGCTGTTTTGCGGATCTTCAGCGGATAGATGACATTATCGTAGACGTTCATGTGCGGCCACACGGCATAGGACTGGAAGACCATTCCGATATTTCGCTGCTCCGGCGGGATGAATGTTTTTCCACCCGAAACGAGCTGATCATCGATCCAGATCTCCCCGCTGCTGGGGATCTCAAACCCTGCGATCATGCGGAGCATGGTGGTCTTGCCGCATCCGGAAGGTCCGAGTAGCGTTACGAACTCCCCTTCTTCAAATTTCTCGTTAAATTCCCGGAGCACAACAGTGCTTCCGTAGCTTTTCGTCACATTTTTGATGGTAACGGTGGACATAAATGCTACTCCTTCTCAGATGGAAAAATTTCCTTTCGTCAGCCGGTTCATGATAAAATTCAGGGCCACAACGATCATCAGAATCCCGAAAGCCATGGCGCATGCCTGCGGCTGACTGGTGAATGTCCAGTATTCATACAGCTGGAAGCCGACCGTCTTGGTATTGGTCGAATACAGCAGCGTCGTCATCGAGAGCTCATAAAAGCTCGGGATGAAGATCAGGAACCAGCCTGCGGCGATGGACGGGAAGATCAGAGGTCCCGTGATGCGCAGCATGGTCTTCAGCCAGCTTGCCCCGGAGATCTGCGAACATTCTTCCAGGGAAACATGGATCTGGGACATCGCGGAAACAACGGTGCGCATCCCCATCATCAGGTACTTGACCAGATAAGCGATGACGAGAATCACGGCGGTTCCGTATATGTCGATGCCAAACTGTCCGCGCATGGTCATGATCAGACCCAGCGCAATTACGACAGAAGGCGTCCCGGATCCCAGTGTGATCAGGAAATCCGGAATCTTCCTGCCGCGGATCTTCGTACGCTGGAGCAGATAGCTCATGGTACAGGAAATGACGATGCCTACGGTCGCTGCAAGAGTACCGAAGATCAGGGAATTCTTCAGGCACGACAGCGTTTCTGCCCGGAACAGTGCTTTCCACTGCTTGAATGTGAAATTGCCTGCCGCTAGGATTGTCTTGCCCACATCCGTCTTAAATGACGTCAGGAGAATCGTGACAAACGGTATTGCAACCGCGATCACGGCGAAAAGGCAGACCAGAAGTGTGATCGGCAGTCGCCATCTGCGAAGGTCTACCAGGGTTGGACGTACCGATTTGCCGGAGACGGTGATGTACTGTCTCTTCGCAACGACAAAATCCGAAATATACAGAACGAAAACCGCTATGACGATCAGGAAAAATGCCAGACCGGTCGCGTCATTGATCCCCTTCACGCCCAGGCCGTAATACTGGATGATCCTTGTCGTGACCGTATGTACGTTTCCGGGCGCTCCGATAATAGAAGGGATCCCGTAGCAGCTTGCCGCGCAAACAAACACAAGCAGCGCTCCCGCGATCAGGGACGGCGTCATCATGGGCAGAGTGATCTTCAGCAGAGTCTTCAGGGGGTTTGCGCCGGAGATCCTGGAAGCTTCCTCCAGGGAAGGATCCATCTTCTCCATCGCCCTGGAGATGGTAATGAACGCATAAGGATAATAGAAGGTCGTCAGCACCCAGATGAGGCCGCCCAGTGAATAGATGTTCAGCGGACCTTCCGCAACATTCAGATTCAGGACCGCGCGCAGCGCCAGATTGATCGTACCCACGTTCTTATTGAGCAGACGCAGCCAGGCCATGGCGCCCACATAAGGGGGAACCATGTAAGTGAGCACAAAAAGGCGGCGGAAGAAAGTCCTGCCGTACAGATTGGTCCTGCCGACCAGCCATGCAAGCGGAAATGCGATCAATGTACCAAGCACCATGGTGCAGGCAGAAGCAATGGCGGTATTGGTCAGCGCCTGCCAGTTCATCTTATAGGTATAGAGACGGATAAACGTATCCAGTGAGAAACTGCCATTCGGGAAAAAGGCCTTCACGATCAGGAAAAGCAGCGGAAGAAGCTGGAAGACCAGCAGAAAATCGATGATCACCAGAATCAGGATCCACTTGAGATCCGGTTTCCAGCTTCGATCCGCCCGAAGCAGAAAAAACAGAAGCACCACATCGATGATCAGGAGAATTCCGGCCAGAAGCAGTGTCCTTGCGTGATCCCCGATCCAGACGATCACAGGAGAGATCTTCCCGCCGGCGGAAGTTTTCAGCGCCTGCACCGCTTCCTCTCCCTTACCGGCTACCCGGATGAATGCCAGAGAGGTATCCTTGTTGAGAACGGTTCCGTCTTTATTTTCAGAAGCAAGAAACACCTGCATGATGCGGGCGTTATCCGCCCCTTCCAGGGCGGAGATCTCCGCCAGTACCGGATCTTCGCTAATCTCCTTCCCTGAAGACAAAGCTTCAAGCATGTGATCCTGCGCCTCCTTCACATCGGAGATCTTCGCCAGGGACTTCCTCTGCGAACCGGAAAGCTTCTTCCTGGAATAGGAGTAGGTCATGGAAAGCAGATTCCAGATATCCTCATCCGTATAATCCGCAAGTTCCGTTGTCTCGCAGCCCCATTCCTGTGCCAGAAGACTCCGCGCTGTCTCCTGACAGCTGCTGCGGACCGTCTCGTCTGCTCGCGAAAGTGCCGGTTCAATGGTATTCGCATAGAGCGCTTCCGCTTCACTCTTCAAAGCCTGTAATTCTTTCGCGGCTTTTACGGAAGAGGCATTTTCACTGCTGCCGCTTTTTACTCCCAGCATCCCAAGCACGGTCAGAAAGATCGCAGCAGCCAGAACAACGCCCAGAATGATCAGAATAATGGTTTTGCCGCGGTCAGCCTGCGGCTTAGCCTGATTCATGGATCCACCTCGCTTCAAAAGGCAAATACCCCGCAGCAGGCTGCGGGGTATGTTACTTTGTCAGAACACACTGCTCATTCAGGGATCGTTACCGATTCCTGGAACTTCGTGCGGATCTCATCCCGCTCATGATAGCAGCGCTCCCAGTCAACACCGATGTCCTTTGCGATCAGTTCATTGGTATCAATCGAGTCATAGGGGACATCCGTCATATCCTTCAGAACGCCATGCATATATCCCTTCAGGATATACTGCTGTCCATCCTCACTGAGCAGCCAGTTCGTGATGGCCTCGCAGGCTTCCAGATTGGCGTTGGCACTCTTTTCTTCCGCGATCGTCATCACCGTGCTGGGAATCAGGATCACTCCGTCATCAGGATAGATCACTTCGATCTTGGAATGTTCGTCATCCCGGATCTTCAGTACAGATTCTTCCAGGATCATGATCGTCTTGCACTCTCCCGTCTGAAGCTTGGCAAGTGCAGTGGAACCTGACTCGACCATGACCTGGTTCTTCCCGAGCGCTTCAAAATACTCATATCCATAGAGGTCGGAAAGCGCCGTTATGGCAGCCATGGCGGTACCGGACGTAAGCGGATCGCTCATGGAGATCACACCCTTCAGGCTCTCGTCATAGGCAAAATCCTTAAATGTATGAGGCACTTCTTCCGAGCTGTAGAAATCCGGATTATAGGCCAGCACCATATTCAGTACGCGGACCGGATACCAGTAACCTTCTTTGTCATAATCAAAGCGGAGCCGGTCCCCGGGATTTTCGATCTCGATCGGTTCCAGATAACCATATTCCTTCAGTTCCAGCGAGTAGGCCGGCTCGGCCACCATCAGCATGTCACATTCGAGGATCCCGTCCAGGGAATCTCCCATTTCTCCTGCAATTTTCGTCTGAAGGGAACCGGTCCCGCCATAGAAGAATTCTACTTCCAGATTCGGAAATGCTTCCTTCAGAGCCTCTGTCATCATGTCGATGGCAAAAGGATACATGGATGTGTAGATGACGACTTTTCCTTCAATATCTTCGTCGACCGGTCCTGCCGCATAGAATGTGGTGCCCATGCACAGGACGCTCAGAAGAAGAACACAAGCGATCAGTTTTTTCATGTTTTGATTACCTCCGTGAACTGCTGCAGCTTAGTGCCAGAAGCCTTTCGTTATTAGTTTCTGAATATTTATTCTATTGATGTTATATTGATACCATTTTAAAGAATATGGGACTCACTGTAAAGTATCCGAAAGGAAATTCAGTAAAAACTTTTTGTCAGTGCCTATCTTTTATATTTCCTGCTGATCCTGCTGTATGCCAAAACAAGAAGCGGAATTCCTCCCAGGCATCCGACCGCAAGAACGATCCCGGCTGTAGAAATATTCCAAATCCCCATGATCATACTGATCCAAAAGACAGCGGAATAACAGATCCACATGATCCCGTTTTCCCTGTTATACGCTTTCACATCCGTTATCTCTTCTTCTTTGACTTCAGATCCGGACCAGAACCACATGGGCTTCTCACGCCTCCATGCATAGATCCCAATGCCGGTAAACAGAAGAGCGCACGGTATTGTGATCACAAGCCATATTACGATCTCCATACTGGCACCTCAACAGTAAGTTGTTTCTGCCGCTGCTCTCAGGCAACCTTCACTTTCTTCCCGATTCCTTTCGTCTTCAGGAATTTCCTGTACACCGTGAGCTTCTTCTTCGGCACTCTGATCACAGCATTTGCACGGATTCCTTTGAACGCGTTTGCGCCTACATTCTTTGAAGTCAGCTTGCTTGTCAGAATTTTTATGGTTTTCAGTTTCCTGTCACCATAGAATGCATTCTTCCCTATGATTGCAACCTTAGCCGGAATTGAGACGGATGTCAGATTCACGCACCCGCGGAAAGCTCCCGCTCCAATCGTTTTTACTCCTTTTCCGATCGTTACTTTTGTAAGTGCTTTGCAGCCATAGAACGCATTTGTTCCGACAGACGTCACGTTTTTACCGATCACGATCTTCGTCAGTTTCCCGCATCCTTTGAAAGCATTTTTCCCGATAGAGGACACTTTCAGTGTGATACCGGAGATTTTGATAGTCGCAGGGATGGATAAAGCCTTTTCTGCTTTTGACTTTGGTCCGATAACGGACGCGGTCCCGGTGCGGCCGGAAACGGACATCACTTTGTATTTCAGTTTTCCTACAGTCTTTTTCGTTCCTTTCTTCAAGGTTGAAGCTGCGTTGGAGTAGATAATGTCAAATACGCCGTTTGACTTGGAACTGGTTTTGATCGTTATCTTTCCGTCGGATGCAGGACCGCTCTTATAAGTCTTCTTTATTTCTGTCTTTTTGGCACTTGCACTGACTTTTGAAGTATAAGTAATGTTTCCATCTCTGCCTTCCTGGCCGTTCTGCTGGGTGATCGTAAAGGAAGATACACCTTTGATCTTGATGTCCGAAGATTTATCGATCCTGATCGCAGTTCCTTTCGTACCGGTCACTTTCACTGTTTTTGTCTCTACGTCAGCTGACGTGGAACTGAAATCTTTCATTTCAACAGCAACAGCCCCATTGGCGGCCGGTTTTACGATAACAGACATTTTACCTGAATTCTCTACATTGATTGTAACATCCGACTTCTTGCTCACAGTTACTTTTGCGGAATGATGATCACTGGCAAGAGTCAGGGCAGTTCCTGCAGGAAGAGACGCTAATGTCACCGCTTTGTTTTTGGTCCAGAAGAAGATATCATCAAAACCGGCTGTACCCTTATTTATATTAACAAGTTCCCATTCAGCCGGAGCTTTATTTATAATACCGGGGATATTCGCCATCTGTTTGAGGGTCAGATCAAGATGAATCAATGAATAGTTTTCACATCGGGTATAATTCCCCGGTTTTGTCATCTCCTGTTTGAAATAGTCCGGAGATTTTTCATTAATAAATATCAGATCATTATCCGACTGCGCAAAGTATTCTTGTTTTACATAATGCTTCCCCTGTGAAGTGGTCATCAGGTTCGCATTTATCAGTGTTCCTGAAAAGACCGCGCCAAAAGAGAAGTCCCACTTGCTGTAACCACCGGAAGTACTGTTTTTATATAGAACTAAAAACCGGTTTACACTCAACGGAGAATTGGGATCATAACAACGGATCTTTACCTGACTGTCTGTTTCTTTGTAAACGTCTAATGCAACGATCGTGTGACGCCTGCTTCTTTCGATCTGACGTCCGCTTTCGGAATCCATTTTATACATGGTCAGCATCAGAGGAATTCCCTCTTTTACACTGTTATAGATATACGCCAGATCATTCGGATCTTTGGAAAAATCCATTTCCATTACAGCAGGCAATTTTTGTATTGCATATCCGTACTGAACAAGGTCCAAAAAAGACATTGAAACTTTTTCATTATAGGCTGCCGTACCGGAAATATCTGAAAGAAGATCTACGTTCCACGCATCCGGGGAAGGATAATCAAGCATAAGACTTGCCAGGCCGGTCACTGCCAGGCCATAACACAGACCACCGGATGTATTTCCAAGTTCCTGTGCTTTTGCATGGCCCATGAATTTCTCATAGTGATGAATCATATCAACACTTTTTTGATTCTTGAACCCCCAAAAATCTGAAACCAGCAAGTTTGCAGGAATAACGATCGTTTTTACCTCTGACCATTCACCCGTTTCAGAGCCACTGATCGCGCGTGCCATTACCTGATAGCTCTTTCCACTTGACAGTTTTGTAAGAGTCAGCGGTTTCCCTGATGTTTCAGACAGCTTAAATACTTTTGTTTTCTCAGCAGCAGAATCATTATTTTTATAGTAGCGTACTTCTACTTCATCTATTCCCACAGGTTTTGATTCAAAACTTAAGCTGATGTTCCGATAGTTATTCTTATCACTATAGGACAAGGAAAACTCCGGTAAGTTGGGTTTGAAATGAACCTGGACCGGGGTACTCCTATCCTCTTTGGTCCCGTCTCCAAGCTGGCCATAGTGATTATCACCGCACATCCAAAGCGTACCGTCTGCTTTTAATATTGCAGTGTGATATCTTCCTGCGGAAACATCTTTCACACCTGCCATGACCTCGATCGGAGTGGACTCATTGCCATAACCAAAATGACCGTTCCCCAGCTGACCGTAATCATTGTTTCCGTACATCCATAATGTTCCGTCATTCTTTACGATCGCAGTATGAGTATCTGTGCAGATCACTTTCATTACATTTGTCATGCCCGGGACCGGTACAAAATGATATTTATCATTTCCGGTATCACCAGAACCACCGTTATCTCCGGCATCTCCTACATCGCCGACTCCGCTAGCATCTCCGGTACCTCCAACAGCACCGGCATCTCCGCCATCTCCGGCACCACCGGCATCTTCGCCATCGCCGCCATCTCCGGTACCTCCAATAGCACCGCCATCTCCGGCACCACCGGCATCTCCGCCATCTCCAGAATCTCCGATAACTCCGGTGTCTCCGGCATCGCCGCCATCACCAGAACCACCGCTATCTCCGGCACCACTGGGATCTCCTGCATCGCCGCTGTCTCCGACACCACTGGGATCTCCTGCATCGCCGCCGTCGCCGACACCACTGGGATCTCCGACTTCTTCGCCGTCTCCGCCATCAACGACATCGCCGGCATCCACGCACATCCACAGCGACCCGTCCGCTTTTATGATCGCAGTTTGAAGATCTTTACAGGTAACGGAAATCACATTATCCATATCTGGAATCTGCACCGGGACAGGATAATTGAATCCGCACACCCACAATGTCCCGTCCGTCTTCAGAATCGCTGTATGTCTTTCCCCGCTGCTGACTGACGCTACATTAGTCATTCCCGGTACCTGCACCGGTGAAGAGCATCCGGGGATCGTATCCCCTATCCCCAATTGGCAGAATTGATTGTCTCCGAACGCCCACAGTGTTCCGTCCTTCGTCAGCACCATGGTATGATTCGATCCCGTATTGACTGCTTCAACATCGCGCATCACCTGTACGGGAGCAGCCTCTCTTTTACCCGGACCGCTTTTTCCATTTCCCAGCTGGCCATAATCATTAGCCCCGCACATCCAGAGTGTCCCATCCTTTTTCAGGACAGCGGTATGCTCCGTTCCGCAGCTGACTGCTGCCACTTCGCTCATCACCTGCACCGGAATGAGTCTGTCCTCTGTGGTGCCGTCTCCCAGCTGGCCGCTATTATTAGCCCCGCACATCCACAGTGTTCCGTCCTTTTTCAGGATAGCGGTATAATGCCTCCCGCAGCTGACTGCTGCAACATCATTATTTGCTGCATACGCCAGCATCGACAGCATTATAAGAGCCGTCATAAGAATCAGTGCAAATGTTCCTCTTAGCACCGTTCGTTTTGTTTCATTTCTATTTCCAAAAAACATTATTCTTTCTCTTTCCTTTTGGTGTCCGGAAATTGATATATGGAAAAATGATATGGAGTATCTCCTTTGTCATATCCATTTTTCAAGCTCCTGAAGATCACCTGGCGAGATACTTCTGAAATTCCACGGCGGCAGTCTGAACACCTTGGAAAAACCATTGGGGATATCGACCTCAGCTAAACCGAGAGCAGGATCATCTTTCGTTGCCTTTGTAAACATCTTGACTTCCAGAATGTATAATGCCGCGAGCATATTTAAGATGTTTTCCTGGTTGGCCTGCGCAAAGTTGCCGATCCGATTATGTTTAATGTCGTCAAAAGCCTTCCACCAGGGCAGGCTCTGTGCAGGTGAAGATACATTCCAGCCCTCAAATGGCTGCACTTCTATTTCCGTATCCAGCACTTCGATCTTCTCAGTTGTGATGTCCGGAAAATCAGAAAGAATAAAAGCTGCATAGTCAACGATATTCTTCCTGTCTGTAGGATCGAAGCCGCAATAAATCTTAAAAAAATTGTCGAGTTCTGCGCCGATGGCCTGAAGAAGAAGTGCATACTCATTTGAGAACGATTGAAAATTAGCCTGATTTAGTTCCACATAATTTACTGTGGCCAGGAACTTATCCTCCAGCATACAATAATAACGCCAGTAGTTCCTTGATAGTTCTTTTCTTGTCATTCGATTCTCCCTGGTTCTTATCGTTATTTTATCATCTTCCAAATTCGCACCGTTTACAGGTACATTCTATCATAGATGTTTCATGAAGCACAGTAATAACCATCGTAAAAACCCTGCCAGTTTTTAAACCAGCAGGGTGTATCTGAATTCATTGCGGAAATCCGCACTTTTTTCACTTTGCACTTGTCAAATCAACCCGGGAATCCAGATCCGGGGTGTTTATCTGCGATACTCCTATCAACAAATACCAGAAGATCGCTGTCGGATTCGATCGGCACATACCTGCCGTTCCTCTTCATCCGCTCCAGCTCTTCCTTCATTTTCCTTGCCATGGCTTCAGCCTCAGGCGACGTGTACTTTGGGGGTTCCGCAGCGCTTCCTGATCCACCGGTTACGTTTATCAATTCATTTATGTTTTCAATTATATTCATCATTATTTTCATCTCCTATATCATTAATTCTGTTTTTTGGGTTTTCCCCTTACACTTTGTTATACGGTATACGATTTTCATCTCCATGTGAATAAATGTGAAAGAAATGTGAAAAA
>CACZZH010000048.1 GCA_902785635.1 uncultured Lachnospiraceae bacterium
TTAATCTCTCTAATTTTGTGATCACAAGCTCCACGATTACAGTTCCCCGGATTCTTCAGCAGCCGTTTCCTCTTCCTTCGGAATGAGACCATACTCCATACGGACCTTTCTCTCGATCTCCTCCATTATTTCAGGATGCGTGGAAAGCCAGATCTTTGTATTCTCACGGCCCTGACCGATCTTCTCGCCGTTGTAGGCATACCAGGCACCGCTCTTGTTGACCACATTTACATTCGCGGCTAGATCCAGGATATCACCTTCTCTGGAGATTCCTTTGCCGAACATGATATCGAATTCCGCCTCCCGGAACGGAGGAGCGATCTTGTTCTTTACCACTTTGACACGCGTATGATTGCCGATCACTTCACCGCCCTGCTTCAAAGACTCGGTGCGGCGTACGTCCATTCGGATCGATGAATAAAACTTCAACGCACGTCCTCCGGTAGTCGTCTCGGGATTGCCGAACATTACACCTACCTTCTCCCTCAGCTGGTTGATGAAGATCACCGTGCAGTTCGACTTGCTGATCACACCGGTAAGTTTACGCAGTGCCTGCGACATCAGCCTGGCCTGAAGGCCTACATGTGAATCACCCATATCGCCGTCGATCTCCGCCTTCGGAACGAGCGCTGCAACAGAGTCGACGATGATGATGTCCACCGCACCGGAACGAACCATCGTTTCCGTGATCTCGAGCGCCTGCTCTCCGTTATCCGGCTGGGAAATATACAGGTTGTCGATATCCACACCGATATTCCTGGCATAAACCGGGTCAAGAGCATGTTCTGCATCTATAAATCCGGCAATGCCTCCGCGCTTCTGTACTTCTGCCACCATGTGCAGTGCCACCGTTGTTTTACCACTGGATTCAGGTCCGTAGATCTCCACGATTCTTCCGCGCGGAATACCTCCCAGACCAAGTGCAATATCAAGGCTCAGACAACCGGTCGGAACCGTTTCAACATTCATATGGGCACTCTGATCGCCCAGCTTCATCACCGACCCTTTACCAAACTGTTTTTCGATCTGGGCAAGGGCAACATCCAGTGCTTTCTGTTTATTTTCATCAATTGCCATGTTCTTCCTCCGTTCGAACGTGTGTTCGTTTCTGTCATAATATCGCGTTTTGCGCTGCTTGTCAAGCAGAAGTACAAATGAAATTCGCGCTGCTAAATTATCTCAGGCGTCATTTTTATCATCATATCTCATATGGTCTTTTATGTCAACTCAATGTTTGTAGAGCATAATAGCCCATGCGCGGACGGAATGATATAAGATTGGAAAACACCTTAAATCATATGTTTTTCCGCAGACGTTTTTGAATAACGGACGACATGTACACCGACGGACCAGTGATTATTACCGCGCGACACGGGCCCACTCCGGCGAGCTCTCGCCTAACTCCGTCCAGGATCCCGAGGTATTCGCGCATAGACAGAACGCTCTTACCTCGGGACCCAAGACTGCGTAAGGCGCATATCTCGCCTGCGTTCCTGCCCTGACAGGTCGCGCTATAAATAATCGCTGGTCCCGGCGGAGCGCATGTCTGAGAATGTAAGTCGGGATACCAAATACATCAGACAGTTTCTATTGTTGACGCCAACTCAGACAGGCGGGCCATGAAACCCGTCACCTCGTCGCCTTGGCCCGTTCGAACATAGAAATCCACTTGATATGGTGTTTGTGGCCGTCCCTTTCGGGCTCCGATGGGCTATTCGAACAGAGAAATCCGCTTGCTATGGTACTTGTGGCTGTCCCTTTCGGGCTCCGATGGGCTATTCGAACAGAGAAATCCGCTTGATATGGTGCTTGTGGCTGTCCCTTTCATGCTCCGATGGGCTATTCGAACAGAGAAATCCGCTTGATATGGTGCTTGTAGCTGTCCCTTTCAGGCTCCGATGGGCTATTCGAACAGAGAAATCCGCTTGCTATGGTACTTGTGGCTGTCCCTTCCGCCAGGGGGCATGAGTCACGACTTCGGAAAAAGACTTCGAACAGTTGATTATACAGACTAAAATTCAGAAGAAAGAAGAAATACGAGAGGGCTCGCCAGAGTGGGCAGGTGCCTCGAGGTAATATCTTACTCGGAAGCAGTGCAGCTGTTGTTTCTCAACGGGAACCAATAAGATAATGAACAAAATCGCTGAAAGTGATTTCGTGAGTCTTTTTCAGAAAGCGATAGCTTCTCATAACTATCGCTGGTCCCGGCGGAGCACTTGTCTGAGCGTGTAATGTCGACGAAAAATGTGAGGTGCGAATTAGGGAAATACTGATTAATTCTATTTTCCACCATTTAGAACCTCTTGCTCAGTGTTTCCCGGTAAGATCTTCGAGCGCCTTGTGCGCTCGAAGCCGCGTGCTGCGCGGCTTCCGAAGGAAGCCTTCATCTGCGCAGCACTGCTATCCGCCGGAGGCTCTAAGGAAACGCTGATTAAATCAGCGTTTCCTTAGCAGAATCGGCCGACGGGATAGGATTCCTCAGACTGTCGTATCCTGCAGTCCACAAATAGTTCCTGGTGAGACAGCAAGAAAACATGGGGTCGAAGAAAGTGGGCCAAAATGAGCGGGCCATGGAATCTGTTCCCATGGCCCGCATGTTCACGGCATTATAAGCCTTCGGATATCATTAAACATTACAACTGCAATAAGGAGAAGCAGAAAGATGATCCCTGCGAAAGTGATCCGCATCTCGATCTGCGGATTGTTGCGTTTTCTTCGCACTGCTTCCACCAGCAGGAGCAGCAGCCTTCCGCCGTCCAGTGCCGGTACCGGGAGAAGATTTATGACCCCGAGATTTGCGCTGAGCAGAACTGCCATGCTGAGCATGTTCAGAAATACATAGAAGGCGCCGTCGGACTTTGTCTCCTCCACGGTATCACTGATCGCTTCCACAACGCCGATCGGTCCGGACAGGTCTGAGACGGCGGCCTGACCTGTAAAGAGCATGCGCAGACTGTCAAATGTCATTGAGATCCAGTAGCGGGTCTCAGCCAGCGCGTAGTATAACGCTTTCGGCACACTGACCCGGTACCGGTAATTGGAACTTCCGTTGATTCCCAGTATATATCTTCCGTCATCTGCTTTTTCCGGAATCAGATCCGCCTGCTTCTTTTCTCCCTCATGCTCCCAGGTGACTTTGACCGGTTCTCCCGAACCCAGCCGGTCCTGATGATAATATACATAATCGGAGATCTCGCGGAAGAGCAGGATCTTCTTCCCGTTGATCCCGGTGATCATATCCCCGGCTTCTATGCCTGCCTGTGCAGCTGCACCGCCTTCAGATACTCCGAGTACGACCGGATGATCTACTCCTGCGTTCAGCACAAGAATCACGGAGAAGAACCATGCGAGTATGAAGTTAAATACAGGGCCGGCGGCGATCACCAGCATTCTCTGCCATACTGATTTTCCGTAGAAGGATCCTTCCGAATAGTCCTCCAGATCTTCCCCTTTCATCATACAGGAACCGCCCAGCGGGAGAAGTTTTATGGAATATCTGGTCCTGCCCCACACATGGGACAGCAGCCTGGGACCAAAGCCCAGCGAGAATTCCAGTACTTCCACACCGCATTTCTTTGCAAGCAGAAAGTGACCGAACTCATGAAAGAGAACGATCACGCTGAAAAGCAGGATCGCGATAATAATACTCAATACTTTCACTCCATTTAATATAATTGCATTTCCGGCATCCGGGACCACAGGACCTTATGCGCCGAACGCTGAGATCACCTGTGAGCGAACCGCCTTTTCCACATCCAGGATCTGGCTGATATCCGGATCACGGATCGTTTTATGGCGTTCCATGGCATCACGGATCGCCCCATAGATCTGGGTAAAACCGATCCTGCCGGCCAGGAACAGAGCCACCGCTTCTTCGTTTGCCGCATTGAATACGGTAGGCATGGAACCACCCGCCCGCGCAGCCTCAAGCGCCAGAACCAGGCCTTCAAAAGTCTCCATATCCGGTTCTTCAAAGGTCAGGCTCTTCAGTGCAGCAAAATCCAGGCGCTTTCCTGAGAGGGGACGCCTCTGCCCACGGTACAGCGCATACTGAATCGGGATCTTCATATCCGGCGTCCCAAGCTGAGCGATCACCGCGCCGTCATTGTACTGCACCATGGAATGGATCACGCTCTGCGGCTGCACCACCACCTGAATATCGTCCAATTCCACCCCGAACAGCCACTTCACTTCCATTACCTCGAGGCCTTTATTGACCAGCGAAGCAGAATCAATGGTGATCTTGTGTCCCATGGACCAGTTGGGATGTTTCAGGGCATCTGCCAGTGTCACATGTTCCAGCTGTTCTTTTTTCATTCCGCGGAATGGTCCGCCCGAAGCAGTCAGAAGAATCTTATCGATCGTACGGGGATCCTCACCGTTCAGGGACTGGAAGATCGCGCTGTGCTCACTGTCCACCGGATAGATCCGCACACCGTACCTGGCGGCCAGCGGCATAATGATATGCCCTGCCGTGACCAGCGTCTCTTTATTGGCCAGTGCTATGTCCTTTCCGGCTTCGATCGCCGCAATAGTCGGACGGATCCCGATCATCCCGACAATTGCCGTGACAAGCATGTCCGCATCGCTCTGTGCCGCGATCTCCAGCATTCCGTCCATTCCGCTGACGACCCTGACGTCCAGATCCGCGATTCTGGTCCGAAGATCCTGCGCGTCCTTTTCTTCCCATACTCCGGCAAGGACCGGCCGGAATTCCCGGATCTGCTTTTCAAGCAGACTGACATTGCGGCCTGCAGCCAGCGCCCGGACCTGAAACCCGGGATGTTCCCGTACGATCTCCAGCGTCTGGGTTCCGATAGAGCCTGTACTTCCTAAAATTGCTATCCTGTTCTTATTATTCTTGTCCATTATTTCCTCTGTATGACCCGTCCAAACGGGAATATAAGTGGTCGGGCAGGGTGCTTTTTATTTTTACTTTAACAGAAGGCTCGCCAGCATCCAGATCACCGGTGCCGTAAAGATCACGCTGTCGAAACGGTCCAGGATGCCTCCATGCCCCGGAATCAGCTTCCCATAATCCTTAATGCCTGCATTTCTTTTGATGGCAGACGCGGCAAGATCACCGATCATGGAGATCAGAGCTCCTACCACACATATAAGTGCATATTCCGCAATGGGAGAACGCATACCGGCAGTGATGCCGCCGAACCTGCCGGCGATCAGACCGAACAGAGCACCGAGAAGCCCGGCACCGACCACGCCCCCGACTGCTCCCTCAATGGATTTTTTCGGAGAAAGCACAGGCGCCATCTTGTGCTTTCCGAAAAGCATGCCCACACAGTAGGCGCAGGTGTCGCATCCCCATGAACAGATCAGGATCAGCCAGACCGTAAAGGCCCCTCCGTTCAGTATCCGGGTCTTATAAATGAAGGAAAGCATTACGGGAACATATACGATGCCGAAGAAAGCGGCCATTACCTGCCGGCTTTCATAATGCGGCCATCGAAATACATAGACTGCCATCAGAATATTGAGCACCAGCGCCAGCGCAGGAAGTTCGTACATCGAAGCACCCAGCCATACCAGAATATAGTAAAGCACGGCTCCCGCCATTCCGACTGCGGTCAGAGGAGTGACCGTTTTTTCCGATACTCCCGCCGCCCGGTACAGTTCATTCAGGCCGATCAGAGAGATCACCAGCAGTATTCCGTAAAGGAGCGGGCCTCCCACAGCAAAAGCGACGGCTGCGATCGCAAGCAGAATGATTCCGCTAATAAGCCTGGTCTTAAACATCACTCGTCCTCCTTTTTCACTCCTCCGAACCTGCGGTCTCTCTGGTTATATACATCGATCGCTTTTTCCAGATCCGCCTTTGTAAATGCCGGCCACGGGGTCTGTGTAAAATAGAATTCCGTATAAGCCAGCTGCCACATCAGGTAATTGGACAGCCGCTGTTCACCGCTGGTCCGGATCAGCAGATCCGGATCCGGTATCCCTGCTGTGTCCAGATAAGAGGCGATCGTCTGCTCGGTGATCTCTTCCGGCCGGAGCAGTCCATCCCTGCACTGCGCGGCAATACGCCGCACTGCCCGGGTGATCTCGTCGCGGCTGCCGTAATTCAGCGCGATCTGAAAATTCAGTCCGGTGTTGTACTTGGAGCTTTCCACAAGCTCCGTCAAATTCCGCTGCAATTCCTGATCGAAGGCACTCGGATCTCCCAGAAGACGCACCTTCATGTTATTGTCCCTGGCCATCTTTATACTGGACTTTGTATACCGGTGGAACAGCTGCATCAATGCACCCACTTCTTCCGTGGATCTTTTCCAGTTCTCTGTGGAAAACAGATATACGGTAAGGTATTTGATCCCGATGTCCCAAGCATCCTCACAGATCACTTCCAGGTTTTTTGCTCCGCGGATATGGCCATAGTTTCTCGGCATTCCTTTACTTTTTGCCCATCGTCCGTTTCCGTCTACGATAATCGCAACATGCTGTGGTATGATCCTGTCCATTTATTATACGCTCCTGTTTTCCGATACGATAGAAACAGGGACTGCTGCAAAATCTGAGAGACAGCATTTTGCGACAGCCCCTTCTGATCCGAAAGAATCTCCTGAAAAGCAGGGATTCCTTATACGGTAAGAATCTCCTTGGATTTCTCTTCTACAGCTTTATCGATCTCCTTCACCATGCGATCCGTCTCTTTCTGGATCACATCCTCAAGGTCCTTGATCTCATCCTCAGATACATCCGTCTTGCCGAGCTTCTTCAGATAATCATTCGCATCCCTGCGGATATTGCGGACGGCGACCTTTGCTCCTTCACCCTTTTTCCGGATATCCTTCACCAGATCTTTCCTTCGCTCCTCATTGAGTTCGGGGAATACCAGGCGGATCACTTTACCGTCATTGGTAGGATTGATTCCAAGGTCAGACATATTGATGGCACGCTCGATCGGTTTCAGCATTGAGCTTTCCCAGGGCTGGATCTGAAGAACTCTTGGTTCCGGAACCGTGATATTGCCGACCTGTGCGATCGGTGTCTTCACCCCGTAATAATCCACAGTGATCTTGGAAAGAACTCTCGGATTTGCCCTTCCTGCGCGGATCGTACCGAACTCCTCCAGCATATTGTTGTAAGACTTCCCCATTTTTTCTGCGTAGATCTGAATCCTCTCATCCATACTGAAAACCTCCCTTTTTTGCGTGTTACACAGTCACTTTCGTGCCTGTAAAATGTCCGTTCACCGTATCTTCAATGCAATGTTCTCCTTCAAGGCCGAACACCAGCATCGGCATATGATTTTCCATGCACATGATAGATGCCGTCATATCAACGACCTGAAGCCTGCGGTCGATCACTTCCTGAATCGTGATCTCGTCAAATTTCTTTGCATCCGGATTCACAGCCGGGTCGCTGTCATATACCCCGTCTATGGATTTGGCAAGCAGAATCGCATCTGCCTCGATCTCCACTGCGCGCAGAACTGTGGCCGTATCCGTAGAGAAATACGGATGTCCCGTTCCGCCCGCAAAGAAAACGACCGTGCCTTCCTCCAGATCGGAAACTGCCTGTTTCGCATTGAACAGCTGCGTAAACGATCCGCATGCAAAAGGTGTCATGATCTTTGTGCGAAGTCCCGTGCTCTCAAAGATCTCGGAAACATAAATACAATTCATAACGGTAGCAAGCATGCCGATCTGATCGGCTCTGCACCGGTTGATATGTTCACTGGATCTTCCGCGCCAGAAATTCCCGCCTCCGATCACGATACCTACCTGCAGCCCCTGCCTGGAAATGGAAAGCACCTGCCTGGCCACCTGGGTAACAACAGCTTCGTCAAAACCGGTCTTTTTCTCCCCTGCCAGGGCTTCACCGCTCAGTTTCAGCAATACTCTTTTCATTGCATTATTCTCCTAACCATTTCATTATAACCATAATCCTGCATAAAGTCTATTCCAAGAATTGGATCAGGGCTTTACTTTGCTTACGATCATGCGCAGCTTCCCGTTGGGATCCGGCGGAATTGCATCCAGCCACTCAAACTCGAATTTAAAGGGCTTTTTAAAGATCTTGTTCAGATTGACCGAGACATACTCCTCGATCTCCTCCCGGCTCATCTTTGCCTTCTCATCCCGCACGATCTGAACATGGATCAGATCATAGGTCTCTTCGATGAAACGGATCTGCAGAATATCGCTGCAGTGAGCGATCACCGGCGTCACCTCAAAAAAGCTTGTCACTTCGCCGTTCTCATAATAGAAATAATCATTCATGCGTCCTTTAATGTCTGTGACATAACGCAGTCCGTTTTTCGTTTTCGACACGGCGCTGTCTCCGATCTGATAATTGATCAGCGGCATATCGGTCTTATACAGGGGCGTAATGATCAGACGGCCTTCTTCTGCAAGATTGCCTTCATCATCCAATACATTAACAACAAAGGAATCGAAATGAATGATATAATTCTTCTTTCCTTTCATCCGCAGCAGACACGAACCGGTTTCGGCGCTGCCGTAGGCATCCACCAGGCCCGGGCCAAGGATCTCAATAAACAGCTTTCTGTCATTTTCACTGATCCTCTCGCTGATCGGATCGTAGAACTTCGGATGATAGATCGGCGTTCCTGTACGTTTGCTGTACAGCACCAGACGCATCAGTTCGGATTTATTCAGATACAGAAAATCCGGCTTATATTCATTGATCTGTTCGATCAGTTCTTCCTCGGGGGCATACTGATCCAGATATGCCCTGCGCAGAATCCCGAAACGCTGCAGAATCGTATCTCTTCCGCCCGCATTTTCATCATGCGCATTGACTCTGGTCATGGTCTTGCCTGTAAACGGATTGTACCCGCACACCCGCATGACGCGCAGCCAGTTGGATTTCATGTATGCTTTCTCCCTCGGAGACATCATGATGGAAAGCGGTTTCCCGGTGGACCCGCTGGTCGTGTCCACGATCCAGTCTTTATACTGGGGTTTGTTTACTTCACCGGCCATCCACTCGCGAAGCTCATCCTTGGTCAGGACCGGCAGTTTAGCCAGATCGTCTCCGGTGCGGATATCCTCCGGCTTTACACCTGCTCTGTCAAAACGTTCCCTGTAAAACGGAATCTTATAGGCCCGCTTCATCAGCTTATGCAGTCTTTTCTCCTGCAGAGCCGGACCTTTGGTGATATAATCCCGTACATTTGTAAGCATTTTAAACTGATCCAGAAACAGGTATACATTCATCAGTTTTTTCTGCGTTTTAGCTCTCATTTACAACCTCCACACGAATTTTCCCGAGCGCTTCTTCCAGCGCCTGCTCCGCCTGCGCAAGTGTACATCCTTTTGTGATCACATGGCCGATGCGGTCAGGACCGACCCGGAAAGCCCGCACCTTATCCCCTGCATGATGGTCCAGCACGATCTCAACGATCCCGGGATCCGAATCGGAATTTTCGTTCTTCAACAGCGTAAGGGTTCCGGTCGCAGGACTTTGCAGCAGCTTGCATGCACATGCTGCCTTTCCTTTCCCATCCGCAGGAAAATCAGGTCTTTCACCCAGTGCTGAGCGCAGGATCTGTTCATACATATCGACCCCAAGATAAACAGAATCGAGTTCACTCAGTCCGGTCGCGCCGCCTCTGCCCGTCAGCTCCACCACGTAAGTCTTTCCGCCGCGCAGAATCAGGTCTGCGTTGACCGCACAGTGATCCAGTCCCATTGCCCGAATGGCACCGGTCACCTGCTTTTCCATATCCTCCAGCTCTTCCGGCTGCAGAGGATAGGGCACATAGTGTCCGGCCGGAACGCCTGTATCTCCATGAAACTGATAGTTCCCGTGGGGCAGTACGAACAATACCTCTCCGTCATATACAAAGGCCTGCGCGCCGAAATCGTCGCCGGTAATAAACTCTTCCACCAGGTAATAATCCCTGTGCGTGACGGCACGGACAGCTTCCACTGCCTCCGGCAGCCGGTCGGGCAGATCGATTCTTGTGATTCCGCGGCTTCCGGAGGAATCCACCGTCTTCACGATGAGAGGATACTGCATGTCTGAGCAGTTCTCAAGCACCTCTTCCACCGGCGTGTCCAGGAAAAATTTCCGGAATTTTGCAGTCCTCACACCGGCTTTTTCGAAGCATTCCTTCATAAGACTTTTATCGGTAGAGATCCTCGCCGCTGAGAAAGACAGGCCGGAAAGCTTCAATTCTTCGCAGACTCTGCCGATCGTGATCACCGCAACATCCGTACCTACTGTTACGATTCCGTCGATCTGGCGCTCCCTGGCAGCATTCAGCACTGCTTCATAGTCCGTCGTATTGATATACAGTGCTTCGTCCGCCTCGAAAAAGCCCGGATAGTCACCGGGAATGCTCACTGCGATCGTATAGATTCCCATCTTCCTGGCTCTGCGGATAAGCGGTACCTGGTAAATACCGGCACCCATAATCATGATCTTCTTCATTCCGCTTCCCCTTTATCTTCCGTCAGAACATATTTTTTGCCGTCTTCCAGAATATACGGGACTTTTCCGTTCTCATCGATCCGGCGCACCACGAACTGAGGCGTATTGCTGTAGCCCAGGAAGATCCTGCCTACATATTCTCCGATCAGTCCGAGGAAAAGCATATTTACGCCGGCAAAGAAACAGATCGCGGACATCAGGGAAGGCCAGCCGATGGCATACGCCGGATTCACTAGCTTGCGGATCACCACCAGAAGTGCCATCAGCACACCGATAAAAGAGATCACAAATCCGCAGCGTGTAGCGATCCTCAGAGGCTCTACCGAAAAGCCCATAATGTTGGACCAGAGCCCGAAAAGTTTGGAAAACGTATATCCGGATTCTCCGACTTCCCTCTCATGATGCTCGATCGGAACACATGTAATATTGCGGGTAATACGCAGAAACAGGCCCTGCAGATGTGTAAACTGGCTCGGATACTGCACAGCGTAATCCCGGACAAATCTCCGGATCGCCCAGAAACTGGACGTACGCAGCCCTTTCGGCTTTTTCAGAAGGATCCGCACCGTAATATAATTCATGAAAGTGCCGATATTGCGCCACCAGCTGTGCTTTTTATGCGGATAATAGCCATAGACAATATCATACCCTTTGTCCAGTTCCTCCAGGATCACAGGCATCTGGTCCGGGTGCGTCTGCATATCATCGTCAAGGGCCATGATAATGTCCCCTTTTGCAAAATGCAGGCCGGCAAGAATCGCATTATGCTGCCCGGCATTCTTGGCAAGCTCGATCACACGCACATTTGGGTAATCGGCAACCAGAGTTCTGAGCACCGCCACTGTCTTTCCGCCGTCCGGCGAACAGTCATCCACCAGAACAAATTCCGGAACCGGACGTTCCATTTTGCGGAACTCCTCCATAGTAAGTTCCACGACCTTGCGAATCGTCTGATCTGAACGATAGCATGGAATCACGATCGAATAAAGCATGTTTCTCTCCTTTGGTCAGAACGGTTATTTTGTTCTGCTCCTTTAAGACCCTTGCGTCATCATAGCAGAAAAAGCCGCATATGTACAGCTTTGTATCACCAAATCCGGTAAACTGTCCTGTCATCCAGCTTTCCCGCCTCTGCTGCCTTCACCTTTTTCGAATAATTCTTACGGAGATAACGCAGCGTCTGGTCGATATCATCATCGATCAGATACACCTTGTCATTTCCGATCATATCCTTCCAGGGGTCTGTCACCTGATATTCTTCCCGAAGTCTTTCCCTGTCCTCCGGTGCAATATCTTCCAATCCGATAAATGCTGTATTATATGCAACGGAACCTATATCCTTCTTCCACGGATCCGCACAGTTCTCATATGAAAGGATTCCTTCCTTCCGGAAATAGAAATGGTCCGGATCGGAGTGGAGCACCTCCAGCACGTGGTAGTTGGTATTCCAACGGTCACTGATAAAGGAATTTCTGCTTCTTTGCTGATCCCGCAAAAAATACATGCACAAAATCACTGCGCATATCCCGGCAAGAAGGAAGTAATCCTTTCCGATGTTATCCGGAAATCCCTTCACACAGACGTTAAACATACATAAAACTGCAGTCAGATAACAGATCCCGGCAGCGCCGCCGGTTACCGCAAACATCCTGCACCAGAACACATAGCAGAGAATGCCGCACAGCAGCAGTTCTCCGAGAAGGACAAAAGTCATCCTCCTGTTTCGCCTTCCGAGCAGAAGACAGAGAACAAAGATCGTCACTGCCCCGCTGAAATACCAGGTCTTTCCCATTTTGGGCAGCACATGATCGGCGAATGCTTTCAGGGAAGAGATGCTGAGCACCGGATATCGTCTCAGACCGATAAGCGTCCTCATTGCCCCGGCAGTCAGGATCGTATAATCATAATTGCCGGTATCTCTGAAAAAGTAATAATTCGCCTCTGAGATCCCCAGGCTGTCATATGTTTCCTTATTTTCTTCATATTCCGGCAGTCCGTACTCCTTCAGCAGTCCGGCAAGTTCCGCCTCCTGCCGGTACATTGTGACCGTTTCATCTCCGGAAAGGCTCTGTATGTCCGCTCTGTGCAGGCAGATTGCCAAAAGAAGCGCAGCCAGCGCCGGCAGCAGAAAAAGGATAAGATTTTCTGCCTTCCCTCTTTCCCGGCCGGCCGGGCTGTGTACAGATCCGGACCAACCCGCGCACAGAGAGGATCCGAGAAGAACATCTGCCGTGATCGAACCCGTCATCACTGAAAAACAGAGGATAAACAAGGCAAAATGGAGCAGGCTTCCCAGCAGGAGAGCCGGCAGGACCGCAAGGATCAGGGGAAAGCGCTTCCTCCAGCTGCTTCCCGCATAAAAAAGCAGAAGCACCCCCGCGCTCGTCAGCGCACATGCAGCGGTCTCACTGCTCAGCTTTCCCATCAGACTGATCGCAAAATAACCCGTCAGGATCAGCTGAAGCAGAAGCATCTGTCTTTTCTCTGCGACGGAACACAGAACGAAGCCCGTGACAGCCAGTGAAACAGCCCCGGCACAGAAAAGCATAATCGTGTACCATGGAAAAGACGAAGTGACGCCATAACAGAACCGGTACACTTTCCCCAACAGTCCGCTCTGTCCCGCCAGAGCGGCTCCGCGGCTCCCAAGCAGTCCGCTTGCCATGGCATAATACCGCCCCTGTCTGCTTCCGTCAAAGGACTGAAGCAAAAACAGACGGGCACAGACAATTGCAGCCAAACTGAGCAGAACGGACGCTCCGGCAGGTTTGATCTTGAATTCTCTTCTCCCCATCTTTACGCACCTTCCGTCACGATTCTGTAAACTCTGATCTGTCCGTATTTTCGCACCTCTTCTGCCTTCACATCGGGTGCGTAATATGCCTGCAGATATCGAAGCGTCTCCTCGATATGGTTATCCACGAGGAGCACTCTGTCATTGTCGATCATATCCCGGTAAGGATTCCTGACCCCATATTTCTCCAGCACATCCAGCTGGACCGGAACACTGCAGATCCACCCGCCCAGGAGGCCGAGATTATCCTGAAAGCCAAAGTCCTGGGCATCAAAAGGACCGAAACACTGATCATTCACCAGCAGACCTGCCTTGCGAAGATAGAGATGCTCTTTGTCCTGGCTCATCTCCGTCAGAATCCTGCGCTGGTTTTCACGAATCTTCAGGACATCTCTCCTGGATGATGGCAGAGCATCCAGCCAGTAGCTGCTGTAGAAACCGAAAGCGATCCCTCCCAGGATCAGCAGTGCCCGCTGTCCCTCTTCCGTCCGGAAGGCGGAACTGAATTCCGTGAGGATCCATGAGGCAAAAAGTATCATGGCAAACCAGTATCCCACAGCGATCCGGTCCATTGTATACCGGCCTTTATAAAACAGATATAAATACAGCATGCCAAACAGAAGGAACTGCCAGGCAGCTGCCGCAAACACTTTCCACCTGTGCTTTTTTCTTCCCCTGTATACCACAAACAGCAGGACTGCCAGCATCATCAGAAAACATCTGCACATACGGTTATTCATGAAAAAGGAGGGCATCTCCCGGAAGTAATCCTTAACCACCTGCCCGGTGAACTTTCTTTCCTCTTTCAGAGCGATCAGGCTGCGCATTGTCTCCGCATCCAGTTTATCCGGATCGAACTGATTCCAGCCGGAATAAAGATCATAGGCATCCTCATTGATGCCAAGTGCTTCATACGCTTCCCGGTTCATTTCATAGTCCGGAAAACCATAATCCTGCAGCTGTGCGCGCAGATCATTGTACTCTTTGTAATAGCTCCAGCGTTCATCGGAAGAATAAAAAGAAGTGTCAGCCTTTTTCAAAAGAAATGCCGTCAAGAACAAAGCACCGAAAACCAGCACATAATGCATGATTTTTTTGAAAACCGCACTTTTTTCCTCTCCACACAAAAGCAGGAGCAGATACACCCCGATCCCGGTCATCAGCATGCCGGAGGAGAGAAATTCATCATACCGGTACATAGAACCGGTCAGTGCAAGAATAAAACCAGCGGCGCATTCCGCCGGACTGATCTTTTTCGTATCATCACCGGCAACAGAATGAAACAGCATAAAAATCCCGCTGCAGGTAAGTATCCCTGCTGCTTTGGTATACTGCATCATCCCGTAACACTGGGGCGCAAAAAAAGAGGTGATCACAAGCCAGATCCCGATTCCCGCATGCGTGCCCGCTCTGCGGATCAGCACATAACACACCGCGCTGAAGGCAAGCATCAGAAACAGATACTGGCACACCGAATACCAGGAGACACTGCAGGTGATCGAATACAGGCTTTTGTAAAGAAGTCCCAGCAGAAAATGCTGAATCGCATGGATGTCTAACTTTCCCCGGGTCCCATTGACGATTCCCATAATGGCCATATCATCATTGGTCTCAAAAACCGGTACCATGCAAAACCGGAAAAGCAGCATGACCCCCGCATTCAGAAGCAGAGAAACCGCAAGGCTTTTTCTTTTATCAGCGATCCGCACTTCTCCCAAGATTCATTCCCCCATAAGTCTTTTCTTTACACAGCTAAGGAAGCACTGATCAGATCAGCACTTCCTTAGTCAAGAACGCCATCCGGCGTTCTTGCTGCCGGGCTGCGCGCCAGCTCCGCCGGCACCTTCCTTTGCGCAGCCCTGGCATCCCGCCGGAGGCTTTTTTTCTTCATCGCGAACCTGAACTACACGATGAAGACAAGTTTGTTGCTACACGCGTATCTCATGACTGAAGTCACAGGTATTGCGCGATGAAGAATAAAACCCATCAGGCCACCAGTACTCTGGTTCCTATATCCATGTTGTCATACACAAACTTGGCATATACGTCAAAGAGCCTGCAGCATCCGGAAGAAAGCGGATATCCGATCTCTCCGGGATCCATATAGACGCCGCTGGAATGCCGGCGCGGCCCGTGAATCGCATTGCCCTCGCCCGTCAGATGAGAAGCCCACATACCGTATGCTCCGCCCGCATCCGGGAAGTAATACCGCATGCTCTTCTTGACAATCTCAAGCTTTCCTCTTGGCGTCTGTGTCATACCGTATCTTCCCGTAGAAGTCTCCCAGGTAGCATACCATTGCCACTCAGAGTTCGCATTTTTTCTCTTGAACGCGTAAATGTACTGCGTGTAGTAGTTGATCCACAGACACCAGTTCGTCTTACTTGTCTGCGGATTTGTCTTATTTACGTAATATTCTGCGACAAGAGCGGAATAAGGTTTTGAATGATTCCAGTTCAGATCCGACAACGGGACGCAGGCATCCTGAACGCCTTCCACCTTCACGCCGTCACGGGTCACGAAATATTCAACGATATGATCATTTGTGGAGTCCCCAAGGGTATAATTCTTCCAGACGGCACCAAGTGTAGACCCGGCTGTCAGAGTAACCGTTCCGGAACCGTCCAGCTTACGCACAGTCACCGTGCGTGTCATCTGAACCTCGTACACATCCCGGCTCACGACCCGCTCCACCTGCACCTTAAGAGGCTCGATCTTGACGGTTACGATCATTCCCTGTCCCCGGGTGGACAGGTCATTCTTTACACGGTACGGCCTCACCCGGAACTTATAGGTACTGCCTGTTTCCAGGTCTTCGATCACAGCCATAGTCTTGTCTGTGGTCATGACCTTTTTCCATTTGCCGCCGATCTTCTGCTGAACGAGATACTCAGTGGCTTTTTCGGCCTTATTCCACATCAGGACAGCCGTCTTGCTCTTGGACATTCCAAGAAGTCCGGACAGATTGTCAGGTTTATTCGGCAAAAGTGTGATCTTGACCGTTCTGGATTTCTGAGAAAGGATGATCTGGCCATTCTTTCTCCGATAAGCCTGAACATAAAAATAATATGTTCTTCCGGTCTTCATCTTCCTTTTTTCAAAAGTCGTAATATTTACATTTTTGACTCTTGCGATCTTCTTGAATTCGCCGCCCGGAACTCCTTTTTTCATATAGATCATGTAGCCGTTTGCTTTATCGGATACTTTCCAGGTAAGCGTGATTGAACTCTCGGTTCCGGTAACCTTGAGTTTTTTCGGTTTTGAAGGAGCCTTCGCAGCCTGTGCTCCAAATGCAAACAGTGTACACATAAGTACCGTAAAGAATGAACACACTGCCAATCGTACTGACCGTCTTGATCGAATCATTGTAATCTACTCCTTTTTATGAATATTGAAATTCCAATCAAATCAATTACTGCGTGGAAGCCTGTGAGGAAGGAAGCGCGTCCGTGATCTCCGATATATTCGTGTATCCCAGTTCACAGAGTTTTCTGGCAGCCATATCACTGCGTGTTCTGTCCCTGCCATACACATAGATCTGCTGATCCTTCTGAGGCAATAATGTCGTGACCAGACTGCCGAGCTTTTCATAAGGAATATTAACGGCATTCTCCAGATGTCCCTCTTCATATTCCTCTTTCGTCCCGATGTCCACAAGAATATAACCGGTTTCAAAGGTCATAAAATCAAGTGCCTGCTCCATAGTGATCTGTTCATAGGGTCTTCCGGGAGAAGGCCGGAAATTCTTCCATATGATCACAGAAGAGATCACCCCGACAGCTAATGCGCAGCCAAG
>CACZZH010000049.1 GCA_902785635.1 uncultured Lachnospiraceae bacterium
CTTTTTATTATTTTATTCTTTTATCTGATTGATTTATAAGCAGGACCGAATGCGGCACACGCTCTGAAATCCGCGCCCTCACGGTCTTTTGTTCCGAATGAATTCCAGACGGCGGGTCTGAAAATCTTTTCATCGGGTATATTGTGGAGCGCTACGGGAATGCGGAGAATCGAGCAAAGTGAAATAAGGTCAGCGCCGATGTGACCGTAACTGATTGCGCCATGATTTGCGCCCCAGTTATTCATAAGGTCATAAGCCGAATTAAACGCGTCGCCGCCTACGCCGTTGCATCTCGGAGCAAACCATGTGCAAGGCCAGGTGTAATCTGTTCTCTTCCAGAGAATGTCGGACACTTCATCGGGAAGGTTTACAGTCCAGCCTTCACAGATCTGAATGACAGGGCCGAGACCTTTGACAATGTTGAGACGAATCATTGTTGCGGGCATTTCCGCTCTTGTAAGGAAGCGGGAAGAATATCCGCCGCCGCGGAAGTAGCCTCTGTCTGCCATTGCCCAGGTTGTTGCATCGGTCATAAGTTTCTGATCTTCCGGAGTTACTTTATACCATTCTTTGATTATACCGTTGCCGTTTTCATCCTTGACTTCGCCGCAGGCATCAATGCAGCAGGCGCCGGAATTGATGAGGTGGATAAATCCGTCCGCTTCTTTTGCTTTACCTTCAATGTCGTAGCCCGTAACTCTTTTCACGGAATCTCCGCTCCAGTATGTACGCACATCGGCAAACATCTGAGGACGGTTTGTAAGAAGCTTCATAAGAAGCATTCCAAGTCCGTTGAGAGTATCATTCTCGGTTGCGAGAACATAAGGTTCTCTCGCTCCGTTCCAGTCAAATGAAGAATTGAGCATAGCCTCGGCAAAGTCTGCGTTGGGATAGTGGTCGGTCCACTGTCTCTGACCCTGGAAACCACCTGCGATAGCATTGTGTCCGAGAGCTTCCTCCGGGAACTTCTCAGCCAGCTTTTCGTTGCCGCGCATCAGGTCCTTGATGATGACATACATCTTTACGGTGAACTCCCACTGCTCGTCCTTCACTTCACGGGATTTCTGGATCCAGTCCGGATTCTTGTCGAAGCACTCTTTGCAGTTTTCCTTCGTCCAGGCAAGAGCTCTCTGATATTCTTCCTCATCATAGATTCCCTCGGTCATACGACGGATGATCTCGACCTCATCCACGGACTCAACGCGCATTCCAAGATAGGACTCAATGAAATCCTGGTCGATGATGGATCCGCCGATACCCATGCAGGCAGAACCGATCTGCAGATAGCTTGTCCCGCGCAGGGAAGCAACTGCAACTGCAGCGCGGCCGAAGCGGAGCAGCATTTCTACAACATCATCCGGAACCACTTCGTCATCGGCTTCCTGTACTTCATGGCCGTACATACCGAATGCCGGAAGACCCTTCTGTGCATGAGTCGCAAGCACGGATGCCAGATATACAGCACCGGGACGCTCGGTTGCATTCAAGCCCCACACGCCTTTGATCGTCGTGGGATCCATATCCATGGTCTCGGAACCGTAGCACCAGCACGGTGTAACGGTAAGGGTGATATCAACGCCTTCCTTTTTAAACTTCTCGGCGCAGGCAGCGCTCTCGCGTACACGGCCGATGGTGGTATCGGAAATGACCACCTTTACGGGTGTGCCATCGGAGTAGCGAAGATTCTCTTCATAGAGCTTCTTAGCCTTCAGAGCCATTCCCATCGTCTGCTCTTCCAGGGATCCGCGTACATCAAGCGGTCCTTTACGTCCGTCGATCACGGGACGGATGCCGATCACGGGACGGCCGCCGATCAGTTTTCTTGTGTCTGCCATAGTTAAACCCTCCATTATGTTAATTTATTTCTTTCTATAACATTTTACCATTGCCGCAAGGGCTTTTCTTGTATTATAATCACCTGAAACAAGACAATTTTCACTTTTTGCTTTTTTACGGGAGTCAAAAATGCAATATCTCGAGATGCATGAAAAAAAGAAACACGGAACGGACGCTTTTCCGGTCGAATACTACTATGTACAGGAGGGCCATCCGCGCTATCTGATGAACTATCACTGGCATACAGAATACGAGCTCATCCGGGTCCTTTCCGGCTCCCTTACTCTCACATTAAACGAAAAGAGTTTCGATCTTCTTGAAGGCGAACTTGCCTTTGTCCATGGCGGAGTTCTTCACGCCGGCATCCCGCATGACTGCATCTATGAATGCCTGGTCTTTGACCTGGATCTGTTTCTGCGTCTCGCGCCATGCTCGCCGTACATCCAGAGGATCCTGGACCGTTCTGCTTTAGTGTACCATCATTTCACTTCCTCCCACCCGGAGACCCTTCGGATCGCCGGGGAGGCGTTTCAGGTGATGTCCCGGAAGAATCCTGCATATGAAATGTCCGTGATCGGACAGCTTTACCGCTTCTTCGCACACATTTTTTCCGCGCATCTCTATCTGGATACACAGCCGCATACCTCTGCCAGGGATCTGCGCAAGACCATGCAGCTGCGCAAAGTGATCGACTACATCGATACACATCTGGGAAACGCTGTAACACTGGAAGACATGGCACAGGCTGCCTCAATGTCTCCCAAATATTTCTGCAGATTCTTTTCTCAGATGACGCATCACACGCCGATCGAATACCTGAATATGCAGCGGATCGAATACGCCTGCTACGCACTCTCTACCACCGATCATCCGATCACCGACATTGCTCTTGAATGCGGTTTCAATGATGTGAGCTACTTTATCCGCATCTTCCGCAGATACAAAGGAATCACCCCCGGACAGTACCGGGGCTGAATGACTGTCCCCCTGCCCCTGGTGTGCTTGTGCATACCTCCTGTCAGCCCGGTTTTAAGAAGTGAACGGAAAACGGCTCAGCCCCAAAGGCCCCGCAGGAACGCAACAGATCTTGCCGCATCCTCATCCAGCTTTGCGGTAAGCGCCGGACCTTCTCCTTTCGTCAGATCCCGCCATACACAGATATCCCTTCCGATTCCGCCGCCCTGACGGACAAACGGCTCCATCACCACATCGCCGTCATAACCGATCTCGTGCAGCGCATCGCCGATCTCCTTCCAGGGGATACGTCCGCCTTCATGCGGCGGCCGGCGATTTGCCTCGCCCACATGCATATGACCAAGCAGAGGTCCTGCCAGTCGGACAGCATCTCCAAAAGAATCCTCTTCGACATTCATGTGGAACGTATCCAGCATGATCTTTACATTCGGACGATCGATCTTTGTCACCAGATCCAGGGCTTCCTCGCATGTGTTCAGAAGATATCCTTCAAACCGGTTAAGCACTTCCATGCCCAGCGTGATTCCATATGCTGCTGCCATATCGCCCAGTTCCCGGACATTTGTGATGGCCCGCGCCGTATCCCCGATCTTATCAACAGGTTTTGAATAATCCGCCGGCCAGTAAGTGTACAGACCGCCTCCCAGAAGATCGATGCCCGCGATCTGCATCTTCTTAAACATCGCTTCATATTTCTCAAAAGCAGCCTTTACGATCGAAGGATCCGCAGAGGAAATGTTGTGCGCAGCATCCGGGCCATATCCGCCGGTCAGCCGAAGCCCGGCAGCTCTGGCGCTCTCCCTGAGCCGTTCCATATATGCATCCTCTTTTCCCAGAAAATCCTGGCAGGCTACTTCAAGAATATCAAATCCCAGATTTTTTACTCTCTCTACATAAGCGATCGGATCACCGCCCCACTCCTTCTCCCAGTAAGAAATATAAATACCGTATTTCATTGAAAGCCTCCTTCGATGCCGGCAGCCGTTTTCCCATCGGATCATAAGAAAGACCGGCTGTACTCCATAATCCAACAATTAAAGTATACCGAATTTCTGCAGAAAAATCTACAGAACTTGATGCAGATACGAACCTATGATATGATGGGATCAGGTAATACAGTCATAAGCTGCTCGTGCCTGCGCGAGAAAGCTTTTGCTTCTATCCATTCAGAAGGAGGGGTTAGAAATGGCAGTAATCGACAATTGTGAAGCTCAATTTGCGACACCGATTCCCGAGGAACGCACCTGCCCGAAGTGCGGTGAAACTGTGGAAGTATTTACCCGCAAGGGCCGTGTCATTGAAGACAGCACCTGCCCGAAATGCGGTCATGTGATCTCCGCCGAAGAGCAGCTGGAGGCCCAGCCCCGGAAAGCACCGAAATAATGTAACCTTCACGGCCGGCACCACGAGGACAGATCCCCGGGTGCCGGCTGTTTTTGTTTACGTCAAATCCTATACTATTATGCAGAAAAAGCTTCCCCTTTTGCAGACATTCACTGCCTGCAGCAGGGGAAGCTCTTCTTTTTTAATTCAATTCAATGAAGGATATCCTTCCTGAACCTTTCTACGCACCTGTGTAAGATCCTGACGGATTAGTCGTACAGGTTCGGAGCGATGTTCTCATCGGTCATGTTGGAAGCATCATACCAATAACCATCGGTCGGAACATCGATCAGCTCCTGGCCGTTTGCTGCAGCGGTCAGAGCATAGATGCAGTAGTAACCCATCATCAGCGGAGACTGGGTAACAGCGCCAAGGAATGTGCCGTCTTCTACAGCAGCCTTGATGGAGGTACCAGCGTCAAAGCCTACACCAACAACGGTGTCGCCAAGAACTTCACGGTTATCGTTTGCAACCAGAAGTCCTTCAGCTGCGGTCTGGTTGGAACCGAATACAGCGATGGTGTCTTCCTTATCCAGGATGGTGCCAGCTTCGGTGGAGCAAAGGTCAACAGTGGTCTGAGCCGGTACACGGACTTCAAGGATGATGTCGGCATCGCCTTCAACAGCGCCTTCAGCACCGTTTACATAGAATTCATTACCTTCCATAGCTACGGTGTAGCCATCAGCTGCTGCCAGTTCGATCATCTTGTTGATGAAGCCAAGGCCGCGCTGCTGGATGTTCAGAGCGTAGTTATCCTGGTTGATCTCACCGATACGAACGGTGCCGTTGCCCAGCTGATCCTTGATTGCTTCATACATATTGATAGCTGCAACTTCGCCTGCTGCGGTATTGTCTGTAACAACCGTGCAAACTACGGAGCCTTCCGGAGCATCTGCGATACCGGTATCGAATGCTACGACCGGAACGCCTGCGTCAGCTGCTGCCTGCAGAGATTCAAGTACAGAAGAAGTATCGCATGCTGCAAGACCTACACCTGCCGGAGCGCCATTGATAGCACTGTTGAGCATGTTCACCTGGTCAGCGATATCGGACTCAGAAGCCGGGCCCTGTGCGGAATAGGTAACGCCGAGTTCTTCAGCTGCCTGATCCATGCCCTGCAGAGCTGCCTGCCAGTAAGTGGACTGGAAGGATTTCACAACGATCTGGAAATCGTAAGCTTCGTTTGCAGCCAGTCCATCGAACTGAGCAACGCCTTCTGTGGTATCAGAAAGGTTTTCTGCTGCGAATACCGGTGCTGCAATAAGGCTTCCAGCCAGGATAGCACTCATCATTGCTGCCAAAACTTTTTTCTTCATTCTTTTTTCCTCCTTTGAATGATTGAATGAATTTATAAAATCCTCCTCTGTCCGAGGCGATTTCCAAAATAATAATGCGGTTAATCTTGCGGCAGTTATTTGATCACTCTTCTCTTCACGATATCGATCATAACTGCGCCGATCAGTACGAGACCGGTAATGATCTGCTGCATATTGGCGTTGAAACCGATGTAAGGAAGTCCCTGTTTCAGGAAGATAATGACATAAGCGCCGAGAACGGTACCGTAGATCGTTCCGTAACCGCCGGAAGCGGAAACACCGCCTACGATGGCACCGCCGATGGCATCCAGTTCCATACCGGCACCGGTACCCGGCTGTACCGTTTTGATAACGGCTGCGTAAGCGATGGAAGCCAGTCCGGCGAACAGTCCGCTGACCACATAGTCCATTACATGATAGAACTTTACATTGATACCGGAGAGGATCGCTGCTTCCTTATTGGATCCGATGGCGATGGTATATCTTCCGAATCTGGTGTGTGCCAGAACAAACTGCATGATAAGCATCAGCAGAATGACCCAGAGCAGACCCAGCGGAAGCTTGGTCTTATTCTCCAATGTGATCTTAAAAATGGAATGGAACCATCCGTTCGGCTGTTTCGCGGTAGGCCACGGAATAGCGAAGGAACCGGTAACAACGGAGCCGAGGCCTCTTGTGATCATACAGTTACAAAGCGTTGCCAGGAAAGGCGGAAGACCCATCACTGCGATCAGAACACCGTTGGCAAGGCCGATCAGCATACCAAAGCCGATGGATACAAGGATCGCCAGTCCGGTCGGGCAGTTGTAGAAACGGATCAGACAGCCGCCGGCCAGTGCGTAGCAGATCATGCCGGTACCGATGGAAAGATCAACGCCGCCGGTGATCAGCGGAAATGCAACGCCGATGGCCATCAAAGCATAATAGTAGGAAATGTCCATCATGCTCAGGAATGTTGTATATTTTCCGAAGTCCGAACTGATCAAACGGAAGATCAGATACAGGGCCACCAGGACGATCCCTACAATGACCTCCTGGGTAAATATTGATTTCTTTTTCGTCATCTTCTCTCCCCCTATTTAATATCGCGCGTTGCCTTGTCCATGATCGCTTCCTGAGTTGCTTCCTCAATCGCGATCTCACCGGTCTTCTTGCCTTCGCACATGACCAGAACGCGGTCGCTCATACGAAGGATCTCGGTCATTTCCGAAGAGATCATGATAATGGACTTGCCTTCCGCGGCCAGACGGTTCATCAGCTTGTAGATCTCGTTCTTTGCACCTACATCGATACCTCTTGTAGGCTCGTCAAAGATCAGTATGTCGCAGTTCCTTACCAGCCATTTTGCGATAACGACCTTCTGCTGATTACCGCCGGAGAGGTTGACGACCAGCTCATCCACACTCGGGGTCTTCGTCGCAAGCTCCTGTACATACTGCTCAGCGACTTTCTTTTCAGCACCTTTGTTGATGAACAGACCGCTCATGTATTTTTCCAGCGTAGCCATCGTGGAATTCTCCGCAATGGTCTTCTGTACTACGATACCGAAACGCTTGCGGTCCTCTGACAGATAACCGATGCCGTGCTTAACAGCATCTTCCGGGGTGTTGATAGTGACCTTCTCACCATTGATATAGATATCTCCGCTCTGCTTCGGATCCGCTCCAAACAAAGCCCTGGCCGTTTCCGTACGTCCGGCACCCATCAGGCCGGAGAAGCCGAGGATCTCTCCCTTATGGAGTTCAAAGCTTACATCCTGTACCATCTTGCCGGCGTTGAGATGCTCGACCTTCAGCACTACCGGAGCTCCCTCCGGAACCATGCTGTGAGTCTTCGGCTCTTCATAGATCACACGGCCTACCATCATGTTGATGATATCTTCCTTTGTACAGTCGTTTGTGATCAGAGTTCCGACATATCCGCCGTCACGCATGACGGTAACACGGTCGGTGATCACCTTGATCTCATCCATTCTGTGAGAGATGTAGATGATGCCCAGGTTCTGGCTGCGCAGGTCGCGGATGATGCGGAACAGATCCTCGATCTCTTTCTCGGTCAGTGCTGCGGAAGGCTCATCGAAGATAATGATCTTAGCCTTGTGGGAGATGGCCTTGGCGATCTCGCACATCTGCTGCTTGCCGACCGTCAGGTCACTCATTTTGGCCCGGGGATCGATGTCGATATGCAGATCATCGAACAGTTTTTTCGATTCGGCGATCATTTTACGGTCGTCGATCATGATGCCCTTTTTGAACTCACGGCCGATAAAAATATTCTGTGCCACAGTCAGGTCGCCTACCATGTTCAGCTCCTGATGCACGATCACGATACCGGCTTCCTGTGCCTCATGCGTATTATGGAATTCTACTTCTTTTCCTTCATAGGTGATGGTCCCGGAGTCCTTGGTATAGATTCCGGTGAGTACCTTCATCAGCGTGGATTTTCCGGCACCGTTCTCACCCATCAATGCATGCACTTCGCCTTTGCGAAGTTCCAGATCAACATGATCCAGCGCATGTACACCGGGGAAGGATTTGTCGATGCCTTTCATTGTCAAAATAACTTCGCCCATTTTCTCCTTCTCCTTTCCGTCAGTTCTTCCGGCGTCTTGCGGAAACGTCAGCATACACGAATACAATAACGATCAGACCGGTAATGATCATCTGCACTTCTTTGGTCATGCGCAATGCCATGATTCCTTCCTGCAGAAGAGAGATGACGAATACACCGATCACCGTTCCGCCGATGGACGCCAGACCGCCGGCCATCGAGGTGCCGCCCATTACACATGAAGCGATCGCTTCATTGTTGTATGTATCGCCCAGACCCGGCTGGACCGTTGTGTAGGCGCTTACGAAGAAGATGGCTGCAATTCCTGCCATCAGGCCGCAGATCACATAGGCAAGCATCTGCCACTTGCGTACATTTACGCCCGACAGACGGACCGCTTCTTTATTGCTGCCAAGGCAGAGGATATAGCGGCCTGCCTTCGTATTATTCATAACGATGTAAAGGATCACGACCGCGACTGCGAAAATGATCAGGCCGGTGGGAACTCCTTCTACCTTTACCAGAGAGCGGAACCAGCCTTTTCCGGTCGGATCATTGGCCTGGGGCCAGCTGACGGACTGGGTCTTTGTAAACACGGACCCAAGACCTTTGGCAATGTTCATCGTCGCCATGGACACGATAAAAGGCGGAACTCCGATATAAGCTACCAGATAGCCGTTGAACATACCGAAGCAGAAGCCGATCACGATGCTCAACAGAAGTGAGACTGCTACAGGAGCTCCATAGGTGTTCAGTGTATATCCGGACATCAGAGCACAACAGAACATGACCGGGCCGATCGAGAAATCAATACCGCCGGTTGCAATAACAAAGGTTACACCCAGGGCAAGGAACCCCAGAAAATAAACATAGTTCAGAATACTCATGATTCTGGCCATGCCGGCAAAACCGGGAATCGCCAGTGAGAATGCCAGATACATCAGTATCAGGATACAGAACAGGATGATCCGGTTAAAGCCCAGTTTTTTGACTATTGGATTTTGCTTGATCTTTTCCAAAACGTTTTTCCTCCCGCCTTTCCGTTTTCCGCCATAAATGCCGTTATCGGCGCTTTGCTGACGGCAGCCGCTTCTTATTCGGCAGTCTGCTGCTTTTTCGCAGCTAACTGGTGGAATCCACACAGCATACTTTATGTAATTCCACCAAATGTCATTATTTCATACCATATGCTTTTTGTCAATCCACCATTTCCTTGTATAATATGCACAAAGCAATCTTTGCAAAGAGTTCTATATGTCTGTTGTACCGCATCGGCCGGCATAAGCTGCCCGGTTCCCTTCAGGAGCTGTGTCCCTCACGAAATTTCGCCAGCAGTGTCCTTCCTGAGGGCATCACGGTGATGAATTCATCCTGAATCGCTGCTGTCCAGAATCGCATTTCGTGTTCCAGCCCGAACCTTCCGGCCACACCTTCGGTCATTTGCCACACGTCTCTGGCCATCTGGTTTTTCCGGTCTTTCTCGCCCGAGCTGAGAAGACCGAAAAGCGTCCTGCGGTATTCCGGATTCTGACACGTCTTCAGATACCTTCGGGCAGCATTGCGAATCTCATAATAATATGCATTCTCTCCTGCCTCGCCGCAGGCAACTGCTTCCTCCTGTCCGAAGGAATGCAGCGCTTCAAGCACCTCCTTTTGAGCTGTCCGCCGTCTCATCAGCCGCACTGAATACAGTTCCGCCAGATTCACGCACTGCCACAGCATCCGGTCCGCCAGTCCTTTGGGATTTTTCGGATCCAGGTGCCGCCGCTCCCAGAGCATACCGCGGAGCATCGTCACTGTGTCATCTGCTTCTTTCGCCAGGTCTTTCCAGATCTCCCGCCGGCGCTCCGGCTCTGTCTCCAAATAGTACGCTTCCCAGCCTTCATCTATCCTGTACATCAGTTCTCCTCATCATGCTGAACGAATGGGCCGTATCCCCGTTACTTCTGTTTTTCAAACACCTCGATCTCAACTCCGTTCGGGTCTGTCAGAAGAACATTACTTCGTTCCAGACGTTCCACGAAAGAAGGTTCTTTGGTCACCTGTGCGCCGTATTCCCGGCATTTATGCATTAACTCTTCCAGCGAATCCACTTCCAGGCAGAAATGCCTGTACATACCGACATGGGTAACCGCAGCCGCTGACGGCTGATCTTTCTCTGAATAATCGATCAGTTCCAGACGGACTCCTCCCGGGAGTGCGTAATAGGTCAGCGTATGATCTCCCATGTCAATGAACCCGCAGAAAGTAAGTCCGAAAATTTTCTCATAAAAAGCCTTTGAGGCCTCCAGATCCGTTACATTGACCGTGATATGATCCAGCCCGGTGATCTTCATCTTTTCCTTCCTCCGTGTCCTGTGCGTTTTCTTTTCCCGCTGTCTCTGATCAGCAGTCAGTACAGGATGTGATCACACCGTCCTCATCCCACAGATCATGCCAGTCCTTCGCCCCCGGCCACAGGAATACATGACCCTTCACGAGGCGGTTTCCTCTTTCAAGAGTTGCGATGACAGCCATCTCTTCATCCGTGAGTTTCTCCGTCACGGTCGCTTCCAGATTTGCCTCATAGTTGTGCATGGAGAACGGGATCGGAAGCACTCCTCTTCCCAGTGCCCACTTCAGGCAGATGATCGCCGGATGCACACCGTGCGCCGCTGCGATCTCTTTCAGTTCGGGCATCTGCATATCCACATAGTCATCCGGCTCAATATCGCGTTCCGGACGTCTCGGGGATCCGAGCGGCATATAACCGATGGAAAGGATATCCTGCTTATTGAGGTATTCCAGAAGCTCCTGCTCCTGGAAGCAGGGATGCATCTCTGATTCACAGGCAGCCGGTTTGATGCGCAGCTTTCCGAGGACCGCATCCAGTTTCGGGATCGTCATATTGGAGATGCCGATATGCTTTACCAGCCCCTGATCCACCAGCTCCTCGATCTGACGATATGTGTCCACAAATTCTTCAACCGAGAAAGGTTTGGAGTCCGGATTACGCGAATCTACGTCACAGAAAGGCGCATGGTAATTCGGGAACGGCCAGTGGATAAAGAGCATGTCCAGGTAATCACACTGCAGATCTTCAATGCTCTTCTTACAGGAAGCAGCAACATTCCTGTGCATGTCATTCCAGACCTTGGACATGATGAACAGATCCTCACGCTTTACGATTCCTTCATCAAAAGCCTTACGGAATTCAGCGCCGATCTGCGCCTCATTCCCATAGCAGGCAGCGCAGTCAAAAAGCCGGTACCCGCACCGAAGTCCTCCTGCCACTGCTGCAGCCACTTCCTCTGCACTGCAGCGGTCTGATCCAAAGGTCCCCATGCCAAGGCATGGAATCTTGCTTCCGTCATTTAATGTAAAGAACGGAACTTTTTTCGGATCTGTCATAATTTTTCCCTCCTGTCTGAATTCATTATCTAAGCCTGCCAGATGCCTTACGGTCCTGAACAGTTACTTTGATTCTCATAAATTCTGCCTGTCATCCCGCCTGTGTCCGGTCCGTACGAATCTCCCTTACAGACTCTCCGGGAGCGATTCCCGCATAAATACTGATCCTGCGCGGCGGAATGTCCGTTTCACCGTCCACCCTTGCCATCAGCAGCCTCACGCCTTCCTGGCAGATCTCCTCCATTGGCTGGGCAACCACTGTGATCTTCGGTCGGACCACCAGAGCCAGCGTCAATTCGTCAAATCCAAGAAGCGAAAAATCCTCCGGACATTTCAGGCCTTCCTCATTCATGGCCATCACCACTCCGAGACTGACCTCATAGTTCGTCATCATGATCGCTGTAGGCGGTTCCTCAAGAGCCATGAGTTTCTCCATCCCTCTGTATCCCAGCTGTGTGGAATGCATCGGTCCTGAATAGATATAGTCATCCGGAATCGGAAGATCATGCTCGCGCATTGCATCCAGATATCCAAGATACCTCTCATTTCCCGTGTATTCTTCGGAATGGATCACTGCGATTCTGGTATGTCCGTGCCTTGCCAGCTCATTGACCGCCCTTCGGGCTGCCTCCCGGTTGTCGATCGTAATACAGTCACATCCACTCCCGGGAACCTCACGGTCCAGAAGTACTACAGGAACATTTGCCGCTTTCGCCGAGGACAGATTTCCGCTGTCCATTCCCACCGGCAGCAGCAGGATCCCATCCACCTTCTTGTCAACACAGAACCGTATGTTTTTCTCTTCCAGCTGCGGATCGTGGGCGGAGTCGCAGATCATCATGCTGTATCCGTGTTTACGGAGAAGCTGCCCGGTATAACGGAGCAGGATACCGCTGAACTGGCTCGCTATATCATTGATTACAAAACCGATCGTCCGTGTCTTTTTTGTGATCAAAGCCCTTGCCATTTCATTCGGCCTGTAGTCCAGCTTTTTGATCGCGGCTTCGATCTTTTCACGATTTTCCGTGCGTACATTTCCGCCATTCAGATATTTAGAGATCGTTGCCAGTGCCAGACCGGTCTCTGATTTAATGTCCTTGATCGTCGATGCCATCTTTCTCCGGCCTCCTCCAATCTTCATGACGCCTGAACAGATCTGTTCCGGTCCTGTTTCCGATCCACTATCTTTCGGAATCTACCAGGATCTTGCCTTTCACCGTTCCCGGTGTTTTGAACCACTCAAAAGCCTGAGCCATTTCGGAGAGCGGAACGATCTTATAAATAAACGAATCATCGAACTTCAGCTGCCCGTTTCCGAAATAATGCGCTGTCAGAGCCCATTCATGTCCCGGGAACGGAGCGGAATAGCTCATCCAGGATCCGGTAAGTGTAAATTCTTTCCGGTTCATCATTTCCCATTCATCCACTGTAAAGCTGAGTTCTCTTGTCGGTGTGCCGATGAAGCATACTCCCGCTTTATTGGCTGCCAGTCTGAACGCCATTTTCATGGTGATCGTATTTCCTGCTGTCTCATAGACATAGTCAAAACCTCTTCCGTTCGTAAGAGCTTTGACCTGATCCTCAAAATCCGCATCCAGTGTATTTACACCGGCATCCGCTCCAAGACGCAGCGCCAGATCCAGTCGTTCCTTTACGATATCAAATACCACGACCTTTGATGCACCGAAGATCTTTGCCCACTGCATCGTCATCATTCCGACGGTTCCTCCGCCGAGAATCGCTACCGTATGTCCGCCCTGATATCCGGTACGTTCCAGTCCGTGCAGAGCGACCGTAGCCGGTTCAAAAAAGGCTCCCTGTTCAAAGCTCACGCTGTCATCAAAACGGACCGCATTCTGTTCCGGTACTACCACATATTCCGCAAAGCTTCCCTGCTGTCTGGAACCGATAAAGCTGTAATGCTTGCACAGAGAATAATTTCCTTTCTGGCAGTCTTCGCATTTCATGCACGGAACCAGCGGAATGCCTGCGACCCGGTCACCTTTTTTGAGGGTCTTTACATCTGAAGCAGTCTCCTCCACCACTCCCGAAAACTCATGTCCCAGAATGTTCGGATAGAAATGACAGGCATCTCCATTAACGCGCGGAATATCCGAACCGCAGATACCGGTGTATTTCACCTTCACCCTGACTGTTCCCGGAAGCAGCTCCGGCATCGGTACGTCTTCAAAACGAAGATCTTCTCTTGCATGAACTACTCCTGCTTTCATCATCTGTGTCATCTTACTTCCCCCTACGGTTTAAACCCGTCTTATGCTCAACCCCGGTACACAGGGCTGTTACTGATAAATCATCCTGATATAACTGTTTACCGCTGTATTCCCGGGTCATGCGCTGTGCATCCGGTCTTTCAGATCCTCATACAGGCCCCGGTAGATCTGATACGCGTGATCATACGCTTCCTTTACCGACGGATCCGGCTCATGTCTTCTGGTCTCCCGCACGGTAAGTGCGATCGCCTCCTCATAGCCCGAATAAAATCCGCAGCCGACTCCGGCCAGCAATGCTGCCCCCAGCGTCGTAGCTTCATCCGCGTAGGGGACGACAATGGGTTTGCCCGTGATATCCGATTTGATCTGTGTCCACAGAAGAGAATTTGCGCTTCCTCCGACAGCCCGCAAGACCGCAGCATCGGCTCCTGCCTCGCTGGCGACCTCCAGATTATGCCTCAGGGAATATGCAACTCCTTCCATGCAGGCCCGGACAAAATGACCCTTGGTCTTCGAAAAATCCAGTCCATAGAATACACCCTTCGCCTCCGGATCCCAGATCGGTGTCCGTTCTCCGGACATGTACGGAAGGAATACCAGTCCGTCGCAGCCAGGAGCAACCTTCTCCGCAAGCTCTCCCAACTGTACCAGTGAGGATTTCCCGGTCGAAGCTGCAGCGGATCTCTCATAGTCGCCGAACTGAGCTTCAAACCAGCGCATCACGCCTCCGCCGCCTACCGTTCCGCCCTGGATCAGCCATCTGTCCGGCACTACATGATAACTCATGATCAATCTGGGATCTGCCTTATAGGTATCCAGGCAGATGCTCATGCCTCCAGCCTGTCCCCCCTGTTCCTGCGTTTCTCCGCTGTGGAGAACACCGGCGCCGAGTGTACCGCACGCGGCATCCAGTCCTCCGGCAACAACAGGTGTTCCCTCAGGCAGTCCACACTGAGCTGACGCACCGGCGCTGACCTTCCCGGCGATCTCATCACACTTCAGTATCGGAGGGAGGAAAGATTCCTCAAGACCGAATGAACGGATCATATCCGTATTCCAGCAGCCGCGCCGCATATCAAAGCAGTGCCAGCCGTAGCCCTGGGATACTTCCTGTGTGATCTCACCAGTAAGCTTATATACAATGAAACTGTTAGACTGCAGGATCTTATCGATCCTGCTGTACATTTCAGGCAGCTCCTCCCGATACCAGAGTACTTTTCCGGTCGTGTAAGAAGGCAGAAGAGCATTGCCGCATACTTCAAAGATCGCATCGCTCCCGATCCGGGCAGAAGCATCTTCACATTGGCTCTTTGCTCTCTGATCCATCCAGATCGGTGTGCGGGCAAGTACTTTGCCGTCCCTGTCGATCGGTATCGCTGACCAGCTCTGTCCGTCGATACCCACACCGGCAATATCCTCAGGAGAAACCTTTCCGTTTTTCCAAATGGTATTCAGAGCTTTGCATACTCCCTCCCACCATTCTTCCGGATCCTGCTCGGCCCATCCCGGATGAGGATAATAAACCGGATAAGCGCTCCCAGCCGAATCGACCACTTTTCCCATACGGTCAAATACCGCTGTTTTACAGGAACTCGTTCCAAGATCAATCGCAAGAAGATACTGTTTACTCATACATATTCTCCTGTTCACAGTTTTTCCTGTTTACAGTTCCTGCTGCCTGGTTCCGTAGAGATACTCATCAATGGTATTCGCCACACGGTCCATCACCAGCATCTCCGGTCTGTTCTCCAACGATCCTTCCCGAACCTTTGTATACTGAATCGGCATAAACTGGCTGAGCAAATTCAGCGGTACTCCGTTTTCAAAATTCGCGAAGAGCTTGTTCATCGCTTCTTCAACTTCCGGTACCGGAAGGTAATAACGGCAGCGATCAGAGAAAGAATACTTTCTCTTCAGAGCGATCTCTTCCGGTGTGCCGTGATAATGCTTCTGATAATACTTCGGATCCCTGCACATTGCCTCATCCAGCACTTCCATAAACCGGCTCTGCTTTTCCGGTGCATGGGCAAGCATTTCCTTCTCAGCAAAGGCAAGGGCAAACAGGCCTTCACGAAGAGCAAGCGTCAGTCCGGGACCGACCTTCAGGATTCCAACGCCGTCTTCCACCAGCTCACGCAGATGGATCTTTGTCTGATAGTCTGTGGAATGTCCCTCAAACATAAGAGTCGGATATTCCCTGATGGCTGCCATAAGGTGTGCGGCTTTTGCCCGGTCATATTCCGTGCAGCCTGCATCCTTTTCCTCGACACCCGGCTGGACCACCACACCGATCACATGCTTCCACGCTTCTTCCAGCCCTTCTGCAGCAAAGGCCTGACGGAACGCTTCTACGGTTGCGCGAAAATCGTCAGGTTCTGTCACCTTTACACCGGTATCCACAGCTGCCTGGGATCCTCCGGGGATCGGTACTTCACTTCCTACGATGTATACTGGATGAACTGCATCCGGATCTTTTTCTTTCAAACGACTGAAGGCATCCTCTGCCACCCGCGCAAGATGTGCTCCTCTGCGGGCGATCACTTCGTCCGGAAGACGTGTCTGCGGATCATCACTGGCTACCTTCATGCTCGTATCGATGTGGATTTTCGTAAATCCTGCCTCCACATACTGACGGATCAGTTCGGAAGATTCCGCCATTGCCTTCTCTTCCTCATATCCGGCAAAAGTAAGCGGCCCCAGATGATCTCCTCCAAGTACGATCCGGTCCATTGCAAGCCCCGTCTTTTCAGCCAGATCGCGGATCATCTCCATAAACTGTGCAGGTTTCTTTCCTGTATATCCACCGTATTGATCGACCTGATTTGCTGTTGCCTCGATCAGAAGCGGTGTCCCGGTCGCAACTGCATGTCGCATACACGCTTCAAGTACAAGAGCGTTTCCGGTGCAGGCAGAATAAATACCTACCGGACGCCCTTCCTTCTGTTTCTTCAGCACATCCAGCATAATGTTTCCCATGAGCAAGCCTCCTGTTATAATCAATGTTGTTAGCTTTGTTATATCATAAAGCGAAACGTTTCGTCAATTATATATTTTTAAAATCAGGATATTTTTTCAGTCAAGCCGAAAAATGCAGCAAAACGTTCCATCCAAAAGACAGGCATGCAAGTATATGTTTTTCCGCAGGCCGCGATTTCACTCGAACGGACGGCATGCACGCCATCGTGGGCATGGAATAATATGAGAAGCTGCCGCTTCCTGATATAGGACTCACGAAATCGCTTTCAGCGATTTTGTTCGTTATCTTATCGGTTCCCTTTGGGAA
>CACZZH010000050.1 GCA_902785635.1 uncultured Lachnospiraceae bacterium
CCTGTCCCCGAGGCCACATCATCCAAGCCATTCGTCTCATGATCTGCAATGATGCGCAGCCTGCGGAAAAATCCATGTTTTAGTCAGCCACCTGAGCTGCACCGGGTTCCAGGCGCAGGTCAAGGCTGCGGATCTGCTTACGCAGCGGAAGCACGCTCTTGGGATTGACGGAGAGTTCATCGATTCCCATGCGCAGGAAGGTCTCAGTCAGAGACAGATCTGCACCGAGCTCACCGCAGATTCCGACCCAGATTCCGTGCCGGTGACCTGCGTCGATCGTCATCTTGATCGCACGGAGCACTGCCGGATGATGCGTATCAGAAAACGGCTCCAGTTTTGCGTTCTGCCGGTCGATCGCGCAGACATACTGGGTCAGGTCGTTCGTTCCGATGGAGAAGAAATCGCATGCCTGAGCCAGTTCATCTGCACAGAGCACTGCAGCCGGCGTTTCGATCATAATTCCGATACTCGGCTCTCCCAGTTTCTTTCCTTCTGCGGCCAGTTCTTTACGGCATTCGTCCAGAAGGATCTTACACTCGTTCAGTTCACGCAGGGAAATGATCATCGGGAACATGATCGCCAGATTTCCGTAATCGGAAGCACGAAGCAATGCACGCAGCTGCGTCTTGAAGAAATCCTTTCTGGTCAGGCAGATACGTACCGCACGATAGCCGAGAGCCGGATTCTCTTCCGGATCAAGGTTCATGTAATCTACCTTCTTGTCTGCTCCGATGTCGCATGTACGGATCACGACCTGCTTGGGAGCCAGAGTCTGTACTGCCAGCTTATAGGCCTCAGACTGCTCGTCTTCCGTAGGATAATCCTTGCTGTTCAGATACACAAACTCTGAACGGAACAGTCCTACGCCGCCTGCGTCATTGACCTGCACCGCACCGAGATCGGAGGGGCCGCCGATATTTGCATATACCTTAATGGTGGTGCCGTCGATCGTGGTGTTGGGCTCACCCTTGAGTTCCTGAAGCAGCGCACGTTTGCGCTCGTCATCCTTCTGCTTTGCAGTAAGAGATGCAAGCAGATCATCTGTGGGCTCAATATACACGCAGGAATTGTATCCGTCCAGGATCGCCAGTTTTCCGTCCCAGTCATCCGACACACTCTTGCACTGGATCAGAGAAGGAAGGTTCATGCTTCTGGCCAGAATCGCCGTATGGGAGTTGGAGCTTCCCTCAATGGTGATCATGCCCAGCAGAAGCGATTTGTCGAGGCGGACGGTCTCCGACGGTGCAAAATCTTCGGCAACAAGGATAGCCGGTTCTGTTCCCTGCATGCTGTCGGTATCGATCCCCATCAGCACATTCAGAACAGCCTGCTCGATATCATAGATATCTGCGCTTCTGGCCTTCATATAGGGATCATCCATCTCTGCAAAGACCTGTGCCTGATTGTCAAATGCCTGCTTTGTGGCATACTCTGCCGTGTGTTTTCCTCTGGTAATGATCTCATGGACCGCATCTGTCAGGTCCTCATCCTCGAGCATCATCGCATGCACACTGAAGATCTCTGCACTCTCTTCACCCGCAGTGACCAGAGCCTTATCATAAAGTGCATTCTGCTGATCGATCGCCTTTTCCACTGCTTCGTCAAAACGGCTGATCTCTCCGTCGATATCTGTGATCAGTTCGGAACTGATATCCATTTTCGGAGCTTTATAGATTTTGATCTTCCCGATCGCGATCCCGTTCAATATACTTTTACCGGTTGCAACCTGCATAATTTTTCCCCCATTTATCCTGCGCATCCTTTACGGAGCATATCATTTCTTCATCGTATGCATAAAGACACAAAATGAAGAAGGAATCTGTCGGCGCTTACAAAACAGGCACTGTCCCGCCTGAAAAGAGAAACAGTGCCTGAGGTGTCAATTAGAAATTCTCTTTAAAGAAGTTTTCAACGGTTGCGGCATCTGCGTCCTCGGTCGGGCCTTCGATGGTCACTTTTACTTCATCGTTCTGCTTTACGCCCAGCCCCATGACAGCCATGAGCTTTTTGGCTTCTGCGGATTTGTCACCCTTCCAGATCACAACTTTGCTCTCAAGCGGTTTTACCAGTTTTGCAAGAACGCCTGCGGGACGTGCATGGATGCCGACGGGATCAGTGATTACATACGTAAATTCTTTCATGATACTCTCCTTTTTAATATGCTTATCAAATCGTTTCTCAACTTATAACTCACCGGATGCAGCTGATGATCAGTTTGCATCATCGCCAAGCTTTACATTTTCATAATCATCGCTGTTGGTCAGAAGGACTACAACCGTATCCGGATGTCCGGCTGCCTTGATCTTCGCACGGTCAAACCTGAGGATCATCTGGCCTGCCTTGACCTGATCTCCTTCGGAAACCAGCGGCTGGAAGCCGTCTCCGTTCATGGCTACCGTATCAACGCCGACATGGATCAGAAGTTCCATATCCCCTGCACCGGTAATGCCGATCGCATGTTTGGACTCTGCCACACTGGAGATCTCTCCGTCATAAGGCGCTACCACGATGCCTTCTTCCGGCTCAATACCTACACCGGCACCGAGGATCCCGCCTGCGAAAGTCTCATCCGGAATCTGTTCCTGAGCGATCACTTTACCCTTTGTGGGCTGCAGAATTTTTCCTGCTTCACAGCTGATCACGACATTCGTCGGCACTGCAGGAGCACTGTCTTTGGATGCAGAAGCACTCTTGGGAGCAGCCGGAGCATCCTCTTTCCAGAGTACCCAGGTCAGGGCAAATGCCACGCCGGATGCGATGATCAGTTCGATCAGGTACATCGGTACATTATTGACTGCCGGAATTCCGGGGATACCGGTAACGCCGTAGGTCGTTGCACCGAAACCAACGATCGATGCAAACAGAGCACCGACAGCACCACCGACCATACCGCAGATGAAGGGTTTCATGAAACGGAAGTTGATACCGAAGATCGCCGGCTCCGTGATACCCAGGGATGCGGAAAGAGAGGACGGCAGAGCAACTGCTTTTGTTTTATTGTTCTTAACTTTAAGTGCGACCGCAAGGCAGGCGCCGAACTGGGCAAAGTTCGCTGCGGAAGCGATCGGCATCCAGGTGTTGACGCCGCCTTCCACGGAAAGCATACCTGCTTCGATAACGTTGTACATATGATGCAGGCCCATGACAACGGTCCACGGATAGATCGCACCCATTGCCGCAGCACCGATGCCGTGTCCTACTGTGATCAGCCATTTTGCTGCACTCAGAACCCAGTTTTCAAAGATCGAGAACACCGGTCCGATGATCGTGAAGGTGATGAAGGAAGTGATCAGAACGGTGACAAGCGGAGTGACGAACAGGTCGATCATCTCCGGCACCTTCTTATGCAGCCATTTCTCCACCGTACTCATTAGCAAAACAGCCAGTATGACCGGTATGACGTGTCCCTGATAACCTACCTGCTGTACTTTGAAGAAGAACAGATGCCAGGTGGGAATCTCACCGGCGGCATAGTTGCCGACCGTCCATGCATTGATCAGTGCCGGATGTACCATCATCAGACCGATAACGGCTCCGAGGAAGATGTTTCCGCCGAACACGCGGGCTGCGGAAATGGCAACGAGCACAGGAAGAAGTGCAAACGCTGTATTGGCAACAAGGTCCAGGAAAGAATACCAGTCGCTGTTGCCGAATGCGGGAGCAAATTTCGGGATCGCTTCCACAAGACCCATCATAAGACCTGAAGCTACGATCGCAGGAAGGATAGGAACAAACACATCGCCCGGTGTCTTCAGGATCTTTTTCCACAGAGGCATTCTGGAAGCTGCTGCTGCCTTGACATCTGCCTTGCTGGCTGCTGTAAGACCGGTCACTGCGAGGAACTCATCATAAACCTTGTTAACGGTTCCGGTACCAATGATCAGCTGAAGCTGTCCATTGGATTCAAACATTCCCTTTACACCCTCAACCTCTTCGAGAGCTGCTTTGTCGATCTTGCTGTTATCCGCAATGACCAGACGAAGCCTTGTTGCGCAGTGTGCTGCACTGACGATATTCTCCTTGCCTCCGAGGTGGCTGAAGATCTCCTCCGCACACTTTCTGTAATCAAGTGCCATGTTCATTCCCTCCATATAAAATAAATAAATTGAAGCTGAAAAAAACGTGAAAATTCGATCAGCTTTTACACATTATAACCGAGAACCCCTGCACATACAAGTGCATTCTTCGACAATCAGCCGATTTTCCGGAATGAATTTTATGATAAATGCACAAGTCGTTTCGTGACAGGCCGGGTCATGACGGATCATGGCCGGTTCATCGAGTCCTCGAGGGCATCACAAATAGTGTCCACCACCATGGTCACTTTTTCCTGCAGTTCTTTCGGCGCATATGGGAAGGTATAGGAAATATCTGAAGCTTCGATCAGGGGAAGATCATTGATCGAGTCGCCAATTCCGAAAAACTGACAGTCTCCCCATTTATCCTTCATGTACTGACGCAGATACAGGACGCCTTTTCCTTTGGAACATCCCTTTGGCGCAATATCGATCTCTATCACATTCTGAAAAGCTTCCACGGCATCCCCGTAGGTCCGGTTGATATATGCGCTGATATCCCTGGCCTCCTCGAGGCTTTCTGTGTGAATGCTGACCTGATGAATCAGGCCTTCCGGCGCATCATCAACTCCGGTGATCACGTAATATTTGCCGGGATAATCCATTTTTGCGAATACACAGATGTCGCCTTCCACATCCAGCGTCAGCCGGTATCCCCTCGGGTTCATCTCCCGCACGATGGCGTCTGCCACTGTCTTGTCCACTCCCCGCTTCAGGATCGGACGCATATCGCTGTCCACAATGTTCGCGCCGCTGCTGGTGATGTAAAAATCCGGCCGGATGATCCCGCCGATAAAAGGCGTCAGTCCTCCGACCTGCCGTCCGGTGCACAGTCCGAACAGGTGGCCTGCTTCCTGATACTGCTTTACCTTTTCAACATTTTCCGGGGGAAGCTTGCGCTCATCACTGGCCTTATAAAAGTACAGCGTTCCGTCAAAGTCACTCGCGAATACCTTTTTCATTCCTTATTTCCGCCTTTCCCTGCATATGCTGTATATTCCTTCACCGTATCATGTTCCGATTCTGTGTTCAGACCACAAAATCGTCCTTAACAGAGGCGGAATAATTCCAGAGCCTGACATCAGCTTTCCCTTCGATCACATATCCGTGTTCCTGATCCGTCGGGTAAACGTGAGATGTGAAGGTCTCTTCTCCGTCATTGACAAAGATCTCCACCGAGCTGTGATCGATAAAGATATTCAGCTTTTTCAGCGGGGTGCGAAGCGGCATCTCCAGCTCCTCTCCCACTGCTTCATTAAAGCGGTTCACAAGGCCTTTTTTGCTCACTGTGCATACATTCCGCGCAGCATCATAGAAGAAAAGGAATCCCCCTTTGCCGTCTGCATCGGTGAAGAGCCGCAGCGTCAGATCATTTCCGTCACATCCGATCTCCATCTCTCCCGCCAGCGGCAGTCTGCCCTCCGCCGGAAGTTCTTCCAGACGCAGATCCCGAACTCCCGCAACCGGAACCTGATACAGCTGACCGTCACGAATATGCAGTTCCCTGGGCAGAGTCATGCTGCCTTCCCAGTCTTCTTCCGCACTGGAGTAATGATTATCCGGCAGACCGATCCAGGAGATCAGGATCCCCTTGTCCGGATCGCCCACGTTGGCAGCACCCTGGGCAGCATAAAAGTCAAATCCGTAATCCAGATGACGGTAAGGACCGTCCGGAGTGAAAGTAAGCGTGTCATAATCCATCGTTCCGATGAAATAGACATTATGATTGGTGCTCTCCGATCTGCCGGGAAGCTTTGTATACTGGGGTGAGAAGATCAGCAGGTCTTTTCCGCTGATGTTCACGATGTACGGGCATTCCCACATTCCGCCGAAGTCTTCATAGCCGACAACATGGAGCTGACCTTCAAAAGTCCATCCTTTCAGCAGAGTCTCAGAGGAATAGATCTGCGACGTTCCCTTTTTATCAAGGGTCTGGGCACCTATAAAAATGTAATATCTTTTCTTTTCGTCATTCCAGACGATCTTCGGATCCCGTTGATGTTCACTGTAGTCATCCCTCGGGCCAAACAGCGGTTTCTCAAGCTTTTCCGGTCTTCCGTCCGCTGAAAGCTTTGCGGCACAGGTATAGGGTGTGCGCGTCCAGTCCTCATCCCGGTGATTGCCTGTGTAGAAGAAATACAGATCTTCGCCGTCGGAGATCGCGGATCCGGAATGGGTACCCCGATTGTCATAATAAGTATCCGGTGCAAGACCGATCCCCTCGTTCTTCCAGGTGACAAGATCCGGACTGGTCACATGATACCAGTACTTCAGCCCATGCACGGCGCCCCAGGGACACCACTGATAAAACAGATGCCAGACGCCTTTATGATATGCAAACCCGTTCGGATCACTGGAAAGCCCTGTTACAGGCTGCACATGATAGGTCTGTCTCCAGGGCGAACGGCTGATGTGCTCGTGGAGTTCCCTGATCTGTTCAGGAGATTCAAGCACCTGATATCGCTCTTCTCGTGTCCATTCTCTCATAAATCCCTCCTCCTATATCCATCACACAATGTACAACTGCCAAAAACCCGCTGATATGTTCTTATTTTACCATAAGGGCTGCTGATATACCATTTTCTTTTATCATTTTTATACAATAATAAAGGACAGATACAGATAATTTTCTCTGTATCTGTCCTGATTTTTGATTATTTACGAACCCTGATTTTCCGGACGCTCCTTTGTCAGTTCGAGGCAGTCTCCCTTTTCCATCGGTATCTCATCCGTGACCGTAAAGCCAAGCTTCCGGTAAAAGCGCACAGCTCCCCGGTTCTCTTTCATGCATTTGAGTGTCAGCGGATAGCCGTACCGCCGGCCGGCTTCCTGCAGCAGTGCTTTTCCGACTCCCTTTTTCCGGAATTCACTGTCCACATAGAGGCAATGTACAAACCGTCCCAGTTTCCACACCGACATAAAACCTGCCAGATCCCCGTCCGCTTCCGCCACTACGATCTCCTCTCCTTTCGTATGACGGTAATAATCCCCGAGCATGACATTCTTTTCCCAGGGAAATTCTCCGGAACGGATCTCCATATACATATGTGACAGCGGCAGATCATCCTCCGGTTTTCTTTTTCTGAATGTGATCTTCATTCTGATACCCCAGTTTCTTTTTGATCGCTCCCGGAACATCTGTCTTCTTTGTGGTTCCGTTCCGGATGCCGCGCATGGATCCGCTGTGTGCATAGACGGAAAGCAGTGTAAGAACAGCTGCGATCCCTCCCGCCTCCATATCTCCTCTGACAAACATCCAGACCGCAAAGGACAGCGGAATCGCCGGTCCGCCGATGCACAGATACTTTGTGGCAAATACGACCAGCATTCCGATGATGTTCGATGCCAGTCCCGGCCATACTGCATAGAGTGTAATGGCCATGGAAGTCGTGGCAACGCCTTTTCCTCCCCGCAGTTTTCTCCAGAACGGGAAGTCATGCCCCAGCGTACACCCTGCTCCGGAATAGAAGATCAGAATCCGAAGCCGGTCTCCTGAAAAATCTTCCAAAGGCAGCAGACCCGGGAATACTTTCCCGGAAAACAGGAAATATACTGCACCCGCAGCCAGGCATACCTTCCCCAGATCCCCGGCAAGTGTGAGTATCCCCGGCTTAAATCCGAGGGAAGCCATGATGTTCGCCATGCCGGGATTGCCCGTATCTCCAAGCTGCCCCGCACTTTTTCCCGCATAATGCTTTGCCACTGCCTCCGCGGTCAGAAAACAGCCGAACAGATAGCCGATCAGAACGGCAACGGCTTTCTCCCACATTTTTTCTCCTTTCCCGGCATAATGCCCTTCCGGCGAACCAGCCGGAAGCTTTCGGTCCTATTCTTCATTTTCTGTAGCTTCCTCTTCACGACCATTCCAGCGCTCGGCAATAAAGGTGTTTTTGGAAGCAGTATTATCATTATTAACCATATCAAGCCAGTTTCTGATCAGGCGGACTGTCTCTTCCTGCTGCTCCTCCCGTGAAATGAGGGCCTTTCCGTCTCCCTTCTGTTCGCCATAATCGCCGAACTGTGCGTGATTTCCGCCTTTTATGATCTCCACCACAGCATCCCCCGGAAGATACCTGTCAGAGTTGTCTCTCCTGCCTTTGTTAAGGACCCTGTCCTCACTGCCGTAGATCTCGATCGTACGCTCCTTTATTGTTTCCGCCGGATAAGCCGCCAGCAGGATCACTCCTTTCAGATCCTCGTGATCCGCTGCATACATGGAGGCTACGACTCCCCCGAGAGAATGTCCTCCGATATACCACTCGGGACAGGTGTATGCATCCCGGATATCCTCTGCCTTATTCTTCCCGAATACAGCCAGATTCAACGGCATTTCTGCAAGATAACAGTCTATTCCGTCTTCACCCTCTGCCAGTGCACACAGAAGCGGAAGATACGCCGTATACTCCACTTTTCCGCCCGGATAGAAGATCAGGGCACGTCCCTCTCCCGGTCCGTCCAGAAAAAGGCCTTCCGGTATCATGCTGACTTTTACCTTATCAGAACCCACCAGATATTCCACCGCCCGATCATCCGCCCGATAGTAGGAGCGGGCATAAAAGAAAAAGCTGCCGGCTGCCGCTAGCAGAACGATCAGAACGATCAGCCAGGGGTTCCACCGTCTCATTTTGGCTTTTGCTTCAACATATTTATCCATAATGTTCTTCCCTATTCTGTTCTCATGATCTGTTGATGGTCAGTTTTTTTTATCTTATCATATTTATATTATTAATTGGTACAATCCGCAAGAAAATGATATGATGAATAATAAAAGGAGGGATCAATATGAAAAACAGGTTTCAATTTCGCCATTTTCACCGTTTCCTGCTCATCCTTCTGATCGTATTATGGTTCCCGTCACCGGCATCTGCCGCTGTTAAGCTGAAAAAAACCAGTCTTTCACTCAAAAAGGGGAATGTCTGTGTTCTCCGCCTGACCGGGAACAGCAAAGGCGCAGAAGTTACCTGGAAAACCTCCGCGGGCAATAAAGTCGCGATCGTTTCCTCCGGTCACAATCGCGTCGTTCTGCGTGCAAAGCGTACCGGGAAATCCGTGATCTCCGCAAAGATCGGCAAACGAACGCTTAAGTGTACGGTCACTGTTAAAAAGAATGCTGCTTTTCCGACTTCACTTACACTCTGCAAAGGAGACAAGTTTACCTTTACCCGCGCCAAAAAAGCAGCCTGGTCTCTTTCAAATGCCAAAAAGGGATCGCTTTCCGCTGTATCCGGGAAAAAAGTGACCTTTACCGCAAAAAAGACCGGGACGGTAAAGGTGATCGCCGCGAGGGGCAAAAAAACGTATCCCTGTACCATAAAGATCATCCGGAAAGACGGCGCCACAAAAGCGGATCTGGCTGAGGAAAAGGCGATCGAAGAAGCGAAGGATGCAAAGCCGGACGACTCCGGCAGTTCCTCTGAAACAGATCCGGGGCAGGACTCCTCTGCAGAAATTACCCTGACCGATCCGATCCGGAACATGCTTGTCGGACTCAGCTATTCCGCCTGCACAGAGCAGCTGGAAACGGACCGGCTTACCGAGTGCAATATCCACAACATGGATCTTTCAAACGAAGCCATGGCCTTCATGCTGTACCGCTATGTCTACATGTATGCCGGTCTGCAGGACACGGAAGCGGATCTGAGTGTCATAGGCACAGATACAAAGACGATCTCTCCGGCAGCCCTGAAAGCCTTCATGAGGCATCTGTTCGGGGAAGTCTACCTTACTGCAGCATGGGATCTTTTTATCAGTAAATATCCGCAGTCCGAAACGTCAGATGCATACATTTTTGACTGTATCGGAGACTTTGGAGATGCCGGCAATTCCTTTTTTGAGATTCCGGACAGTGTTACCGTCAACAATGATATGGTGTGCCTGAGCGGAAGGGTCATGTGCTGGAATGAATATGCAGAATCCTATGTTCACAGTTACACCTACAAGGCCTACTGGTACCATCGGACCGAGGAGAGGACCGTACAGCTTGCGGGTACGGATTCCTGGTTCCAGTTCGATCATGTAGAGATCCTGTAAAACCCTCTTCTCAAATCCACATAGTCAAGAACGCCAAAGCATTGCCGGGCGCACAATAAAAGGACCAGTCCTCCTCACGGAAGCCTGGTCCTTATTATGACCGCTGTTACAGGTCTGCTCATTCATCACGTGTTCTTCTTCTTGCTACCAGAAGGACGCCGGCAGCGAGCACAAGGATCGCACCGATCACATAGAAGATCGTAGTACCGATACCACCGGTGGAGGGAAGAACGCCGCCCTTATTATTTTCGATCTTAGCATCGATATTATCTGCAGGAGCAGTTCCAGCGGTTGCGTGAAGTGCGGAACGTCCGTCAAGCTTATTGTAGCCGGTCGGAGCCTTGGTCTCTTCGAGATAGTAAACCTTATTATCCAGACCTTCGATACGAACAGTACCGGCAGTGATCACTACTACTTCCTCTCCGGCCTTGGCAACACGGTACGTGTTGACCTGTCCGTTTTGCTCAGAAGCAGCTTCCTTCAGTACGACCTCGATCTCGTTTCCTTCGACATCCGCATCATACAGCCTGAATTCGGCGCCTGCCAGGACGGTAGTCTTGTCCGATCCGTCGACCTTCTGGAAATCAAACGCAAGCGTTGTTACATCCGTGTCTGCATCAACAGTTTCAAAACCATCATAGGTAATATGCGCTTTGTTGTGTTCCTGCTGCAGAACTACGGCATTCTCATTGACCTTGGCGGTATAGGTGAAGGTCAGTGTTTTTCCTTTGTTGGCAAAGACTGTAGCCGCAGGAATCTCGAGCGTATACATCGTTGTGCCCTGGGCTCCATCTGTTCCGGCAGTATGAGCACCCGCTGTAAAGGCAGCAGTGGTGTAAGCAGGTTCGTCAGCCGCACCGGCAACCGTTACTGCCGTATCAAGTGTAAGTCCGTCTGTAATAGTATCAACGATGGTAATCGGTTTGGAAGCGACAGATTCAGGAATGATGACAGTAACCGTATAGGTCACGGTATCATCGATAGCGGCATATTCCTTATCGTCCGTCTTGGTATTGCTGGGATACGTGTTTTTCTCATTGATCGTCACCGCGCTCAGCGTCTGAACAGCTGCCTTCGTACCCAGAGAAGACTGAATGTAGTAATATCCGGGGGCCAGTTCGCCGGACTCTGCCTGTGCCTCGCCGGCAGTCTTGTCAAAAGTCCCGGTGGGGAACACAGTAAGATCAAACGTTCCTGCCTCGAAAGCATCAATTAATTCATGCGCACCTGTTTCAGATCTGTCTTTGAGTTCAACATACCACTTATTCTGGCCGTCAACCTTCGTAATATTAAAGAGCCCTGTACCATCCAGCTGATCGGCACGCTCCTGTGTAGTGACAAAGTATGCAGCCGTGCCGGCTGTAGTGGTAGCCCCACTGTCCGGATCAACAACGGAATCCATATCAATGGAAGCTTCCAGGATCTGATAGTACGTGTATTGAATCGCCAGACTCTGCGTGCCTGCTGCCGTATTGTTCGGTACGATCGTAATACTCGGTGTACTTGTTGTTCCCTCACCGCCTTCCGTTGCGAAAGCTGTCAGGCTGCCTGCAGCCAATGCCATTACCGCAGCAACTGCCACCATCATCTTCTTCATCTTTCTCATGGTAAACTTCCTTTCTGAAAACACTTTCATTTCATCCCATGTTGATCGCTGTTATTATATATTCCGGCTTCCGGCTCTTGCAAGAAGAAATCGGATGCTTATTGCAATTGCCGCGAGCAGAATTCCGCTTAAATAGAATACTGAGGTTCCGGGGCCGCCGGTGGAGGGAAGCACATATCCCGGATTGTTCCATACGGTGATCTCCCATGTTCCCTGCCTTTGTGTCACTTCCGAACTTGCACCGCTCTGCATTGCGGTTACTCCGTCAGCTGTGACCAGGATATTTACCGGCGCCTGCAGCATCAGATAGCCGGACGGCGGATGTGTCTCCACGAGCCGATATTCTCCGTTATGCAGGAAACCGAGCTGGAGAATTCCTTCCGTATCCGTGGACCCCTGTATGAGCCGCTGTGCTCCTGCCTTCGGCTGATTCAGATCATCATCATAATCCTCCGCACGGTAAAGGACAAAAGCAGCGCCTTCCAGTGCGCTTCCGGTTCCCGCACTCACCTTTCGGATCGCCGTCTTTTTGGTCCTGCGGTTCGGAATGGTGATGGCAAAGGACATTTCGCCTGAACTGCTGTCTGTCTGCGTCTGCAGCCAGCCCTTATAATCTTCGGTCTCGATCGAAACGGTACCGTCCTCTCCGATCGTAAAGCACAGATCCTCTGAAAGGAGCTCATAGTTCTCGGCGGCCTGGGTCTCTGTCAGGTAATACGTTCCCGCATCAAGCGCCATTGTGATCTGCGTCAGGACACCATTCACATCCGTGACCAGGTTCTCGTACCCCCGCATCGGAAGATAATCTTTTCGTTTTACCCCGTCTACACCGGTAACCTGCCGGTACAGGGCGAAGCGGACGCCGCTGATCGGTGTATTGGTCTCTTCATCGATCTTTTTTACCTGCAGATCGTTCGAACGGTTCCTGATCGTGATCACTGCCGCCATCGTTCCGGTCTCATCATCCCTGATCGAATAGTAATCCGTTCCGATACCGCTGACCGCAATATCCGGAGCTCCTGTTTCTTCGTTCAAGGATAATGTAATATGGATCGGTGCAGATACCGCTGCATAGCCCTTCGGCGCGCTTATCTCAGTAAGCGTATACTCACCTTCCGACAGATAAGCGATCGTGATCCGCCCGCTGCTTCCGGACTTGTAGGAAGCAGCCGCCACATCCCTTCCTTCCTCATCTTTCAGAGTAAATACCGCTCCTGAAAGCGGTGTGCCGTTCCAGTCAGTCTTCTCCAGCACGATACCCGGTCTGGAATTGGTCACGGTGTCCGTCCGGACATTTTCATTATGAATGGTCTGGTCTCCGGGACTGTAGCTGACCGAATAGGTGTAACCGGTATCCCGGTATTCTCCTCCGAAAGGCTTTCCGCCGATCGTAAGAGTCCCTCCGTTTTCGATCGGCTCGACGGTATCCGGATCATACCCTTCCACAGTCCCGTCATCCTTTACAGAGATCGTCTCTCCCGGAGCTGCCTGCAGGGTGACTTCGCGGATCAGGTAATCCGAAAACTGTCTGCCCGGATCCAGATGCTCGAAGAAGTAATATACTTCCTTATCGGTCGTTTTCAGTTGGCGGACAGTTCCTTGTATAAGTTCGCCGGGTCCTTCCACATCATTTTTGTAATAAACTGCAAAATAGATCGGATCATGGATCTCCATAAAGTCTTCATCAGACCAGATCTTCTCTACCGTCAGACCCCAGCCCTTCTGATTCCGGACATCGATGTGCGGATCTTCATCGACACCGATGATCCCGGAGATCGGGACCGTGCCGTTTTGGATCTCGGGCTGAACATCGACACGTGTATATCCATCCCCGAGGCGGAGCGTATATCCTTTCGGAATCTCATTTTTCCGCTCCTCAGCCTTATACTGCGTTCCCACGATCAGATCCCGCACCTCTATGGTATAGCCGGCCGGTATCTTGGAGATAGCCCCGTTCATAGAGGTAGTAAAAGAAGCCTGGCTCTTTTCCTCATCCGTGAGTGTACTGTAATCCGTCTTCCCGAGGGAGACAAAGCTTCTGCTTCCGGAATTCCATCTGCAGTACATGCCTTGCGTATCCTTCACAAAATATGAAACCATATCCGCGAGCGGGAGGCTCTGTGCATCGGCATTTTCCGTGCCCAGATAAAGCCGGAAAGCAAACAGGGTATCCACCTCCGGATATTTGAGGATATTCAGGCCGTCTTCATCATAGAGTTTCTTGGAGATCAGCAGGGTACGCATCGCTCCTTCGCTCACATGGTTATCATACTCGACCTCAGGCCTGTTCTGCGGAGTGTCTGCTGCAGTCGGGAAATTAAATCGTCCCTCATTTCCGGATTCGGTCCCGTCCAGAACAATGTCATTTGCCTTCACCACATCGTACACTGCGGACTTTACCGCGCATTCTACGATATAGTAGTTCAGGGTGCCGTCCGGCAGCCTGATCTCTGCTTTCTGCCCCGGTTTCAGGAAAAATACTTTTTCATGGCTTTGCGTTCCGCCGGCCGGAGTGAACTGCTCCTTAAATGGTACCGGCGTATTTGTTCCCTCAAACTTTACGTTATACTGGTCATCTGTTGTTTCACCCAGCAGATGATATCCACCCGAAATGTCCGCCTCCGTCTGATACCAGATCTGATAAGGAAACTCGATCAGGTCATTCGCGGGGTTCTCCGTTCCGGAAAGCTTTTTGCTCAGCATCACGGTTCCGGGCTTTACAGCTGCCAGATTAAAGCGCATATGCAGATTGGATGCTCCGGCTCCGCGTTCCATGTAGAACATCTTCATGGTGTGGTTGGTGTAGTCCCGGAAAACATAATTTCCCTCTGCATTCAGGACGAAGATCTCATCCAGCTTTTCATTGATCTGCGCTTCCGTCATTCCTCTGGACAGGTAGTTATTCCGAAAGACATCATAAAGCGTTGTTGTCGTCCCTGCATTGATCACTGTACCGGTCCGGAAATTGACCGAGCCTTCAAGGGCTGATCGTACACCGCCCAGATCGAGGACCAGTTCACCGTCCACATACAACCAGAAATCATCATCCCCGGAAAACTCAAAGATAATGTCATGTCCCCAAGCGTCCAGTCCGCTGGCGGTCTGCGTAAAGCTCGCTGACATCTCCATGCCAAAGAAGTAATCCACGTTTTTTGTGGAGCCGATGTTGTACAGCTTCTCTCCCTTCCGGGGATCTGTATCACTAAGCTCCTGTCCGAGAACATCCGTACGGTTCGTAAAGGATGCATATCTGCCGGGTGTCAGATCATTGTATGGCATGAACTGACCGTGTGTCCCGGTAGGTCTGTTATAGTCCTCCATCGTTCCGAGCTGGTCATAAACAGTAAACAGACCATTCTCATTCAGATGCGCAAAGTTCGAAGTACTGTCATACTCGAAATAGCCGCTCTCATTATAGATGCTCTGGATGAACAGATGGTTTACATCTGTCATACCGGTAAAGAGATTTCCGAGGCTCTGTACTGTTCCGGTAAGCTGTGTCGTTTCCGGATATTCTCCGATCAGCTGTGTGGAAAGCAGACCCGTTTTGAATCCGTCGAATCCTCCGAAGAAAGGATACTGTACAGAGTCTCTGTTATTTACCTTTGGATTATTGAAATCCACCATTTTCATGGTGATTCCGAACTGCGTTCCGTCGACCGTCTCAACCGTCGACAGCTGATCCTGATCGTCCACGGGATTGACCACTGCAAAGTAGAAATCCTCTGCCTCTGACAACGGGCATGCCACAATGTGTCCGTTCTCGGTCTTCAGTCCCACATATGCGTAATTGACATCATCCCAGGCAACGATCGTCGTATAGGTCTTCCCGTATTTTCTCCCCTGCAGGTTGATACCGAGCGTATTATCCGAAAGGATCTGTCCGCCGGTCATCTGCGGGGCAAGATAATTCCCATACTGTTCGTTCTGTAATTCATAATAATAATTCGGCTGCTGCGTAACTTCATCGAGGTACTCGGTAAAATTCCACAGCGCAGTATTGACCTTGCTGCCGATCCACTCAATATTATCCCCGGTGTCGTAACAGCGGATCAGCGATCCGTCGTGATCTACTGCGTAAAACTCATAACGTTTGGCATCGTCATTCCAGATACGCGTGTAAATGATCACCTGCTGCGTGTCATATACATTGGTCGTATCAGATACACTGACCTTCTGGGCAGAGTACAGTGTAAAATCGTCGTCATCCAGAACAGAGTGCTCCACAAAGTTCAGCCAGATCTCTTCATCACTGCTCTTCTTCGCATAAAAGCCTTTCACTGTACCGGCCGTTTTATCCTGAGAAGCGCAGAGGGAATAATCCCCCGCGGTAAAACGTACCTTCCCTGCATAGGCCCCGGTTCCCGGCTTCACTGTGAGCACGGATCCCTCAGCGGGTTCCGCCTCCAGCGTCACATTTGCCCCGTTGATGGTCAGGTATTTTGTCTGTCCGTCGATCTCGGTGGTCAGATAATACCGGTCTCCTTCTACATTACTGAGGGTCCATTCTGTGATATCGCTGCCCTGTGATACCAGCAGAAGCCCTTCATGGCCGAGTACATCCAGCCGCATATTCATGTCTTCTGCAGCGAGTCCCGCTGCCTGATTGACGGTCGCGCTCCTGCCTGTCAGGGCAGCCGCGGTGGCTGTTTCATTATGAAAGGCCAGACCGTATGTCTTTCCGTCAAAACCATAGGGATCATTACTCTGGGAAAAGTAATATTCCAGCTGCATTCTTGCATTCAGATCGGTGGCAGAGTTCCATGCTGCAAAACCATTGCCCCCGTCATTGCCCTGCATGTTCCAGTAATACCCGCCGCTGCCAAGCATACGGAAGGTATCCGCATAACCTATCCGCATAACCTGGAAAATCGCTGACGGTAAAGGCCGATGCATTCGCACTGGTCGTGAGAGAAAGGCTGTTGCCTGACTGTCTTATATACAGACGGCTTCCGTTATCATCGAAACAGTAGACCTTATACTGATTCTCCGTTCCGCTCACCGGTTCAAAATAGTAAAGCGCCGGCGGAACTGTCGATACTTCCCGCGCTTTATCCGGATCCGATGCACTCGGTTTGGTCTTCCGGATGCCCGTACGCGAGGTGTTGTTGACATTATATTGTTTGTTCGTAAAATAAAATCCGTTGGGATGGCGGATATACACTCCTTCCGCCCCGCGTTCGGCGATCTCCTCCAGAGTAGCTACTTTGTTCCATCCGTCGGAAGCAACCGGCTCCGGTGCGTCCACGACCGCGTACACTGAAAAACCTGTGGTCTCAAAAGAGATGGTTCCCCGCGAAGCCGCTGTATCCATCACTTCCGGCAAAGCCTCTTCCCCGGCAAAATGGACGACACTCAGCTGATCGCTGTCCGAATCTTCCAGCTCGATCTGCA
>CACZZH010000051.1 GCA_902785635.1 uncultured Lachnospiraceae bacterium
AACAACCCGCGCCCGCCACCAGCGCCACTGCAAAAACTGTCTTGAAAAAAAGCAGATTCGCATCGACAGCTCCCAGGATCTGGTGGGAGAGATCTGGGAAGAGCGCCCCGCCCTTTCCTGTGAAAAAGTATGGGAACTCGATCCCATCTATGCCGGTAAATCACGGATCGAGAAGATCCGGGAGATGCGGAAGGCTATGGCTGCGTGCAAGGCCACTTATCTTCTGATCACTTCACTGGAGGATATTGCCTGGCTGCTCAACCTCCGCGGAAATGATGTGGAATGTACACCGGTGTTTCTTTCCTATCTGGTGCTGACCCAGAGCAAGGTCCGCCTGTTTGCTCAGAAAGAAGCCTTCAGTGAAGAGATCCTCTCTCATCTGGAAAAGGACGGCACACAGCTGCTTCCCTATGACGGCATCTATGACTTCATCTCCCGTCTTCCAAAGAACCACAGCCTCTGGCTGGATCCTGCGAAAGCGAATTATACACTGCGCCGGCTGGTCCCGGAGGACGTGGAAGTCATCTGTGCTCCGGCTCCGACTGTTCTTGCAAAGGCCTGCAAGAACAGTATCGAAGTGGCAAACATGAAAAAAGCCCATATCCGGGACGGCGTGGCTGTTACGAAATTCATCTGCTGGCTGAAAAAAGCAGTGCGCGAAGAGACCGTGACCGAACTCTCCGCCATTGAAAAGCTGGAAGAGCTGCGCAGGGAAGGAAAGAACTATCTCGGACCCAGCTTTGGATATATCATAGCCTACGGCGAACATGCAGCGATCTGCCATTACAGCCCCTCTCCGGAAAGCAATGTTCCTATCAGACCTTCCGGCCTGGTCCTTGCTGATACCGGCGGTCATTATCTGGAAGGCTCCACCGACATCACCCGCACCATCGCAGTCGGGGAACTGACTGATGAGGAGAAGGATTACTTTACAAGAGTCCTTCGCGGCAACCTTAATCTCGCTGCAGCGAAATTCCTTCACGGCTGTACCGGACAGAACCTCGATCCGATCGCGCGCGGACCGCTCTGGGAGATCGGAGAAGATTACAATCACGGAACCGGCCACGGCGTGGGATATTTGCTTGGCGTACACGAAGGTCCCAACAGCATCCGCTGGAAGATCGATCCCGACCGGTTTACAGGTGCGGTATTTGAAGAAGGGATGATCACTTCGGATGAACCCGGATATTACCGGGAAGGTGCATTCGGCATCCGTCATGAAAACATGATGGTGTGCCGCAAGGCAGAAAAGACCTGGGCCGGACAGTTTATGTGCTTTGAGACGCTCACCCTGGTTCCCTTTGATCTGGACGGCGTTCTCCCGGAGCAGATGACCCCCGCAGAACGTGCACTTCTCAATGCCTACCATGAAAAAGTCTATGAAAAAATCGCTCCTCATCTGAACGATGAAGAGCGGGAATGGCTTAAAGAAGCAACAAGAAATATTTAAGATATGATCGTATCCGCAGATCCGCTGCCGCTGCGTATAATGCGCAGAACTCAGAAGCTGACCGGCTTGCCGGCCGCAGGCTTTACGCATCGGATCTGCGGATATTTCTGCGTCAGCAGTCTTTTCAGCGGACGCAGATCCACATCGCGCGATTCGGGCGGAAACGCATTGTCAAAGTGGGAAAGAAGAACCGCTTTCGGCCGGATCCGCTCCAGGATCCGGTCGGCGTGTTCAACCAGATCATTATTTCCCTGATAGGGAAGGATCAGAAGATCCGGCTGCTCCGGATAAGTCTCCTCCTCAAGAAGGTTCAGACTTCCCAGCAGAAGGATCTTTTTTTCTTCCGCACGGATCTCAAAAGCTATGATCTGGCCGCCCTCCTGAAATGCCTTGTTGGCCCAGATCAGGAACGGCATATTCCGGATATATCGGAGCACCCTCCGGGGAGAAAGTGTCTCAGGGATATAACGGCGGTCAAATTCAATATGCTTTCCCCGGTATACATGGATGCTTATATCTGAAAACTGAAGGTCCATACCCGGGCGGATCAGAGCGATATTGCCGGTATTCTCCGTGTATCGCTCCAAAGTATCTGCCGGGACACGGGTGCAGAAAACAGTTGCGTCCCCTTCATCGATCAGCTCGGGCACAAAGTACAGATGGTCAAAATGCCCGTGTGTGATCAGGATCGTGTCATACTCCAGGAAATCTTCAAATCTGGCGGGATTTGTCCCTCCCCGCAGGGAAAGAAAAGGGTCTATGAGGATCCTTTCCTGCGCAGTTTCAATTACAAAAGATGCCGTTCCTTTCCAGGTGATTCTCATTTTCTGCTGAACCTCATCTTCATATCCTCATCAGGCGTTGACTGTTTGGGAACGCCCTGGCATTCCTGCCGTTTCATCTGGCTTCTTTGGCCAGATATTCCTCGATCTGCTGCCTTGTGGGAATGGAGGCGATGGCTCCTTTGCTCTGCACGCAGATGCATCCGGACACATTGCCGTAATCCATGGCTTTGCGGATGATCTCAGGGGTAAGATCCGAGATCTTATCCACGCCCTGAATCCGCAGGCTTGCCAGGAAGGCTCCCCAGAAAGCATCCCCTGCTCCGGTCGCATCCACTGCTTTTACTTTCCTGCCGGGTACACGGATCACTTCATCGCCGAAAAAGGCCTGTGCGCCTTCGGATCCGAGCGTTTCCATGACCATGGTGATGCCGTTATCTTTCATCAGCGCCGGGATGGCGTCGATGCCGCCCATCATATCCACCTCTTCCTCGGAGATCTTCAGCAGATCCACATACGGAAGGATCTCTTTCACGGCGGCTGCACATGCGTCTACATCATCGTTCCATACCACGTTGCGGTAATTCACATCAAAGCTGACGATGGATCCCAGCTCATGACCGAGGCGAAGGGCTTTCCGGGTGGCATCTGCCGCAGGACCAGCCGAAAGGGTGAAGGAACCGGCATGTACGATCGCAGAATCGCGGATATCCTCCTCCAGGATCTCCGACTCATCCAGAAGCATATCTGCTCCGGGCTTACGCGCAAAGGTGAAAACGCGCTCCCCGTCCTCCGCCAGACTTACGAAGGCACAGGTCGTGATCGCATCCTTGCACAGCTTCGGTGTAGCCACCCCGACACCGTAATCTTTCAGTGTCTTCACCAGGAAATGACCGAAATCATCATCACCGACCTTAAACGCCATGGAAGCAGTGCGTCCGTTCTTAACCACGGCGATCGCCACATTGCCGGGTGCACCGCCAGCCTTGCGGATATAACTTGCCTCTTCCGAGCCGGGGATAAAGTCGATCAACAGTTCACCAATCGTATAAACATCATTCATCTTCGCCGCCCTCCATCGAAATATACAAAACACAGTCACAAGTCAAGGGAAACCCTGATTCCATCAGTGTTTCCCTGAAAAATCACTTGTCATGATTATATCACATTAAAGTACAGCCGCCAACAGTTTATCCTGCGGACTTTCCTTACCAGCTTTCCTTACCTTACTTCAGGTCTTCCCCGTAAAGCACCTTCACCAGCTGGGAATCCCGGTCAAGAATAACGGTCTTCTCTCCGCCTTCCATGGAGGCCTTCAGTGCATCCAGGCTGCGCAGGAACTGGTAGAAATCCTCTTTATCCTGCGTGTCATATGCCTGGGCAATGGTCTTCATGTACTGCGCTTCGCCCTGTGCAATGGTGATCTGTGCCTGTTTCTCAGCTTCTGCCTTCATTACAGCCACCTGACGGTCCGTCTCGTTGCGGATCTTCTGGGCTTTTGCCTCGCCCTGCGCCTTGTAGGAAGCGGCAATGTTCTCCCTCTCGGAGATCATGCGTTCGTACACGGCATCCTTGTTGTCATCCGGCAGATCCAGGCTCTTGATAGCAGCCTTTTCGATCGTGATTCCGTAACTGCCCAGATCCGAATTGGACTCCTCTGTGATCAGGGAAGTAAGCTTCTCCCCGCGGGCTTCGATCAGTTCATCCTGGGACATGGCAGAGATCGTATTCTTTGTGGCATTATATACTGCCACACTGACACGGTCCTCAGCTGCTGTAACGGATGCATTCAAAGTCTGTGTAAACTTTTTGGCATCTTCCACGCGCCAGAGGATATAGTCATCAGCGATCATGGACTTTTTGTCCCTGGTGATCACGTCCGACGGAGCAATATCATAAAGCTGGATCGCCTTGGGCACGTATTTTACCTGCTCTACGACCGGAACTTTGAAATGAAGTCCGGCATTGTCCTTCACATCTACGATCTTTCCGAATTTGGTCACGACTGCATATTCGTTTTCAGCGGTAGTATAGAAGACCGAACCGGAAAGAAGGATCGCAATTACAAGCAATGTGACCAGGACTACTGCAATTCCCCGTTTTCCGGACCCGGAAGAAAAACGTTCTTTCATATGAATGACTGTCATTATTCTTCACCTCCCCTGCTGTTTTCTGCCGGAGCCTCTGAAGTAAAACTGTCCAGAGGAAGTACCGACTGTGTCTTGCCGTCACTTACGATCACCTTCAGCTCCGGAAGCACATCCTCCATCGTCTCATAAAACAGTCTCTGCCTCGTGATCGTAGGATTGAGCGCATACTGCTCGTACAGTTCGCCAAATCTGGCTGCCTGTCCTTCTGCTTCAGCGATCCGTGCCTCCTTCTGCGCCTCGGCCTGCTGCGTGATCTTATCCGCACTGGCCTCTGCAGCAGGAATCTGTTCATTCTGATACTGTTTGGCGTTGTTCACTGCCGTATCGGCTCCCTGCTTTGCCGTCTCCACCGCCTTGAATGCCTGCATGACTGCAGTTGTCGGCGGTTCGGCGTCCTGAACGGAAAGGTTCACCACTTCGATTCCGATATCCGCGTCCGCCAGAGCCTGTGTCAGTTTCTCACGCACGCTGGCCTGGATCTGGTTCTTTCCGGTCGTGATCACCTCATCAACTGTGTAATCGATCACGGTCGACCTGATGCTGTCCTGAGTCAGATTGCGCAGGATCGAGATCGGGTCTCCCGAAGTATACAGGAACTTTTTCGGATCACTCACCCGGTATTCCAGATAGAAGTCAATATCAACAAAATTGAAATCCGAGGTGATCATCAGTGCCTCATACTCAACCGTGGTATAAACCTGCTGATACGGATCACTCATATTGGTATATCCGATCTGCATACCATGGGTTGTGGTATCGACCTTGTGAACATTCTCGATGAAGGGAACCTTAAAATACAATCCCGCGGACTTCACATCCGTTACTTTCCCGAACATCGTCACAACTGCCTGTTCCTGTTCATTCACCTTGTAATAAGCATTCTTGCCTGCGATCAGGACCAGGACCACTGCCACGATCATGATCACAGTTCCTTTGCTGACCTTTACTGCTCTGTTCATTTTCAGTGCTCCTTTCTGATTATCTGTCTGCATCCGGTGTCTGCCGGTTGAGATCCTCCTTTTCTTTTGATTTCCAATAGTATATCAAAAAGGAGACGGCCTCAAAAGGTCATCTCCTGCAAATTACATCCCTTTATTTCTCCAAATGTACACTTTTTCCGCAGAAATACAGGTACCTGACAGTCTTTCAGGCCTTTCCGTCACAGCCGCATACGATCATCCGGTTCTTCACCAGCTCCGTGACCGCTGTCATACCGGCTTTGCAGAACACTTTCGGGTCAAAAGCCTTCGGATCTTCCGCCACCTTGCGGCAGGCGTCTGTAAATGCCTTGCGAAGCTCTGTGGCAAAGTTCACCTTGCAGATCCCGCGGGATACGCAGTCGCGCACATCCTCATCCGAAAGTCCTGACGCACCATGAAGCACCAGCGGAATATCCACCACTTCCCGGATCTGGGAAAGCCGCTCTTTATCCAGGACCGGTGTTCCCACATAAAATCCGTGCGCTGTGCCGATCGCAACTGCCAGGGATGTGACCCCTGTGCGCTCCACGAATTCCCTGGCCTCCTGCGGATCCGTATTGGTATCGGCCTCCGCAACCAGATCATCCTCTTTTCCGCCGACTTTTCCGAGTTCCGCTTCACAGGGAATATTCAGAGCGCGCGCCACATCTGCCACCTTTTTGCTCACTGCGATATTCTCCTCGAACGGAAGCTTCGACCCGTCGATCATCACCGAGGTATAACCGTTCTTCATGCACTGCATGGCAAGTTCAAAGCTGCTGCCGTGATCCAGATGCAGACACACGGGCACGGAAGCCTTCTTCGCTTCTGCTGCCACTATGGCGGCAAAGGTCTCCACGCTGCCGTATTTGATCGTAGAAGGAGTCGTCTGCAGCATGACCGGCGCGTGCAGCTCCTCTGCCGCAGCAATGATGGCTTTCACCATCTCCATATTCTCACAGTTAAATGCACCGACTGCATAACCGCGCTTCTGTGCATCAAGAAGCATGTTTTCCGATGTTACAAATCCCATAGAGCGTTCCTCCCGTTTCTTCTTTCTGGTATTAGTGCATTGTGTTCTAGTTCCACCAGTATAATTTTTCGGTCGCTTTGTCATAGACGTTTTGTGAGATCACTGACGACTTCTTATTCGCGAACATATATTTATAATACAGATTTTTCTCTTTGCTGTAATCATAAACATTATAGTAGGCATATTTGTCATTTATGACATAGCTGCCGGAAAGAGATAAATTTTTGTCCTTAAGTTCTATAGTTCCGATCTTTTTGATCCCTCCCTTGCCAGCGGCCTGCATCCTGTAAAACGAGGCTATAGTGTTTTTCGTATTGTATGCGGCAAGATATAAATACTTTTTCGTGGCAAGTCCCTGGTGCACTTTTAACCCTTTTCCGAGAGCAGTGCTTCTCGTATTTTTTACTTTCATGGTATGGGAATCAATGATTTTAACGGAAACCGATTTTGAATCTGCTATGACTGCATAGATATATTTCGAGGATGCATTTGCAGCCGCTTCCAGCCATTTCCCCTTTGCAAGTTTCTTATTTTTTCCTGTTTTCTGATCGATACAGTAAAGCGCATCGCCGACTGCATAATAGCATTTGGATCTGTACTTTTTCACGATCCAGTTTGGGGAGCAACCATGTATTTTTGATTTGCCAAGGGTCTCTTTCCCGGTTCCGTCTGTGTTTATTTTCGTGACAGTGACCTTGCCCGCTTTAAAATCATATCTGGGATAGATGACGGTCTTTCCGTCCGTCAAAATCTCCAGAACGCTGTACCAGGGCATGGTTTCTGCCAGAACTTTTCCCTCTCCGGTCTTTGTTTCTGACACCATTATAGGATAATGTTCTATATCATGCCCTTCTCCCCAAAAATAAACGCCCCCGACTTTCGTACGCCGGCCTTCTGTCCCGTCTCCGACACTGACCATACGAAAAGACTCAGCCGCTGCCGGTATTCCCAGAAGCGCAGTTAAAAGAAAAACAGCAGCTATGAAGAAATGTCCTTTGTGCAGCAGTTTCTGTCCTTTGTGCAGCAGTTTCTGCGGCAGATCATATCGCTTCATCATAATACCTGATCCTCCCTGAATAATTACCAAACCCGGTTTAATACGTGGTTTTATATATGATTGAAAGGTACAAAAATATATTATCACACCAGGTCCTTTACAGCCACTTTTTTCTTAAATGCGTCAAGAACGCCATCCGGCGTTCTTGCTGCCGGGCTGCGCGCCAGCTCCGCTGGCACCTTCCTTTGCATCCCGCCGGAGGCTTTTTGTTTCATAGGAAATTCGACGGAATTTCCTATGAAACAAAAAAAGGAACCTCCTGCGAGGTTCCTCAAGCAGCGCTACAAGGATTCGAACCTTGAAATGACGGAGTCAGAGTCCGTTGCCTTACCGTTTGGCGATAGCGCTATGTCTGACGACGAATGCTATTATAACCGATTACCCATTAGAATGCAAGCGCTTTTTTTGCTTTCGCCGACAGAATTTTAAATTTTTCTTTCTTAATTATCAGTTAATATCCAAAGCTGCGGACCTCATCTGCCAATGCCTCAAATCCTGCTTTCATGCAGGAGAAGTCATCGCTGATCCAGAAAATGCTGGCGCCCATGCCAAGATCCCGCAGAGCATGCTCTGCATCCGGATCAAATACGCCGCAGGACTTTCCGTGTTTTCTGCAGATATCATAGAACTTCCGGTATTCCTCCAGCATGACCGGATGATCCAGCTGTCTGGGCACGCCCATCATGATGGAATAGTCGTTCGGCCCAATGATAAAGCCGTCAATGGCATCGCCAAATCCTTCCAGCATCGCCTCCATGGACGCCAGTCCTTTCGGCGATTCGATCTGCACAAGCAGGATGCGTCCGCGGTTGAACTGTTCTATGCTCTCTCCTTCCCTCAGGATCCCCCATCCGCCAAATCCGGTGCGGCCTTCCGGAGCAAAGCGCATGGCATCCACAGCGATGCGCAGCTGCTCCGGACGTTCTGTCCTGGGAAGCATGATCCCGTCTGCGCCGAGATCAAGGGCTTTCGCGATCAGATGATAGACCGCATCTTCCACCCGGATGATCGACGGGAGTCCCATCGCCCGGCACTGCATGGTAAGTGGAATCAGTTCTTCCGTCCCGTAGACCCCGTGTTCTTTATCCAGAAGCACACAGTCCGCATTTTCAAATGCCCGAATCATCAGCGGACTGGTGGTGAGCATAATATTTGCCATGATCACCGGCTCCTTATCCGCCAGCTTTCTCTTCAGATCCGCATATTTGTTCATAACTTCCTCCGTATGTCCTGTCTTCTACCTCATTCCTGCCATGTACATTCCAACTGTCCGTGCAACGATATCCGCTGTCTGCGCAACGCCCCGCATGTCTGCCTCGATCAGCACGTTTTCTTCTCCCTGACCGGCGTGCGACGTTCCGGAGATCTGCTGGTGAACGTAAGCCGTGTCCAGTCCTGCCTGTTCGAATGCAGTGCAGCTGCTTTGCAGATCCCGTCCGACCTTCCAGTCCCAGCTTCCGATGTTCTCCGACCAGGCATCGTCTCCTTCTGTATCCGGCAGGCCGGCATCATCCGTTTCCTCAAGGATCTCCATCCCAGAAAGGAGCGTAAGCTTCTGCACAGCGGCAGAAGTCATCAGCATTTCTGCCGGACCGTTCCGGGTGCCGTCTTTCGTATCCAGGACCGTACTGTAGATCGTTTCGATCACCTCCTGCTTTTCTCCCGCAGGGATGACCAGTTTCTGCGAATATCCGTTCGGCCCCACACAGATCACGCCGATGATCTTATCAAGGAACTGTTCGATGCTTTCGAGAAAACTGGGAGAACCGTAAAAGCCGTCCTCTTCTCCCGAAAGAAAGACAAAGCACACATCTGTCACAGAGGTCTCAGCGGAAACCAGCCGGGCAGCTTCCAGCAGAGCTGCCACCCCGGTCTTGTCATTTGCAAAGGCATCTCCTTCCTCCGGAGAAGTCTTGGAATCATAATGAGTGATCACGAGCAGCACGTCATCCGTCGGATCCGGCGCATTGACCTCCCGTTCCGCCAGGATATTCATCCCGGGTACGTCCACCAGGTCCTCGTTCAGGAAATCCTCATGAAAATTCTGGCTGGTCACATGATATCCCAGCTCCTCCATCGTATCCATGATATACTGGGCGATCTCGAGTTCCCCGTCCGATCCGGTCGGACTCGGCACCCGGGTCAGTTCTTCCATCGTCTTTCCGATTCTCTGAGGATCCGCCGGCTCCAGAACCACATACGGTGCTGTCAGAAAGGCCTCTGCCCGCTCCTGCGCCAGCGCCTCCAGATCCAGCGCTGTAGGACCGGGTTCCATCCCGTCCAGAATATCGCCGGTGTTTTCATCTTCTCCTCCGCTCTGCGCGATCAGGTCCGAAGCATTCATCAACTCCCCGTCCGCAGCAGCCGCCTCCTGTTCCAGCATGGCTGCTTCCTCGGGGCTGAGAGGCACTTCATCCGTTCCTTCCACTTCCGATCCTTCCAATTCCGAATCCCCGACAATGAACTGCTGGTAGTAATCCTCTCCGTATTCTGCTTCCCATTCTTCCTGATAAATATCTTCCTGCGATTCATACAGAATATCATCCCAGGAAGCAGCAAAATCCGAATCATCTCCCACGGCTGCCTGATCTTCTGAGACTTCATCAGCAGCTGCCGGCACTGCGGCAGAGATCAGGAGCGATCCGGCCGTCAGGACAACAGCGGTTTTGAGCACGATCTTGGATACTTTCTTTCTCATTTTAATTCCCCTTCTGTTTCAGGTATTTCTTCCGGCGATCTTTCTTTATCATACCGTCCAGGGACAAAACTGTCCAGCCGCTTTTTCCCCGACCTTGCAGCAGGAATGCACGCTTTGCTTTCAACCATGCCTATATGACTGCATGAAAGGCAGGTCGCGCAGAAAAATGAGAAGACATATAGCTTCGTGATACCCTTGACGTCAAAAAAGTGCGGTGGTACACTGACTGTGTTGGTTTTTTGTGCATCTAGTAAAGGAGTCAGTCATGGAGAAGAAAAATATTGACTGGTCTGCCCTCGGATTTGGATATATCCAGACAGACAAGCGTTTTGTTTCCAATTATAAAAACGGTGCATGGGATGAAGGCGTTCTGACCGACGATGCCACCGTTGTTATTTCGGAATGCGCAGGCGTGCTGCAGTATTCTCAGTCCTGTTTTGAAGGTCTGAAGGCCTATACGACCCAGGACGGACATATCGTCTGCTTCCGCCCGGACCTGAACGCTTCCCGTATGAAAGACAGCTGTGAACGTCTGGAAATGCCGGTATTCCCGGAAGATCGCTGGGTACAGGCTGTTGTCGATGTGGTAAAGGCAAATGCAGCCTACGTTCCTCCTTACGGAAGCGGCGCCACGCTGTATATCCGTCCTTATATGTTCGGAAGCAGCGCTGTCATCGGCGTGAAACCGGCGGAAGAATACCAGTTCCGTATCTTCACGACCCCGGTCGGACCGTATTTCAAAGGCGGAGCAAAGCCGATCACGATCCGCGTATCGGATGTGGACCGTGCAGCACCGAGAGGAACCGGTCATATCAAAGCAGGTCTGAACTATGCGATGAGCCTTTACAATATCGTGGACGCTCACAACAAGGGATTTGACGAAAATATGTATCTTGATCCGGCTACCCGCACCAAAGTTGAGGAGACCGGCGGCGCCAACTTCCTGTTCGTGACAAAGGACAACACGGTGGTAACGCCGAAATCCTCCAGCATTCTTCCCTCCATCACCAGAAGATCCCTGCTGTATGTGGCAAAGGAATATCTTGGGCTTAAGACAGAGGAACGCGAAGTATACCTCGATGAGGTCAGGGATTTCGCAGAGTGCGGTCTGTGCGGCACGGCAGCGGTCATCTCCCCGGTCGGCAAGATCGTGGACCATGGCAAAGAGATCTGCATGCCCAGCGGCATGAATGAGATGGGACCTGTGACCAAAAAGCTGTATGACACTCTTACCGGAATCCAGATGGGCTCCATCGAAGCTCCGGAAGGCTGGATCAAAGTGATCGAGTAAAAAAGAGGACCATGGGGACAGGTTCTGTGGAACCTTAGAATCAGTCAGGGGACGTAACAAGCAAGTTACGTCCCCTTTTCATTCGTCCGTCCTGTGCATCCCCTGACTCATTTCCGGATCCCGGCTCGGTTTTACGGAACCATGGAACCTGTCCCCATGGTCCTGTCGAACCTATCCCACGGTCCTGCCCCTGGTCCTTCGTCCCCCTGGTGTTCCTGCCGGTCAGCTGGTCAGTTCGGATGTGATGAACACGTCATAGATCGCGCGGATCGCGGCCTCAAAGTCCTCATTGCGGACACCCACTATGATGTTCAGCTCGGATGACCCCTGGTCGATCATCTTGATATTTACCCGGGCATGTGCGAGAGCGGAAAACAGAAGTCCCGCCGTTCCCTTTTTTGCTTTCATGCCCCGTCCGACGACGGCGATCAGAGCAAGATCGCCTTCCATATCCAGCGTATCCGGATGCACAGCCCTGTGCAGACCGGAGATGACGGTCTGTTCTTTCTCCACGAATTCGGACTGATGTACAAGAACCGTCAGGGTATCAATGCCCGAGGGCATATGTTCGAAAGAAATTTCGTTTTCCTCGAACACCTGAAGTACTCTCCTGCCGAAACCAAGTTCGGAATTCATCATATCCTTCTCGATATTGATCGCACAGAATCCCTTCTTTCCCGCGATGCCGGTAACGGTAAAACGGGGCTGCCGGCAGGTGCTCTCCACGATCAGCGTTCCGGGATCCTCCGGGCGGTTGGTATTGCGGATATTGATCGGGATCCCTTCCTTGCGTACCGGGAAGATCGCATCCTCATGAAGGACCGTTGCGCCCATATAGGACAGCTCCCGCAGCTCACGGTATGTGATGGTCTCGATCACTTCCGGATTTGATACGATGTGCGGATCTGTCACCAGCACACCCGAAACATCTGTCCAGTTCTCGTACACATCCGCCCGTACTGCACGGGCAACCACAGAACCGGTCACATCAGAGCCGCCGCGGGAAAAAGTCTTAATGCTTCCGTCAGGCATTGCCCCATAGAAGCCCGGAATCACGGCATACTCAATATTCTTCAGTCTTTCCCGCATGATCTCATGGGTCTTCTCACTGTCGAAATTACCACGCTCATCAAAACAGATGATCTCGGCAGGATCCACGAACCTGAAGCCAAGATACGCTGCCAGAACAAGGCCGTTCAGATATTCGCCCCTGGACGCGGCATAATCCCTGCCGGCCTGCCTCTTGAAATAATCGGTGATCAGGGCAAATTCGTCATCAAGCGACAGATTCAGGCCAAGTCCCTCTATGATCTCACGGTAACGGCCGTGTATCTGGGCGATACGGCTGTCGATCTCCTCTCCCCGGGCTGCCGCATCATAGCACTGATACAGCATGTCCGTGACTTTCGTATCGTCCGAAAACCTTTTTCCCGGTGCAGACGGCACGATATATCTCCTAGCTTCATCCGAACGGATGATATCACCGACTTTTTTCATCTGGCCTGCACTGGCCAGTGAGCTTCCTCCAAACTTAACAACTTTCTTCATCTGTTTCTTCGTCACTCCGGTCTTGTCATTTTTTAATAAGATATCGTCACCAAACGTCTTATCCCTCGATCACATCACTCATCTGATAGTAACCGGGAGCCCTGCCCTGCAGATATTTTGCGGCAGTGAGCGCGCCCTTCCCGAATATCGCACGGGAATAAGCTGTATGGCGAAGTTCGATCACTTCGTCAGTGCCGGCAAAGAGAACATCATGGACTCCCACGATGGTGCCGCCGCGCACAGACGAGATTCCGATCTCGTTTTCCCTGCGCTGCTCATAGAGCGGACTGCGGTCATAAGTATAGGAATATTTCCCGTCCATTGCTTCATTGATGCTGTCCGCAAGGGCAATGGCTGTCCCGCTGGGTGCATCTTTTTTCTTATTATGATGCTGTTCAACGATCTCAATGTCAAAACCGGCCTGTGCCAGCACGGGTGCTGCCGCTTTCAGAAGCTTGATCAGCAGATTGATCCCGAGGGACATATTGGCGGAGCGCAGGACCGGGATCTCCCGGGATGCCTCTTCCAGGCGCTGAAGCTGCGCCTCCTCAAGCCCCGTGGTGCATACGACTGCGGCGATCTTTTTTTCCAGCGCATATGCGATCATCGCGTCAAACGCTTTCGGGGAGGAAAAATCAATGATGACATCCGCCTGCACATCACACTTATCAAAGGAAGAAAACACCGGATACGAAGCGTCATTCACACCGACCACATCTACGCCGGCAACGATCCCGATTCCGGAATCCTCCTGCGCAAGCTGGGTGATGACGCGTCCCATGCGGCCGGCACAGCCGCTCATTATCGCTTTTACCATATTAAATAAGCCCCGCTTTCTTCATAGATGCTTTCAGACGTTCCAGGTTCTTTTCCTCCATTTCGCACAGCGGGCTGCGCAGAGGCCCGACCTCCTTGCCCATCAGGTTCATGGCCGTCTTCACCGGAATCGGGTTTACCTCGCAGAACAGTGCCCCGATCAGGTCGATCATATCCATCTGGATCTGAAGGCTGCGTGCGGTATCACCGGCCATCCATGAAGCCACCATCTCATGCGTTTCCTTAGGCGCTACATTGGAGAGTACCGAGATCACGCCGCGGGCGCCAAGTGCCAGGAGCGGCACCACCTGATCGTCATTTCCGGAATAGAGTTCGATCCGTCCTTCTGCCAGGCTCATCAGCTTCGCGATCTGGGAGATATTGCCGCTGGCTTCCTTGATGCCGACAATATTCGGCACATGCTCCGCCAGATAGACAGCTGTCTCCGGAAGAATATTGACTCCGGTCCGGCTGGGGACATTGTAAAGAATAACAGGAATCTGCACACTCTTTGCAATACGCGTATAGTGGTCGATCAGCCCCTTCTGCGTCGCCTTGTTGTAATAGGGAGTGACCAGCAGAAGTCCGTCCGCTCCGGCCTTCTCAGCTTCCTGTGAAAGGTAGATCGCTTCCCTTGTGGAATTGGATCCGGTACCGGCGATCACCGGTATCCTGTGCGCGACCTTCTCGATCGTAAAGCGGATCACATCCACATGTTCCTGATGGCTGAGCGTGGAAGATTCTCCGGTAGTACCGCAGATAATGATGGCATCCGTTCCGCCTGCGATCTGCTCTTCAAGAATTTCCGCCAGCTTTTCATAATTCACCGTCTCGTCTTCATGCATCGGTGTAACAATGGCAACTCCTGCTCCAGTAAATAACGACATAATAACCTCCTGTCCATATTTACGCCGACAGCCCCTGCTGCTTTCAGCAGCTGATCACGACTGCTTTAATGTTGAGATCTCTGTCACCCGGTCCACATACGGCCACAGCTTTTCACAGCGGTCCGTACCTGTAAGAATCAGGCTTACGTCATCACCGGCTCCCTCGATCAGAGAAATCAGTTCTTTTACATCTACAATACCCAGAGATACCAGGTCCAAAGCTTCATCCAGGATCAGCACGTCACACTCAGAGGTTGCAGCTACCTTTCTGGCATAATTCAGTCCGTTAATTGTGTGTATTCTTTCCTCGCGGCGCTCTTCCTCATTCAGATGGCTGTAGGATGCATCAAACCTGTCAAAGCAAAAGACCTTGATCTCCGGCTCAAGCTTCCGCAGATAATCGTACTCCATGCTGGCCTTTCCCTTCAGGAATTCCACCACGAATACAGTTTTCCCGCTGCACGCGAACCGGATCCCCTGACCGATTGCTGCAGCACTGCGTCCCATACCGGTACCGCAGTACATCTGAACATTCATTGCTCCCATAATAATTCCTCGAAATTGACAAACATGCGTTTTCCCCGGAAGTCTTCCGGAGATCCTGTATAGTGCCAACTGCCTGAACAGTTACAGATTACTTTACTATAATGATGCGTCTTTTTCAAGTCCAAGGTTTTTCTTGCTTTATAAAAAGATTGTTGTATAATAAAACGGTTAAGATTCATGCAGAGAGGATTATTTGATCGTATGGTAAGGGAAGATATTCGGAATATTGCGATTATAGCACATGTAGACCACGGAAAGACAACACTGGTGGACGAGCTGCTCAAGCAGAGCGGTGTGTTCCGCGAAAATCAGGAAGTTGCGGAAAGAGTCATGGACTCGAATGACCTGGAGCGGGAACGCGGCATCACGATTCTGTCAAAGAACACCGCTGTATTTTATAAAAATACGAAGATCAATATCATCGATACTCCCGGACATGCGGATTTCGGCGGTGAAGTAGAACGTGTTCTGAAGATGGTAAACGGCGTGATCCTGGTGGTCGATGCCTTTGAAGGACCGATGCCCCAGACCAAGTTCGTACTGAAAAAGGCTCTGGAGCTGGATCTGCCGGTCATTGTATGCATCAACAAGATCGACCGTCCCGAAGCCCGTCCCGATGAGGTAGTGGATGAAGTCCTTGAACTTCTCATCGATCTGGACGCTTCCGAAGATCAGCTCGACTGCCCGTTCGTATATGCATCCGCAAAGTCCGGCTTTGCTGTGACGGATCTGAACGATGATCCGCAGAACATGTATCCGCTCTTCGAGACGATCCTCTCCTACATTCCCGCGCCGGAAGGAGATCCGGAAGGTCCGCTGCAGGTACTGATCAGCACCATTGACTATAATGAATATGTCGGCAGGATCGGCGTAGGCAAAGTGGACCGCGGCTGTATCCGCGTCAATCAGGAAGCAGTGCTTGTCAATCATCATGATCTTTCGAAAAAGCAGAAGGTCAAGATCAGCAAGCTGTATGAATTTGACGGGCTGAACAAGGTAGACGTTCCCTCTGCCACCATCGGTTCCATCGTGGCGATCTCAGGTATTGCAGATCTGCATATCGGCGATACGGTATGCGCACCGGATCATCCCGATCCGATCCCCTTCCAGAAGATCTCCGAACCCACGATCTCGATGAATTTCATCGTGAACGACAGCCCGCTGGCCGGCAAGGAAGGAAAATACGTCACTTCCAGGCATATTCGTGACCGTCTTTTCCGGGAGCTCAACACCGATGTCAGCCTGAGGGTAGAGGACACGCAGGATACCGACACCTTCAAGGTATCCGGCAGGGGAGAACTGCACCTGTCTATCCTGATCGAAACGATGCGGCGGGAAGGATACGAATTCGCGGTAAGCAAGGCGGAAGTCATTTATAAATATGACGAGCGCAACCGGAAGCTTGAACCGATGGAGCTCGCCTATATAGATGTACCCGATGAGTTTGCGGGAACTGTCATTCAGAAGCTGAGCCTGCGCAAAGGTGAGCTGCAGGGCATGAGCCGGGCGTCCGACGGATCCACCCGTCTTGAATTTGAGATTCCTTCCCGGGGACTGATCGGCTTCCGGAATGATTTCATGACCGATACGAAGGGTGCCGGTGTGATCAATACCATTTTTGAAGGCTATGGTCCTTACAAAGGGGATCTTCAGTACCGCTCACAGGGTTCCCTGATCGCCTTTGAGGACGGAGAAGCAGTAGCCTACGGACTGTTCAATGCGCAGGACCGCGGAACGCTTTTCATCGGTCCCGGTGAAAAAGTATATTCCGGAATGGTGATCGGCCAGAGCGGAAAATCGGAAGATATTGAGCTGAATGTGTGCAAAACAAAGCACCTCACCAACACCCGTGCTTCGGGTTCCGATGAAGCGCTGAAACTGACGCCGCCCAGAATCCTTTCTCTGGAGCAGGCGATGGAATTCATTGATACGGACGAACTTCTGGAGATCACTCCAAAGAGTCTGAGGATCCGCAAAAAGATTCTGGATCCGACCATGCGAAAGCGCGATATGATCCGCAACCGCCAGAAAAACGCATGATCACATCATGCAGATAACCTGAAGGGGCTGACGCAAACCAATGCGTCAGCCCCTGTCTCATTTCTTCTCTTCCGCTTTTTTATTGTTCAGATTCTTCAGGATCACTTTGCACTGTCTGGTGATATGCTTTCCCACCGCTGTCTTCCCGGCAGCCGCATCCTTCTCCCGAAGAGCCTGCAGAATCTCTTCATGCTCCCGGATCAGATTGGAATATTCCACCGTTTCCTTCAGACTCTCAAGCCGGTAACGGTACAGCTGCTCTCTCACGATCTCCATCAGATAGGAGAGCCGTTTGTTCCGTGCTGCATCTGTGATGACCTGATGAAACCGCTCGTCATCCAGCGCGCAAAGTTCCATCTCTCCATTCCTGCAATGCATTTCAAAATCCCGGGCGATCTGTTCCATCTCACGGATCTGCTCCTCCGTGATCGAGTGGGCTGCCTTACTGACCGCCAGAATCTCCAGAGCAGCACGGATCTCCATCTCGTCTTTCAGATTTTCTTCACTGATATCCGCAACGACCGCCCCTCTCCTCGGAAGGATCGTGACCAGCTTTTCCCGTTCAAGGATCTGAAGCGCTTCCCGGATCGGTGTACGGCTCACGCCCAGGATCTCCGCAAGATTGATCTCTGTCAGATGTTCGCCGGGTTCAAAATAACCGCGCAGAATGGCACTTCGCAGGGTCTCAAATACGGATGCCCTCAGCGTAAGATCCTGTTTTGTTAAAAGTTGAAGTTCGCCCTTCATTGATTTATTCCCTCTGTAAGAAACACCTGGTAAGCTCCTTCGCTTTTCAGGCGGCTGTATGCTTCTCTGGCTTTCTGCGGGTCATCAAATATCCCGAACACCGTGGGACCGCTGCCGCTCATCATGGCATTCAATGCCCCAAGCGAGCGCAGTTTATCCTTGATCGTACCTATCACAGGATGTGCCGGCAAAGTGACAGTCTCCAGCACATTTCCCATCTTCGCGCTCAGGCAGGCCAGATCTCCTGTGTGCAGGGCCTCGATCTGCCCGTCTATGTCAGGATGTTCGCTCAGTTCATCTGCACGCAGATGCGTATACACATATTTTGTGGATACATGCACCGGCGGTTTCACCAGAAGGATACTGCACCTGGGTAAAGCCGGCAGTACGGTAAGCTGTTCACCGATGCCCTCTGCCAGTGCTGTCCCCTTCAGGATACAGAACGGAACATCCGCCCCGATACGCACGCCCCTCTCCATCAGCTCTTCAGTGGTCAGTTTGAGATCCAGCATCCTGTTCAGCCCGGTAAGTACAGCTGCCGCATCGGAGCTGCCGCCGGCCAGGCCGGCCGCCACCGGTATATTTTTTTTCAGATCAATAAAAACGCCCTGCTCTGTCCCAAACTCCTCAAAAAGCAGTGCTGCTGCCTTATGGACCAGATTATCCTCGTTGACCGGCAGAAAGCCGAGATTTGTCCGGATCCGGATCCCCGGAGTTCTCGTAAGTGTCAGCTCCAGCACATCATGAAGGGAGATACTCTGCATGATCATACGCAGATCATGATATCCATCCTCCCGTTTCCGGAGCACATCCAGGCCAAGATTGATCTTTGCATTCGCCTTCAGGCGCATTTCTTTTATCATAAACTGTATATATTCTCCCTGATCCAGGGGACCGTGTCCTCCGGAACATTCGTGATGATCAGATGTTCCGATCTCCGCTCGTTGCGGCTTCGGACATTGTAGCTGTAACGGCTGTCGAAGCGCAGGATCCGGAACCGGTCCTTATATAGACTGTAAATAAAATCCGTATTCTTGATCACCATAACGAACTGCGCTCTGGTCTCATAAAGGAAAGCGGCAAGCCGTTCGTGATCCTCCCGGGCAAAGGCTCTTCCGTCATATTCTGAAAAATCCGTGTCATAGGGCGGATCCAGAAACACAAAGTCCCGTTCCGTCAGGTCCAGATGCTCCAGCAGCTCCTGAAAATCCATGCTGTAAAGCTGTGTCCTGCGCAGAAGCTTTCCGGTCTCGGGACGGAACATCCGCTCGATCTTCCGGTCCAGATCCTTTTTGTTGTAGGTCATCCCGCCGTAGGGAATGTTGAAGTCCCCGTCCCTGTTGTATCGGAACATCGCGCCATAGCAATACTCCCGTACAAAATAAAAGTTTGCCGCTCTGTACTGCCTGGTCGGAAGGATGCTCCGGGATGCAATCTGATTGAATACGCCCCGGAAGTACAGGTAAAAGCCGCTGGTAAAGCCCGTCAGGAGATTCTCCTGAAGGTCTGCACCGGAGAATGCTTTTTTACGGTTGTTCTTCGCAGTCCTCCGGAACTTGTCCTCAACAGATGCGCACATCACGGAAAGATATTCTTCCCGGTCCAGAATCAGTTCACAGAGGACTTCCTCACTGCAGGCGATCCGTTCTGTCACGGTCAGATGCGGAGCGATCGAACGTATATCCAGCCCTTTTTCCTCCGCTGTATCATAAAGGGCAAACAGATCGGAAAGCAGCCCTGCATTCTTGCGGCACTGCTGCTTCAAAGCACCGAAGGATGTGCAGTACAGGCCAAGCAGCCTGCGCAGTTCCGGATCCCTCGCCCGGACAAGTTCATAGATCTCCATCAGTCCGCCTGACAGATCGTTGATCACCGCATTTTCAGGCTCCAGCGCGAAATACAGTGCGCCTCCGCCCACAAAGGGTTCGATATAACGGTCATATTCCGGAATCAGAGGAAGGATCTGCGCGATCTCGGCACCCTTCCCTCCCGGCCATTTAATGAACGGCTTCGCCATGGCTAAAACTCCCTGATCTGATCGTTCTCCTCGTTCTGTGTATTCCGGATCTCTCTGACCTCTGCCTCATAGCTGTATCCGTCATTTACCTTTACAGTGATCCGGTCCCCCAGGTGAGCATGCAGCAGTGCCCTGCCCAGCGGAGAGTCAATACTGATCTGATTATTCAGTGTATTTCCGCGGATCGCAGTCACCAGGCGGTATGTCTCCTCCACATCATCCTCATGGATATAGATCGTGACTGTGTTGTTCACACCGACCTCATCTTCCCCGGATTCTGCTGAAATGATCGTTGCCGTCTTAAGCATCCGCTCCAGATAGCGGATACGGCTCTCATTCGCATTCTTATCCCGCTTAGCGGCATAATACTCGAAATTCTCGCTTAAGTCTCCCTGGGCCCTTGCCTCCTGGACCGCAGCGATGGCCTCTTTGCGTACAACAAGCTTGCGGTGCTCGATCTCCTGCTCGATCTTTTCCACATCACCCTTCGTCAGTTTATCATACAATACGATTGCCTTCTTTCTATATTCATTGCTTTCACAGGTCACAGTCAGGACCCTGAAGTCACGATAATTCTGCATCAGATCAAACCAGAACTCTATGCAAACAACTTACAGTATAGCACAAAAAAAGGGCTGCTGTAAACAGCCCCTCCTGTATTCAGCCTGCAGTATTCAGCCCGCAGCACTCATCCTGCCTCCGGCATTCCTGCGAAGGATCCGGAACACCTCTGGATTGATCCGCGCGTGGTAGCCTTCGATCACGCCAAAGCGTTCCATTTTGTCGATCCGTGCAGACACCGCGGGGGATGTAAGATATACCTGTGCGGCAATATCTTTCAGCGTCATTCTTGCATTTTTCTGCAGCAGTTCCATGATCCTGAAGTCTACCTGATCCAATCCGTACATAACAAGCCTCCCAAAAGTCTATCCTGAATCGAAAAAAGGGCATTCAAAGAAACACTTCTTTGAACGCCCTTGTTCATCACTTAGTAAAAAATACCATTTGTCCGGCATCTTGTCAAGCAAAATACCTGTTCAGGCAAATCCGAAATGACTGCGCGCCGCATCCATCCGTTCATGGTACTGCGGATAAAACTCCCTTTCCGGATCCCAGCGCACCCTGTAGAATACCTGAAGGATGTAAATACAGGCCGCCTTCCTGAGAGTATCGTCCTCCTCCGAAAGCAGATGCTCCATCTGCTCCAGGAAACCGTGCCAGTCAAGAATGTATTTCTCATAGAGAGGCAGATCCGGCGTATCCAGCCATCTGCGGATACGGACCTTCGCTTTCCCCCGGCCGCACTCTTTCGTCTGGAGAAAATAACGGAAATCCCCGCCCTCATAGATCCGTCCCAGTGGAAACAGCCTGCATATTCCCGGCCTTGCATCGTGAATACTGCAGCGTCCGTTCCCATCCAGAAACGTACACGCTTCATACTCTCCGGTCATGGAGAGCACCGGCAGAACGAGACCATCCACCACAGTGAGGGAAGCGTGGCCATCCAGCAGGTCCTCCAGCGTCATTGCCCGCATCGTGTACATCCGCCACACATCATAGGGATCCAGCACGATCGTGCTTTCCATCTGATGGCAGCAGGCACTGCATCCGGTGCAGCCTCCTGTGTCCAGTTTTACCAGATCACTGCTTCTGTACAGTCTTCCATCGGAGATCTCCGAAAGATCAACGCTGCGTTTCATACTATCCTCTATAATTCCAGGCAGATCGAACGTCCGCTCTTTTTATACTTCTTCAGGACGACCCCCGCACTCTCCAGCATCCTGCGGGAGGCGATCACAGATACAGTGTCCGCATACTTGTTGTCATCATAGATCAGCTCCCTGATTCCTGCCTGAATGATCGCCTTGGCGCATTCATTGCACGGAAACAGCGTAACATACAGCTTGGAACCCTCCAGACTTCCGCCGCGGTAATTGAGGATCGCATTCAGCTCACTGTGAACCGTATAAACATATTTCCGTTCCAGTTCCTCACCTTCACGCTTCCACGGATACTCATCATCCGAGCAGCCGATCGGAAAGCCGTTGTAACCCATTGAGAGGATCTTATTGTCCTGACTGACAATGCACGCACCAACCTGCGTGTTCGGATCCTTGGAACGCATGGCGGATAATTGTGCCACGCCCATAAAATACTCATCCCACGATATGTAATCCTGTCTTTTATCGCTCATAATACCCTCCGGCCGGCTGCAGCTGCAGATCAGGTGAACACTGCCGCTTAAGTTCCGCAAATGATCATTTGGTTCCGAAGATCCGGTCGCCTGCATCCCCCAGTCCCGGCACGATATAGCCATGCTCATTGAGATGATCATCCAGCGCTGCAATGTAAATGTCTACGTCCGGATGCTCTTTCTGCATGCGCTTTACTCCTTCCGGAGCGGCAATGATGCACATGAAGCGGATGTTTTTGCAGCCGTGCTCCTTGAGCATGCGGATCGCTGCCGTAGAGGAACCGCCGGTCGCCAGCATGGGATCCACTACGAACACCTCGCGCTCGTCACAGTCAGCCGGAAGCTTGCAGTAATATTCAACCGGTTCCAGCGTTGCAGGATCCCTGTACAGGCCGATATGACCAACTTTCGCTGCGGGAATCATATCCAGCATGCCGTCCACCATACCAAGCCCCGCACGGAGAATCGGTACGACCGCCAGCTTCTTGCCGGCAAGCTCTTTCACCGTAGTTTTGCAGATCGGCGTCTCGATATCAACATCCTGCATTTTCAGGTCACGGGTCGCCTCGTAGCACATCAGCTTTGCGATCTCCCCGATGATGGTCCGAAAATCTTTGGAACCAGTCTCTATCCTGCGGATCACCCCAACCTTATGCTGAATAAGCGGATGATCCAAAACGATAACATTTGACATTCTTCTAGCCCTCCTGATAATCTGGTTTGTTTCTGCGCTCCGTCTCACGGTTGAAACCGCGGAACCTCTGCGTCAGAGATCAAAATATCTGCCAACCGGTTCGTCATGAACCAGAGCTGTTCAAAACAGGTCTCGTATTCCTCCAGGTCCCCGCCGTAGGGGTCGGCAGGATCTTCGTCTGCCCCCACATACTCCCGGAGTGTAAACACATTAAGCGGATCCCTGTATTCCGCCATGATCTTATCCTTCTGCGCCTGCTGCATCGTCAGGATCAGCGTACGCTCATCAAAATCCGATTCCTCCAGCTGCCTGCTGGTATGCTGCTGCTCGGTGATCAGTCCTTTCATATCAAGGATCTTCTCCGTTCTGGGATTTACCGGCTCTTCAAACAGGACCACCAGTCCTCTGGATTCGATCAGAATGTCCTCCAGAAGCAGCCGGTGCTGCATGATCGCCTCCGCCATAGGAGCCATCGCAGTATCCTCTTTATCCACCAACAACAGCTTGTCGTACCGTTTCACGATAAGCTCCTTTCCCTCAGACGCTTATCACCTGATGTCCTGCAGCACGGATCAGGCGGTTCATGATCGCCTGTCCGATCTGCGGTGTGTGAAAAGCCTCCGAATAAATACAGTCAACGCCGAGTTCGTCGAATTCACGAAGCAGAGCATAAAGATGCATTGCGATCGTGATCTCCTCCCGCCTGGATCCGACGCTGCGTACGACCCCGGCCTGATAGAAGTCTCTGCTCTCATCGGATGCAAGGATCCCCGCCTGTCTGCCGGCCTTCCGGTCCTGTTCTGCCAACCGGTTGATCTGTTCGATCACCTTTTCGGGTTCACCCTCCACTATGACCATCCTGGCCTTCGGGGCATAATGCCGGTACCGCATCCCGGGGGCTTTCGGCCGTACCGCCGGATCATCCGAATCCAGCCCTGCGTCCATCTCAACACGCCCCAGAACTTCGGAGAGCATCTCCCGGCTGATATAACCCGGGCGGAGGATCACAGGTACCTCCCCGGTCAGATCTACGATCGTGGACTCCAACCCGATACCGACATCCCCTCCGTCAATGATCACATCGATCCTGCCGTTCATATCCTCCAGTAC
>CACZZH010000052.1 GCA_902785635.1 uncultured Lachnospiraceae bacterium
TTCATCGTGTAGTTCAGGCTCGCGATGAAGAATAAAAGCCTCCGGCGGGATGCCAGGGCTGCGCAAAGGAAGGTGCCAGCGGAGCTGGCGCGCAGCCCGGCAGCAAGGACGCTGGATGGCGTTCTTGAGTTGCTTAGAAGGTTTTATATACAGCTTTACTGCTGATTCCTCTGCTGGTGAGAAGTTTTTTATAAGCTTTCAGCTTTTTCTTCGGAACGGTTACGGTCGGTTTCCCGTTCGTCCCTGTAAATGCCTGCTTTCCGACAGACTTGGATGTAAGCAGGGAGGTCCGGACCTTGATCTTTTTCAGATTATTGCACCCGTAAAATGCCTGTTTCCCAATCGACTTCAGGGTTTTCGGCAGATCCAGGGATTTCAGCTTTTTGTTTCCCTTGCAGGCCGCATTTCCGATCGCTGTGACCTTAAAGGTCTGCAGACCGGTAGAGATCTTCTGCGGTATCACCAGAGAAGATCTGTTCTTGCTGATCATTCCCGTGAAGGTTGCAGTCTTGCCATCCTTATTGATCTTATACCTTCCGTTGGAGGACTTGTTCTTGATGATGTCTCCGGCTTTTTTAATGTCTTTGTCCTTTATGATCATTCCGGTAGAAGGATCGATGGCCTTCCAGGAGATCTCCTTTCCGCCGTAATCCTTGCCGATCACAGAAGACCAGCTCCTGTCATTGTATGGATAATAAACAGTAAGTCCCTTTTGCGATGCAAATGCGTTATCCGCGATCGTCGGTGCCTTGCCTGAAAGGGTTAGTTTTTTAAGTTTTGTGCAGTCATCAAGAGCACCTGAGTATACATCTTCTTCGAGGTCTTCCTCTTCATCTGAAAAACCTGAGGATCCGGAGCCGCCGCCCACTTTTGTAAGGCCGGCAATGGTCAGTTCTGTAAGTGAGCCGCACCGAATCAGAAGTGCACCGTCTTCCTTTAAAGAAGAACCATTTACTTTGAGCGAGAGCTTTTTCACACTGTTATTTTCGATTTCAAGATCGTTCATCGTATTGCTGCTAAGATCCAGCACAGTTGCTCCTTTGCAGGAGGTCAGCCGAAGACCTTTCAGCTTTTTGAATTTTGACATTTTCAATGTGGTCGGAAGTGTACATTTCGTAATGGTAAGGTACGAGATATTCGCGTGACCTGCTTTGATGATCCCGGGAAATGCACCACACTGATCCAGAGAAAGGTTGTAAAGTGAATTATTCCGAAGATCGATTCCGGAAATTCCAAAACAATCTTCGAGAGAAAGATTGCCCAGTTTTTTGTTTTCGGAGACATTCAGTTTTGTCAGACTGTCACAGCCTCTCAAACTGAGATCCGTCAGCTTTGCATTTTTACTGATATCAAGCGATTTCAAACTTCGGACAGTGTCAGGCCGTCAAGAGACGAAAGATCATTCAAATGAATCTTTTCAAGCTGTTCCGCTTTCAGATAAAGGCTGGTAATACCGCTGCAGCCGGTTAGATCAATATCCTTAAGGACAGGGCTTTCGAATTCTATGGTCATTTCGTGACTGCATCCGGAGAGATTCAGTTTCGATACAGGCGTATCTTCCACCTTTAATTCCCAAAGTTTCTTTTTCTGGGAGAGATCAAGTATACCGATATTTTCATTTTTGATCTCGACTGTTTCCAGATTGGAACAGCCGCTTACATTCAGACCGCCAAAGCCATTACCCGAGAGCTCCAGGAACCGCAGAGCTTTATGTTTTGAAAGATCCAGCGGCTCACTTGTATGTACATCCCTCAGGAACAGATGTGTAAGAGAAGTCAGGTACTCAAGACCTTTGAGCGATTTCACGCCGTCCTCGCCGTTCAGTTCCAGATAAGTGATACTGTTCAGTTCCTCATCGGAGTAATAGCCGTCAGCATTGGCATCCTTATAATCGATCGCAGAACGAAACTTTTCATCCGGGATGATCTCATCGATCTTTACCGGAGCAGCAAGTAACTGTGTTGAAAAAATCATTGAGAATGTGAACATAATAATGCATGACAATAGTTTCCGAACATTCAAGCAACACATAATAGCACCCCCTCAAAAACAGTCACAAGATCAAAGTGATAGATTAAAAAGCTGTTATATTTATTTTATCATTCAATTCTTTTGCGTTCAACTATAATGCAGAAACCATGTCATGTCGAACCCCTTTTCGTATCGTTGATCAAAGAAACAGATAACAGCAACATGCCAAAATTGTTTGCACATGATATCCGATTGTGATATCATGTGCATTACATATATAGGAAGAGGTTTCAGTGCCTGAGCATCCGTACTATGGATGCAGGTCAGGAGAATAGGAAATCAGGTGCAAGTCCTGAGCGATCCGGTCACTGTAAGCAGAGGGCGGAAGATCATATCCATTGTGTGGCAGCGTGCCAGCGCGGACCATGTGAGAAGGGATCTTCTGCGTGACAGCTCTGTAAGCCAGGAGACCTGCTGAAATCTTCGCAATGCTTCCAGGTAGAGCCAAATTGCGGATAGAGTCAGGAAAGTATTAACAGCTTTATTTTGCTACCCGGAAGCTGACATTTTGTAATGGGCCGGTCGACCCGGACAGCTTTACACGAAGAAAGGAAGAGCAAAATGAAGCTGAGAAAAAACAAAGTGTTGGCTCTGATGCTTACGACAGCAATGGTGTCTTCTACTCTGGCACCTTCGTTCGCGTACGCACAGGAAAGTGATCTGCTGCCTGTGGAAGAGATCTTGCAGGAGCAGAATATGGATGATGTCTTTTCCGAGGATGCCGCGCTTGCAGCGATCGATGAATCATTTGAAGAAATATCTGGTTCTGTTGCAGATATTGCTTCTGATTCTGGAATCGATGCGGGTGTGCTCACAGAAGGAGAAGACTTTTTTGATTCGGAAGAATTGTTCTCAATAAGTGAGATCGAGACGGAATTATTTGAAGAAGATGCGGATTTTTCCGAAGAAGATGCAGACTTCTTTGCAGAGGATCTGTTTGATACGGAGAATGATGTTGAAGATGGCTTTGCTTATGCCGCAGATGAAGAAGATAACGGTTTTGATATTGCGGAAGAAGAGGACGATCTCAGCATCGATATCGATACAGAAGAAGATTTTGAGGAGAACATGGAAGCTCTCCCGGAAATCGAAGACGATGAGGCCGATATTGATGTTCCGGAAGAAAGCACAGAGGCTTTTGAGGAAGACTTTGTCTTTGAAGAAGATCTTGATGAGGAAGCCGCAGAACTGACGTTCAAGGCAGATGCACAGATCGATAACTCCACAACACTTCCGGACGGAGAATATACTCCGGAAATGTTTGAGTATGCATTTACCAGCGGAAAAGCAAAACTGGACATCGTCAAGTTCGTTGTGGAAGACGGAAAAGCGACTGGTTATTTTACAGCCAGCAGCCAGAACATGACACATGTGTATCTTGGCGAAGTGACGGACAATGCTGAAGACCCGTCTCTTTATGATCCGGTTACAAATACCTGCGGTGAAAATGTTTATACGATCAGTGATCAACAGGTATCGTTTCCTGTCATGCTGAATACGGAATCTCCGGTTGCTGCTCGTACTACTGCTATGACAGAACCGCACTGGGTTCAGTATCATTATACCATCACGATCGAGGAGCCCCAGATCGAGGAACTGACGATCACCAACACCACCAATATGTTCAAAGCCGTAACGGCGTACCTGGAGAAAGCGGACGGAAACACCACTCTGGTGGTGGCCCTTTCCGGAAACGGATACCATGAGCTGTTTAAGGGGACCTATGAACAGGCAGTTGCAAATGCTGCCATCACCGACAACTGGATCCATGGATACCAGAATGCAGACGGCAAATGGGAATTCCGTATACCGATCGCTGCTGGTGAGACCTATATACCCTGCTTAGCGATCTCCGACAGCTATTACCAGAAATACCTGAGTGGTCAGAACTCTCTGGCCAGAGCCTTCTATCCGCGCCAGTTCAAACTGGACGAGGCTGCGAAGACGCTGGTAGTCGGCGATTATGAGTTCACACAGGAACTTGCCGTTACGAACAATGTGACCATGTTCAAGGTGAGCGCTGCATCGCTGCATACCGTGGGCGGACCGAATTCCAACAACTATGCCGCAGACCTGCTGCTGACAATGGGAAGCGAATCCTTCGACAAAGCATATGTCGGAACGGCAGAGGAGGCGGGAGCAGCACCGAGCACGATCGCGATCGGTGAAGGGAACGTTTTCACGATTCCGGTGAAATGGGTGGAGATTTTCGGAAAACCGGAAACCATGAGGACATGGATCGGAGAGCCGACGGTGGTATCCTTCCATTCCGTAAAAAAGGATGCATGGTATCAGAGAAAGCTCACGATCGATGAGGAAAACGGAACACTCCTGATCGAGATCGCACCGGTGATCGAGGATCTTGCGATCACTAACAATACCGGTATGTTCAAAGCCGTAAGTGCGTACCTGGAGAAAGCAGACGGAAACACCACTCTGGTGATGGCTCTGTCCGGAAGCGGATACCATGAGCTGTTCAAGGGGACCTATGAACAGGCAGTTGCAAATGATACCAACACTGACAACTGGATTCATGGATATCAGAATGCAGACGGCAAATGGGAATTCCGTGTACCGATCGAGGACGGCGAGAACTATGTACCCTGCGTAGCGATCTCCGACAGCTATTACCAGAAATACCTGAATGGTCAGAACTCTCTGGCCAGAGCCTTCTATCCGCGCCAGTTCAAACTGGACGAGGATGCGAAGACGCTGGTGACCGGCGATTATGAGTTCACGCAGGATCTTGTTGTTACGAACAACGTGACCATGTTCAAGGTGAACGCGGCAGCGCTGCACACCGTGGGCGGACCGAATTCCAACAACTATGCCGCAGACCTGCTGCTGACGATGGGAAGCACTTCCTTCGACAAAGCATATGTAGGAACGGCAGAGGAAGCGGGAGCAGCACCGAGCACGATCGCGATCGGTGAAGGAAACGTTTTCTCGATTCCGGTAAAATGGGTGGAGACCTTTGGAAACCCTGAAACCCTGAAGACATGGATCGGAGAGCCGACGGTGGTATCCTTCCATTCCGTAAAAAAGGATGCATGGTATCAGAGAAAGCTCACGATCGATGAGGAAAACGGAACGCTGCTGATCGAGACAGCACCGGTGATCGAGGACCTTACGATCACTAACAATACCGGTATGTTCAAAGCCGTAAGTGCGTATCTGGAGAAAGCGGACGGAAACTCTACCCTGGTGGTGGCTCTGTCCGGAAGCGGTTATCAGAAACTGTTCAAGGGTACCTATGAACAGGCAGTTGCAAATGATACCAACACTGACAACTGGATTTATGGATACCAGAATGCAGACAGCAAATGGGAATTCCGTGTACCGATCGCATCCGGAGAGACCTACATACCCTGCGTAGCGATCTCCGAAAGCTATTACCAGAAATACCTGAGTGGTCAGAACAGCCTGGCCAGAGCCTTCTACCCGCGTCAGTTCGAACTGGACGAGGCTGCGAAGACGCTTGTGACTGGTGATTATGAGTTCACACAGGATCTTGCCGTTACGAACAACGTGAAGATGTTCAAGGTGAGCGCAGCAGCGCTGCACACCGTTGGCGGACCGAACTCCAACAACTTTGCCGCAGATCTGGTGCTGACGATGGGAAGCACTTCCTTCGACAAAGCATATGTCGGAACGGCAGAGGAAGCGGGAGCAGCACAGAGTACCATCGGGATCGGCGAAGGAAACGTTTTCACGATTCCGGTGAAATGGGTGGAGACCTTCGGAGACCCTGAGACCCTGAAAACGTGGATCGGTGTTCCTACAGTAGTATCCTTCCATTCTGTAAATAAGGATGCATGGTATGAGCGCCAGTTCATGATCGAAGACGCAGATGGAACGTTGACGATCGATGATAAGGCGTCATTGGATGCAAAGGCAGCGGCAGCAGTCTCTGAGAAGATTCAGGCGATCCCTGAGAATGTTACTCTTGCGGATAAAGAAGCCGTAGCAGCCGCGCGGGCAGCATATAATGCACTGACCGATGACCAGAAAGCCCTTGTGACAGAAGATGATCTTGCGAAACTGATGGGAGCGGAAGCGAAGATCACCGAACTGGAAAAAGCGAAGGCAGATGAAGAAGCTGCAGCGCCTGTGAAAGAAGCCATTGGAGCTCTTCCTGCAGCAGACAAACTGAAGCTGGAGGATAAGGAAAGCGTAGCGGCTGCGCGGGCAGCATATAATGCACTGACTGCTGACCAGAAAGCCTTCGTGACAGAAGAAGAGCTGGCGAAGCTTAGCGGAGCGGAAGCGAAGATCACAGAACTGGAAGAAGCAAAAGCTAAAGCTGATGCGGAGCAGAAAGCGGCTGAAGAGAAGGCGGCAGCAGATAAAAAGGCATCAGATCCTGTTATAAATGCAATTAAGGCTCTTCCGGACGCTTCTAAGGCGACACTTTCTGACAAGACAGCGGTTGAGAATGCGCGCAAGGCATATGATGCGCTTACCGCTGACCAGAAGAAACTTGTTTCTGCAGCGGATCTGAAAAAGCTGACTGATGCAGAAGCCGCAATTAAGAAGCTCGAAGAGGAAGCTGCTAAGCCGGAAGTCGAACCGAAACCTGAGCCGAAGGTTGGCGATATAATCAAGACAGCAGACGGTACTTCCTACAAGGTAGGCAAGAATGCTACGGTAACTTATACAGCTCCTGCCAATAAGAAAGCGACGGTTCTTACGGTTCCGGCGACGATCACAGTTGACGGAAAGAAATACAAAGTCACAGCGATCGCGGCAAATGCTTATAAGAACAACAAGAAGCTGACAAAGGTTACGATCGGCGCCAATATCAGGACGATCGGCAAGAATGCATTCGCCGGCTGCACAAAGGTAAATACCCTGAAGCTTGGCAAGAATGTGACCTCGATCGCTGCAAATGCATTCAAGGGATGTAAAGCGCTTAAGACTGTGAATGTACCGGCCAAAGTCACAAAGATCGGAGCCGCCGCGTTTGCAGGCTGCAGCAAACTGACTACCGTGAAGCTGGGTGCAAAAGTGAAGAGTCTTGGCAGCGGTGCCTTCAAAAACAACACAGCTCTTAAGAAGGTGACCCTCAACAAGAAGCTGGCTAAGATCTCCGCAAATGCCTTCTCAGGCTGCAGCAAGCTGACCACCCTGAAGATCGCGGAAGGGACAAAGACCATCGGCAAGAATGCATTCAAGGGCTGCAAAGCTATGAAGGCGGTCATTATTCCGAAGTCTGTGACAAAGATCGAGGCAGGTGCGTTCAATGGCTGTAATGCGCTTCAGAAGATCACCATTAAGGGATCAAACGTGAAGACGATCGGAAAGACCGCTTTCACCAAAGCTGGAAGCAAGAATTACAAGAAGCTGATCGTGAAAGTACCGGCAAAGATGCAGGCCGCATATAAGAAGCTTTTGAATAAAGCAGGTCTTTCCGCGAAAGCAAGTGTGAAATAACAGACAGATTAACGACCTGCAGGCAGCTGCGGCTGTCCGCAGATTACAGGAAGACGCAGCAGAAACCGTTTCAAACGGTTTCTGTTGTCGTGCTTTTCCGGTCGGGAAGAGTTTCCGCGAGGCAGCTCTTGATGATTCCTGTATTTAACGTGAGGACGACTATGAAGAGAAAACAGTTCTTTGCATTGCTGCTGTCTGCTGCAGTGACGATCCAGCCCTGTGCAGTATTAACATCTGCACAGGAGGAAGCCGGAGAAACGGCCGTTTCTTCGGAGGAGATAACGGAAGAAGAAGCTGAACAGGCGGCTGAACAGGAGTATTCTGATACTTCACAGGAACCGGAGGTTTCAGAGACGGAAATAACGCAGGAGAATGAGGATCCGGAAGATGCTGCGCAGGAGAACACGATTGCCGAACCGGATCCTGCACCGGAACCGGATGTGCCGGAAACGGATCTGCCTGCACAGGAAGAACCATCTGAACCCTCCCCGGAATCTCAGGAAGAAACAGCCGGTCCGAAGGAGACTGTGCAGGAACCGCAGGAAGAAACCCCGGCTGCCGAAGAAAGTCAGGAAAATACTGCACAAGAAGCATCTTCACAGGAAGGAGCAGGGCAGAACGATACAACCGTATCCGGCAGTGATGAAAATTCTGAACCGGGTGAGGATGGGAGTACGTCTGCCCCGGAAACCGGAGCAGAACAGGAAGCCCCGGAAATTGAGACTTCCGTGGAAAGCCCGGACCCGGAGGAAAAAGAGGATGGGACCGAAACGGATAGTGAGGAAACATCCCAGAAAAGTACCGGGCAGAGTGAGACTGAAAAAAGCGGGACGAAGTCCGGGAAACCAAAAGAAGAAAAGAAGAAAAAGACTGATAAAGAGAGCGGGCTTTCACAGGAAGAACTGGAGCAGGCAGCTGCCGAGAACTTTCTGAAAGTTGTCAGGAGTAAGGTTTCCGTCAAGGAAGGAACGGCAGAGATCACTCTTTTTACTGCACAGCAAGAGTATGATATTCTGACATTTGATGAGCCGGAAAGCGGCGATCCGGAACTGATTCGCGGAGAGAAAAAAGAGGAAGGCTATGCCTTCTGTTTTGAGACAGGAGCGGAGGACCTGGGTCAGATCGTACAGTACTGTGTCCGAACGGGCGAAGGGGAATGGTATTCGGATCATGCACTTTATATGCGCCTTCCCTCTGAAAGTAATGACGAAAGGGAAACGGAAAATGTGACGCAGGCCGGTGATGATGCAGATACCGCCAGATCGGATGCGCTGTTCCTGGCAGATGTAAAGAAAAGCGAGGAAAATGCCCAGGGCATTGGCGAGACAGTCGTATCCGAAGAGGATACGGTTTTATTCCTTTCTGCAGACAGTACGGGAGAGACTGTATTTGATAATTCCACAGACCTTGCGGACGGAACCTATGCAAGTGACAAGTTCAGCTTTGTATGGGAAGGCGGCACAGGAAAAGCGCGTCTTACCTGCAACCAGGTCGTGATCAGCGGAGGAAAGGCAACAGCTGATTTTACTGCCAGCAGCTCATATATGACACATGCCTATTGTGGGTATGCTCCGTCGAATGAGGAGACGAACTCGCTATATAATCCCAATACGGGAGCGTTGGGCACAAATGTTTATGCGATCACCAATAAAAGTGTGACCCTTCCGGTGCATCTGAACGTGGAGACCGATCTGGCTTGCCGTACGATCGCCATGACAGAACCGCATTGGGTCCGTTATACCTATACGATTACGCTGGATGCTCCGAAACGGGAGACGGAAAAAGAAACCCAGAGTGAAAAAGAGACCGAAAAGGGTACGGAGACCGAAAAGGGTACGGAGACCGAAAAGGGTACGGAGACCGAAAAGGGTACGGAAACCGAAAAAGGTACGGAAACCGAAAAGGGTACCGAGACGGAGAGAATAATTGAGATTGAAACGGAAAACGGAAATGACAATTCTGCCGATTCTTCTCAAACGAAGCCTTCAGCCAAAACCGATACTGCCGTTGAGAAAGTCAGATCGGCTCTCACTGATCTGCCGGCTGCAAAGCAGGTGACTCTGTCTGATAAAAAGGCTATTGCAGCAGCTCGTAAAGCCTACGATAAGCTGACAGCGAAACAGAAGAAGCAGATCAGCGCATCTTTGCTGAAGAAGCTGACAAACGCGGAAGATGCGTTGAAGAAGCTGGAGGAGGACCCTGTTACCGTCAAAGAAGGAAAACTTCAGGCTGACGGCGTTTACAATGTGGCAAACGTCGAACTTGCCGAAGGCTACAGGATGTTTAATGTGATCGCCTGCGAGCTCACCGTGAAGGACGGTAAGATGACTGCAGTCATTACACTGCACGGTACCGGTCTTGACTATATGTATGCAGGCAAGGCGAAAAAAGCGGAAAAGGCGGATAAGAGTGACTGGATTCCGCATAAGCTCAATGAGGAAGGACAGTTCACCTTCGAGGTCCCCGTAAAAAAGCTGGATACGGTAATTGTGTATTCAGCGCGCTCTAAACGGTATGCCGAGATGGCAGAAGCCGGCGAGACTGTGACTGCTCCGATCTGGTACGATAAGGGACTGATCTTCCACTCTGATTCGATCACCCGGATCGATGATGCGGAAAACGGGAGCAGTAAGGATAAGGAAGCAGGGGATACAAAGAAGAACGGTAATTCGGGAAGCGGTAAAGATACAGAGAAGAACTCTTCCAGGTCTACTGAAAAGAATAACACTTCGGGCAGCGGCACCGGAAAGACCGGAGGAGGCTCTGCCGGCAGCAGCACAGGCGGCTCTTCCGGAACAGGTTATACGGCGAATACGGACGGGTCCACCGGTGCGGTGGACAGCTCCACCGGTCTTGCGGATGGTACGTATTCTCCCGACAGCTTTACATGGTCGGGAGGTACCGGAAGGCTGAGCATCTCGTGTTCCCAGATCACGATTTCGGGAGGAAAGGCTTATGCGACGCTCGTGTTCTCCAGCGGGAAGATCGTATATGTGAAGGCGGACGGCGGTCAGCTCGGTCCGGTGGCTCAGGATGACGGCAGTTCCACTTATGAGGTCCCGGTGCAGCTGAACGCAAATAATACGATACTCGCCTGCACGACGGCTATGTCTCAGCCCCATGAGGTGGAATATACGATCTATGTAGGTCTGGAGGCAGCGAAGAAAGCAGCAGCATCGAAATCAGGCAGCAGCGGAAGCGGATCCGGTACTGCAGGCAGTTCAAAGGGAGCAGCTTCAGGAGGATCTTCCGCAGAAAATGATGCCGGTGCAGAAGAGAGCAGGACGATCACGACGGATTCCGGTCTGACGCTTTCTGTGGAAGAGGATCATCCGTCGATTCCGGGAGCAGATTATATCGGAACACTCGTGACCAGATATGCAAAGAAATACCGGCTGCATTTCTATGAGAGTGATATCAGGCTGATAGAGGTCACCTTATCTGATGATGAACGGCCGGATTGGAATGCAAAGAATGCATCCGGTGCGGACGATACGCAAGGTACTGATGACGGTTCTTCTTCAGGTACCGGCTCTTCCGCCGCTTCTGCCGGTGATGAGGAGGGAAGCGGGGAAGAGGAAAGATCCTTGTATGAGAATTCCGTCCTGCAGTATCTGCTGGTCCCGGAAGATGCCCAGCTTCCGGCTGGGATCGATAAGGAAATGATCGTTGTGCATATGCCGGTGAAAAACGCCTATCTGGATTCGGTAACGGCACAGAAGATCGTTGAAAAGATCGGCGCAGGATCTCAGGTCACGGCTGTCTCCGGGAATTCTTCTGCGGAAGGTGAAGCAGAGGGGCGCAATAATACCGGAAGTGCAGCAAATGTGATCGGCCATATGGGCAGGAACGCCTATAAGGAATTGCTGAAGAGCGGAACGGATCTTGCCGTGATCTCGGCGAAACAGCTGCTTGCAAGTGCCAATGAGGAAAACGAGGAAGAAGAAACGATCGATTCGACTTCGCAGGCTGTGCAGAAATATGGCGATATGCTTGCGCTTCTGGAGATTCCCATGCTGGCAGACCGTTCCGATGATGAGACAGAGGAGCTGGGCCGCTATGAATGGCTGCTGCTTTACGGCTCCCTGTTCAATGCCGAGAAAGAGGCGCAGAGTGCATTTACTGCAGCAGAGCAGGCATTGAATCCGGATCAGGAAAAGCAGCCTGTTTCACAAACATCTGACGGTCAGGAGACCGGGGAAGACCCGGATCATTCGGAAGGGGGAGAACAGAGCGATCATGCATAAGAAGAAAGAACAGAAGATCTGTACAGCAACGATACTGATGCTGATAATGACAGCTGTGCTGTCGATCGCAGCATTTGGACAGGAAGAAGCGGGAACGGAAGCCGAAACGCAGGGTACAGCCGCATCCTGGGAAGAACATATCCCGGAGCTGGACGGACTCACCTTTGAAAAACAGATGGATTTCAAGTATGTTCAGTGTGTTGATATCTACTACTATGAGGGCGGATATAAGTTCTTTGATGTGTATGACAGCGGACAGTATCTGCTGGTGCCGGAAGGCGGAGAGATTCCGGCAGATCTCGATAAGAATGTTACCATCATTCAGAAACCCCTGTCCAATGTGTATATGGCAGCGACTGCCGTAATGGCGCTGGTCAATGCAGTGGACGGACTTGATCAGATCCGCTTCTCCAGTCTTGAGAAGGACGGATGGTATGTGGAAGACGCTGCACAGGCGATGGAGAACGGGGATATCGTTTTTGCCGGAAAGTACAGCAAGCCGGACTATGAACTGCTGCTTTCCGAAGGATGCGATCTTGCGGTAGAGTCGACGATGATTCTGCACTCGCCAAAGGTTCAGGAGATGCTGGAGGATCTGGGAATTCCGGTGTTTATTGACCGTTCTTCCTATGAGACACATCCTCTGGGACGTTCCGAATGGGCGAAGGTTTACGGCGCGCTGTTTGACAGGGAGGAAGAAGCAGAGGCATTCTTCGGGGAACAGAACAAGGTCATGGAGGAGCTGGAAAACTTCGAAAACACCGGAAAGACGGTTGCGTTCTTCTATATCAATACCAGCAACGCGGTCGTTGTGCGCAGAAGCGGCGATTCGGTCCCGCTGATGATCGAACTGGCAGGCGGAAAATATGTGCTTGACGATATGAAAGATGTGTCGGAATCCATGCGTTCTTCCGTGAATATGACGCTGGAAGCTTTCTATGATGCCGCTGTGGACGCGGATTATCTGATCTACAATTCCACAATTGACGCTCCGATCTACAGCATAGATGATCTGCTTGCCAAGAGTTCTCTGTTTGAGAATTTCAAGGCAGTTCAGGAGGGGAATGTCTGGTGTGCAGACAAATATCTGTACCAGGCAACGGACATTATCGGTGAATTGATCCGCGACTTCCATCACATGCTTACGGATGGCGATGAAAGCCAGATGACCTTCTTGAAAAAGATCAATTGACCGGTCCGGATGGATCCGGTCAAAGCAGCAGGAGTCTGATGATATAGTCCTGTTCTTGACTTGCTGCGGTCTGTGATGATACATTAAACGAGGCTGTGATTCAAAGCAGCCTCGTTTTCTTCATTTTTATTCTCATAGGGAAAATGTTGCTGCGCGACGCTTTGCCTGTATAAAATATCCGGAGGTATACTATGCTGGAACTAGACAGAATCTCATTCAGTGTGGATGAGGACGGACAGGAAAAAGATATTATCGAAGATATCAGCCTGACCATACCGGACAACAAGCTGGTAGTGATCACAGGACCAAACGGAGGCGGTAAATCTACGATGGCGCGGCTGATCGCAGGTATTGAGAAACCTATTTCCGGGAGGATCCTGTTTAACGGGACAGACATTACGCAAATGTCTATCACAGACCGCGCAAAGATGGGAATCGGCTTTGCATTTCAGCAGCCGGTCCGGTTTAAAGGACTGCAGGTGCTGGATCTGATCCGGCTGGCGACAGGCAGACAGATCACGGTTGCCGAGGCCTGCAAATATCTCTCGGCAGTAGGGCTCTGCGCCAGAGATTATATTGACCGTGAGGTGAACGCAAGTCTGTCAGGCGGAGAGCTGAAGCGAATCGAGATCGCTACCATTCTGGCAAAGGGATCATCGCTGTCGATCTTTGATGAGCCGGAAGCCGGAATCGATTTGTGGAGCTTCCAGAATCTGATCGAAGTGTTCGAAAATATGCGCAGAAGCATCCGGGGCAGTTCGATCCTGATCATCAGCCATCAGGAAAGGATCCTGAACATCGCGGATGAGATCGTAGTGCTGCGTGACGGGAAGATCGCGGCGCAGGGGCCGCGGGAGGAGATTCTGCCTACCCTGATCGGGACTACATCTATGATGCCGGCATGCGGAAAAGCGGATCCCGGAGCACCAAAATCGGAGACAGAAACCGGGAAAGGAGAGCAGCAGGCATGATCAGACAGCTGGATGAAATACAGAAGAGATTGCTCCGGGAGGTGGCGGATCTGCACAAAGTTCCGGAGGGAGCTTTCAATATCCGGTCCAACGGCGAGTCAGCCGGCAGGGCTTCCACTGCAAATATCGAGATCACACCGAAGGAAAACGGCAGCGGTCTGGATATCCGTATCAAACCAGGTACGAAGAATGAGAGCGTTCACATTCCGGTAGTTATGACACAGAGTGGTCTTACCGAGCTTGTGTACAATGACTTTTTTATCGGCGAAGACGCAGACGTGATCATCGTGGCAGGCTGCGGGATCGACAACTGCGGACCGAAGGATTCGGAGCATGACGGCATCCATCGTTTCTATGTGGGCAAAAATGCGAAGATCAAATATGTTGAAAAGCATTACGGCTCCGGCACGGGCACAGGAAAGCGTATCCTGAATCCGGGTACGGAAGTGTATATGGAAGAGAACTCCACAATGGAGATGGAGATGGTCCAGATCAAAGGCGTAGACGATACTGACCGCACCACCACGGCTGAACTTGCAGCAGGTGCGAAGCTGGTCGTTCGCGAACGTCTGATGACGCATGGACAGCAGAGGGCCATCAGCAGCTATGTGGTAAACCTGAACGGCGAAGGATCCAGTGCGGACGTGGTTTCCCGTTCCGTTGCCAGAGATGATTCCTACCAGAAATTTGATGCCAAGCTGCTGGGGAACGCAGCCTGCAGCGGCCATACGGAATGCGATTCCATCATCATGGATCACGGAAGGATTCTGGCAGTGCCCGGCCTTGAAGCCAACAATGTAGATGCAGCCCTGGTACACGAAGCTGCCATCGGCAAGATCGCCGGTGACCAGATCATCAAGCTGATGACCCTGGGACTCACCGAGCAGGAGGCAGAGGAGCAGATCATCAACGGCTTCCTGAAATAAGATCATAAAAACCTGTTGCTTCGGCGGCAGGTTTTTTGATCTCATACGAGGAAATTCCGTCGAATTTCCTATGAGACAAAAAGTCTCCGGCAGGATGCGCTTATTTGTTTGAAATTAACCTGGAAATGCCTTACAATTCTATTTGTAATAACTCGGCTGCGTGATTAAGAAAAGGTTTTTGGGAGGTGCGGCATGAAAGACAGAATCACGAGTTCATTGAGGGAATATCCGATCCGGTATCTTATGGTTATTATTGTTTTTCTCACAACGGTGACCTGTCTGATGTCAGCACCGGTTTATGCGGATGTGTGGGGAGATGCACGCGAGATCAAATGGGAAACGGAGATAAAGGATAATCTGGTCGAAATACAGGACAAGTATTATACCTTTACCCTCCCGGAAAACGGCATGGTGACGATCGATTTCTCGCATTTTTTCATTAACCGTTCGGACATCTACTGGCGGCTGCGGATCTATAACCGGACCTACGATCAGCTTGTAGAGTATGAGTACGAAGGAGATAAAGTGGATGCGACATCCGCGCAGCTTGGTCTTACAGCAGGGAAGTATTATATAACGGTCGGATCCGGCTATGTGTTTACAGATGTTACCTACTGGTTTACAGTGCACTATACAAAGGCTGATAATTGGGAAGCAGAGAATAATGATGAATTGCAGAGTGCGAATCCTCTGACTCTTGGAAAAGCGGTCAGCGGAAGCATGATGACTATCGGTGACTGCGATATCTACAGCTTTACGCCATCTGCCCCCGGAGCGCTGACCATCACCTTTGCTCATCCGAAGATCGATTATTCAAACATCTACTGGCGGCTGTATCTTTATAACGGAGAGCGGACCAGGCTCGGAGAGTGGGAGATCGAGGGAAACAAGGAAAAGCTGGTCATCCCACCGATCGGACTCGGCACAGAAAAGTATTACTTTGAGATCTATTCGGGAAATGAACACTCGGATCTGACATATACATTAACGCCGGTCTTTAAAGCTTCTTCGGTATGGGAAAGTGAGCTGAACGACAACCGCGAGAGCGCGGATCCGATCATAGTCGATACAACGTATTCCGGCAATATCATGGAGACCGGAGATTTTGACTATTATACCTTCACGGTGAGCGGCGGCGGAAACTATACCTTTGATTTCAATCACAGTGATCTTGGATATTCTGATTCTTACTGGCGCTTTGCTGTCGAAGATTCAAACTATACGGATCTCATTCCGGGAGAGGATATTGCCGGCGATAAGACTTCTTATTCGAAGTCACTGGGGTATCTCGCGCCGGGGAAATACTGGCTGCGTATCTACACGGGTTATAAATGGTCCGATCTATCCTACAGCTTCCGGATCGCAAAGGAGCCGGATGCAGCGAAGACGAAGCTGTCCCAGAGCATTTCCGTAAAAAACCGGAAGAAGGTATACGGAGCCAAACCCTTCAATCTGAACGCAAAGCTGACGATTGGGAACGGCAAACTCAAATATGCCTCTTCGAATAAAAAGGTTGCGGCGATCTCCTCTAAAGGGACCGTGAAGATCAAAGGCATCGGCAAAACGATTATAACCGTTTCAGCAACAGCGACAAACGAGTATAAGGCAGCGGTCAAAAAGATTACGCTCACCGTTCTTCCGAAGACGACAACGATCAAAGCACTGAAGAACACGAAGAAGAATAAACTTACGGTCACCTGGAAGAAGAACAGCACCGTCACAGGCTATATCATCCAGTATGCAGCGAATAAGAATTTCAAGAATGCAAAGACCGTAACAGTGAAAGGCAGGGCAAAGACATCAAAGACCGTATCCGTAAAGAAAGGGAAGACCTATTATGTGCGGATCCGTACCTATAAAGGAAATCTGAAATCCTCCTGGAGCAAAGTAATGACGAAAAAGATCAGCAAATGATCAATGCCTGTCCCGCCAAAAAACAGGGTGTGAGCCGGAAAAACCGGTTGACACCCATTTTTTCTTATACTATAATAATGCAGTGCGACCGCAAGGCCGTATTCTTTGTATGTAAATGCTTTAACCATTAGCCCCGGTAGAGCATTTTATCATATGATCCGCGGGGAGGACGGAAATAAGCCTCTGTAAGCTCCGCACCGAGATGACTGTATTTTTGAAGGAGGAAACACCATGAAGACATTTATGGCAAGTCCGGCAACGATTGATAGAAAATGGTATGTGATCGATGCAGATGGAATGACCCTTGGCCGCCTTGCTTCCGAGGTTGCTAAGATTCTCAGAGGAAAAAATAAACCGATCTTTACACCGTTTATTGATACCGGTGATTATGTGATCATCGTAAACGCTGAAAAAGTAAAAGTGACCGGCAAAAAGCTGGATGACAAGATCTATTATCATCACAGCAAATATGTCGGCGGCCTGAAAGAGACCACTCTTCGCGAGATGATGGCGAAAAAGCCGGAAAAGGTGATCGAACTGGCCGTTAAGGGCATGCTTCCCAAAGGACCTCTTGGACGCGAGATGTACAAAAAGCTTCATGTATATGCCGGTCCGGATCATAAGCACCAGGCCCAGAAGCCCGAAACACTGCAGTTTTAAAAGGGAGGTTTAGAACATGGCAGACAGATTTTACGGAACAGGAAGAAGAAAAAAATCCATCGCACGTGTTTATCTTGTACCGGGCACCGGCAAGATCACGATCAATAAAAGAGACATCGATGACTACTTCGGACTTGAAACCCTGAAGGTGATCGTTCGCCAGGCTCTGGTAGCAACCGAGACCACCGACAAGTTCGATATCCTTGTAAATGTACATGGCGGCGGCACTACCGGTCAGGCAGGTGCGATCCGTCACGGTATTGCAAGAGCCCTGGTTCAGGCTGATGGCGACTACAGACCTACTCTGAAGGCAGCCGGCTTCCTTACCAGAGATCCGAGAATGAAAGAACGTAAGAATTCTCGAAGCGTTAATCGAGACCAAGCAAGATGCGAGAAACCCTGGAAATTCAACGTTTCCGGGGTTTTTTCTTTTGCTATTTCGGCTGAGAAAATTTCCGGTAATCGTTTCCTTCTTCGAGAGTCCGCAGCCGCTTCTGCGGGAGCGTGCGATAAATGCAATCGGCAGGATCGGACGGGGCAGCTATTCTGTGATCGAGCCGTACTGGGCGGATCTGTTTCGCTTTGCCTCTGACGAAGCGGCAAATGTCAGGTTGAGCTTCATCTGGGCGTCGGAGAACATCGCCACGAACATGCCGGAAGTCTATGAGGATCATATGCCGGTATTTGCGGAACTTCTTCACGATGCGGATGATAAGGTCAGAATGGAAGCACCTGAGATCTTCCGTGTTCTCGGAAAAAGAAGACCAGAATATATAAGACCATATGTAGAGCTGCTCCGGCTGATATCGGAAACCGACGATAACCGTGTCGTGAAGGTCCACTGCCTGGGAGCGATCAAGGCATCAAAATATCGGGACTGATTCGGAAGGATACATACAGAGTTTCTCACCACTTTATTTCAAATACCCCTTGATTTATTCCGGGAATGGAATATAATATAGAGTCATATTAGATACGACTAACCACCATTAGCGGTCTCATCCTGAGAGGATTGTTGTTGGGAGAAAAAGAGGTGCAAAATTGAAAGGATACCTGTCAGTTCAGGAGATCGCAAGCAAATGGGGCGTTTCCGTCCGATGGGTCAATCAGTATATTCTGGCTGGCCGTATCCCCGGCTGTGAGCGTTTCGGCCATGCCTGGGCGATTCCGGAAGATGCCGTGAAGCCCGATCGATTGCCTCCGGGAGCGAAAGCAAAACACAGTCCTGTGGACAGTGAGTCCGAAGGAAAAGTTTGATTCTCTTTTTTTGCATAATGGTTAGCCGCGGCTAACGTCTGTAAGAGGTGTTTCATATGTTTATCAATGAGTATGGCAATAGAAACGATCCCACTATCATCCTTCTTACCCCGATGATGATTTCCGGATCGGACTTGTACGATCAGATGAGCCGGTATTTCCGAGGTTCTTATCATATCATTGCCCCGGACCAGGGCGGGCATGGAAAAGCCGGAGCATATATCAGTGCTGATGAGGAGTATAAGACTCTGAAAAGCTTCCTGCTTGAAACGTGTTGTACGAATATCGAATTGGTATATGGTGCTTCCATGGGCGTTGCAGTGGCTTACAGGCTTTTCATGGATCCTGAGTTTACTGTCAAACATGCCTGGTTTGACGGTGTAGCCCTTAAGAACAGCGCGGGCTTTGCAGAGTGGCTCGTAAGCAGGATGTTTCGAAAGAGGAAGAAGCTTTCCGCCAAGCTTAAAGGCAAGCCTTCTTCCATGCTGGTTAAGATGTACGGTGATGATTTTGCCCGGTTAATGGCGAAAAACTTTGAACGAATCACGCCGCAAGATATCGACGCCATCTGCCACGCCTGCTGTCATTACGATCTGCGGAAGCTGACGGATGAAGAACAGAAGAAGCTGCATCTGGACTTCGGAGAAAAGGATTTCGATCTGAAGCTTTCCAGAAAACAATCCCCGTGTATATGCCCAAGGCGGAGCTCACGATCCGCCCCGGATATCAGCACTGCGGCTATATGGCAGCACATCCGAAGGAATACGTGGAAGAGATTGAGCAGTTTATCGGGAGGTCCGTATGATGAAAAACCTGACTTCAAGACAAAAGATCCTGTTTGGTGTATATGCCATGATTCTGGCCATGTTCGGAGATTATCTGCTGGGATTCGGAACCTTTAGCTTTTCGGATTCCCCGGATGCTTATATGGGCATGACGGCCAATGTGGTGCCGGACTGGCGGTACGCGGTCTCTTCTGTCCTCGGCTTCGTCTGCGCAGCGCTATTTGCTGTGGCGGCAACAGAGCTGATGAAGGTCATGGAGAAGAAATACGGCCTGGGCGGGATCCTGTACTTCGCCTTCATTCACATAGGGATCTGCATGCTTCCGGTCGTGTTCAACGCGGGAATGGAAGCAACCGGCAGCCTGCAGGCATCGATAGACATGGTCCTCCGTGTATTGAAAAGCATTGCGGTGCCGCTGGGACTTGGCTTTGTGATCTGCGATGTGTTTGTAACGATCGGTTGGATTGGATTAATCCTCAAGGGAAAACTCCCGGTCAGGAAGATTGCCATAATCTGCAACCCGGTCATTATTTCACTTCTCGGCCAGCTGATGAATTATATCGCGGAGGGCCTGGACTCTGGCTTTGAATCCTTCGGGTGGCTCCTGATGTATCTCGTATGCGCATTGAAGCTGGTAGAAAAAGAGGAACAGAAATGAACAAAAAGACATGGGATCTCTACGCGCCGATCTATAAACAGGCAATGAAGGCGGATCAGAAGATATACGACTTTATGTACGAACGAATACCTGAAATGGTTAAAGATTAAAAAGACCGGCAACAATGACGCGGAACTGCATTTCAGCGCTGATAACGGTCAAAGTGTTGCGAAAAAATGCGGCATGGAGCTTGTAGAGGAACGGCCATTCTTCGGCGCTGCCAGAAAGCAATTAAAGCGCAAGCTGAAGCTCTACACCCGCATCGCCATGAAGGTCGTGGATGAAGGTGGCAGACGCGGGTTCCTTACGCATTTAAAAGGATAAACGGAGGTACGCGATATGGTTACATTAACGGAGAGCGTAAACATTCCGGCACCGTATGAAAAGCTGGAGTCATGGATCCTGAATTTCCGGGAGGAATTTGTAAAGTGGAGTCCATATCATATTGAGTGCGACATGTATGACGGAGGATATAAAGTCGGAAACAGGATCCGATTCAGAGAGATCGTTATGAATCTGGATTACAATGTGACCGGGACGATTACGGAATGCGAACAGGACAAGGATCATTTTCGTATCGTATTCCAAAGTGACAAGAAGACCGCGTTCATCACTTTCGAAGGTCTGCGAACGGAAACGGGCTGCCGATTTTCACACACTGAGGCCTTCGGCATGACAACGCCGTTAGTCGGGCCAATCATGAATTTTCTGATCTTTAAGGTGTTTTTCAAAAAGAAGGCCAACTGGCAGCTGATCAGGGATGACATGGTCCTGGACAACCAATATCTGACTGAGATACTGACAGAAGGGAATTATCCGGATAGGATCCCGATGGAGAAATTGCTCGCCGGTATTGAAGCTTCGCAATAAGACAAGAAAGACAAACTCGGCAAATGGCTTACGGGGACGGCAGGATTTGCGATTGTCTGTGCGGCTCTGGCCGGGATCATGAGCCTACTGGTGAAATAAGCTGAGGCAAGAAGGAGTCAGAACATTATGACGCTGAAATACGAGATCCTGAAACGGCTCGTAAAAGCCGCGAACATTAAAAAGATGTGGACCGGAATGAGTACGGAAGAGCTCCTGGAAAACAGGAGAAAGCAGAATGCCAAGAACCGGATCCCAAATCTGAAAGACGATGCTTTTGATATCAGCCGTATCGAGATCATGGGCTGCCCCGTGCTGAAGCTGATCCACAAGAAAAAGACCGACAAGGCCAACCTCTTCCTGATCGGCGGCGGGATGATATCGGCGCCAAGACCCGGTTCCGTCAGGAAAGCGCTTCGATTCGCGAAGGAAACCGGCCTGGATGTGTTCGTCCCCTACTATCCGCTTTGCACGGACTATCCGTTGACCAGGGCATATGAGATGATCCATAAGACCTATCGGGTCATGCTGCAGGACTATAAGGCGGAGAATATCTCCGTGCTCGGAACGTCCTCCGGCGGAAACCTTGCGCTCGGAATGGTTCCGTATATTAACGATGGCCATGGAGATACGCCGATGCCTGGGCTTATCATGGCGATTTCTCCGGGCACCTGCGTGGATACTGAGGAGGAATGGCAGCGGATGCTGGAGCTGGACAAAAAGGACGTCGCGATCCCGGCGCAGTACATGAAGACAGCCGTGGAAGTCATGCGGCA
>CACZZH010000053.1:0-16480 GCA_902785635.1 uncultured Lachnospiraceae bacterium
TAAAATGTAATTAGAAGGAGAGTAAGACAATGAACAGGAAAAAAGCGACATGGGTCTCGGTGGGACTGATCGCATTGCTTCTGCTGTCGGTGTACACAGCCTGGTTTGGCTGGGGTTCAAAGCATGACGGCGCTGCCAAGGCGATCAAACTCGGTCTGGATCTTTCAGGTGGTGTATCGATCACGTATCAGACTGTAGGTACAGATGATCCGACGGCAGAAGAAATGTCGGATACCATCTATAAACTGCAGCAGCGTGTTCAGCATTACAGCACAGAAGCTTCCGTATATCAGGAAGGAAGCAACCGGATCAATATCGAGATCCCCGGTGTTACAGATGCCAATGCCATTCTGGAAGAGCTGGGCAAGCCCGGTTCCCTGGAATTCCAGCTTACCGACGGTACCGTTGTGCTTTCCGGTGCAAATGTGACCAGCGCGCAGGCTGCTTCCCAGAAGGACAGCACCATGGGCAACACCGAATATGTCGTTTCCCTGGCTTTTGATAATGAAGGAGCCGCTGCGTTTGCGGAGGCGACCACTGCCAATGTCGGCAACCAGATCTACATCGTTTACGACGGTGATATCATCAGCGCACCGAGAGTAAATGAGCCGATCACAGACGGTAAGTGCATTATCTCCGGCAGCTTTACCATGGATTCCGCTTCAGAGCTGGCTTCTTATATCCGTATCGGTTCCCTTTCCCTTGAACTGGAAGAAATCCGTTCCAATATCGTAGGTGCCCAGCTTGGTCAGAAAGCCCTTTCCACCAGCCTTGTTGCCGGTATGATCGGCATCCTGATCGTTATGCTGTTCATGATCTGGGTCTACAAGGTTCCCGGTGTCATTGCAGCGATCTCCCTGCTTTTCTATACTGCTCTGGATCTGGTCCTGATCAGTGCATTTGAACTGACCCTGACCCTTGCCGGTATCGCAGGCGTTATCCTGTCGATCGGTATGGCTGTGGACGCCAATGTTATTATTTATGCGCGTATCCGTGAGGAGATCGCTGACGGCAAGTCTGTTAAGAGCGCCATCGACATCGGCTTCAAAAAAGCGCTTTCCGCTATCATCGACGGCAACGTGACCACTCTTATCGCTGCCATCGTTCTGAACTTCAAAGGCACCGGTACGGTCAAGGGCTTTGCCCAGACACTGATGCTTGGTATCATTCTTTCCATGTTCACTGCATGCGTGATCTCCAGACTGATGATCAATGCTGCTTATGAGATGGGAATGAAAGATGAAAAATACTTCGGCAAGGCCAAAGAGATCAAGACGATCGATTTTGTCGGCAAGCGTAAAATGTTCTTCATCATCGCCATCGTTGCGATTCTGGTAGGACCGGCATCCATGTTTATCAACAAGGCAGCAGGCAACGGCTTCCTGAATCTGAGCATGGAGTTCCGCGGAGGTACTTCCTCTGATATTACATTTGCAAAGGATTATTCGATCGATGAGATCGATTCCGAGCTGAAGCCGATCATTCAGGATATCATCGGAGATGCAGAGATCCAGGCACAGAAGGTAGCCGGGACCAGTGAGATCATCTTCAAGACCCGTGTACTTACGGTAGAAGAACGTGAGAAGATCGAAGACGCATTTGCAGATCTGGTAGAAGTGAACGCAGCTTCAGCAGCTGAGGCAGAAGCACAGACAGAGGCTGAGACAGAAGTCACCGAGGCAGCAAAGACGACCGGTACTGCGATCAGCTTTGAGACCATCTCCTCTACCATCAGTAATGAGATGCGTTCGGATGCAGTGACGGCAGTGATCATCGCTGTTATTCTGATGCTGCTGTATATCTGGGTACGTTTCTCAGACTTCCGTTTCGCGTCCAGTGCAGTCCTGGCACTTTGCCATGATGTCCTGATCGTGTTTGCATGCTATGCACTGATCCGTATTTCCATCGGTAATACCTTTATAGCCTGCATGCTTACCATCGTCGGTTACTCCATTAACGCTACGATCGTTATCTTCGACCGTATCCGTGAGAACCTGAAGCTGCGCAAGAAGAATGAGGAGCTTTCCGAAGTTGTGAACCGTTCGATCACGCAGACCCTGACCAGAAGTATCTATACTTCGTTCACTACGTTTGCTACGATCGCCATGCTGTTCATTCTCGGTGTGCCCAGCATTCGTGAGTTTGCGCTTCCGCTGATGACCGGTATCATCGCCGGCGGTTTCTCCTCCGTGTGTGTGACCGGTCCGCTCTGGTACATCATGAGAGCAGGTGCCGAGAAGAAGGCAAAGAAATAATCTGATAAAAATACAGTGGATCGCCGCATGAATGGTTCCGGCTTTTAAGCCCCATTCATGCGGCACTTTCATTTAGAGACATTTTCAGAGGCATTTTTTATGGAAGAAAAGTGGGTCGTTTCTGCTAAAAAAGCGGATTTCCAGGCAATCGGACAGAAGTTCGGGATCGACCAGGTGATTGCCCGCGTGATCCGCAACCGGGACGTGATCGGGGAGGAACAGGTGCGCAGATACCTTCACCCGCAGATCACGGACCTGCATTCCTCTGCCCTGCTTCGCGGCGCACAGGAAGCAGCACAGCTGCTGGAGAAAAAGATCCGTTCCGGCAAACGGATACGCATCATCGGAGATTATGATATCGACGGAGTGAATGCGACATTTATCCTTTTCCGGTGTCTGCAGATGTGCGGAGCGGATGTGGATTATGAGATTCCGGACCGCATGAAGGACGGATTTGGGCTGAACCGCTCACTGATCGAACTGGCTTTTGATGAAGAGGCGGATACGATCCTTACGTGTGATAACGGAATCGCGGCGGTTGAGGAGGTCGCGTATGCGAAACAGCTTGGCATGACTGTGATCGTCACGGATCATCATGAACCGCGCTATAAGGATGAGAATGGAGAGATTGGTTATATTTATCCTCCGGCGGATGTGATCGTCGATCCGGCAATGCCGGAGGACACGTATCCTTTCCCGCACATCTGCGGGGCAGTGGTGGCCTGGAAGGTAATGCATCCGCTGCTTTCCGCGTTCGGGATTCCTCTTCTGGAATGGCTGAAGTTCCTTCCTTTTGCTGCATTTGCCACAGTGGGCGATGTCATGGATCTTAAGGATGAGAACCGGGCGATCGTCCGGCTGGGACTTCCTGCCCTTGAAAAGACGGAAAACACCGGAATGCGCGCCCTGATCCGTGTCTGCGGCCTGGAAGGCAGGAATCTGACCGCCTATCATATCGGATTTGTGCTGGGACCCTGTATCAACGCAGGAGGCAGACTGGACACAGCGAAGCGCTCCCTGCGTCTTCTTCTGGAAGAGGATGAAGGTGAAGCGGACCTGCTGGCCAGAGAACTGAAGGAACTGAATGATCGGCGAAAACAGATGACAGAGGATGGGATCCGGCAGGCATGTGAACAGATCGAAGAAGGTAAATTTACAGGGGATGGGGTCTATGTGATCTATCTTCCCGGATGTCATGAGAGTATTGCGGGAATCATTGCCGGAAAAGTGCGCGAACGGTATTACCATCCTGTGTTTATCCTCACAGATTCGCAGAATGGAGGATATCTGAAAGGCTCCGGGAGATCCACCGAGAACTGGAGCATGTATGACGGACTTGTGCGAAGTGACCGGTTTCTGGAAAAATACGGCGGACATCCGATGGCTGCAGGCCTGACGCTGCGCAAAGAGAACCTCGATGCCTTCCGGGAACTGATAAACCGGGAGAGCGGCCTGGAAAGAGACGATTTTATCCGAAAAGTCGTCATTGACGTTCCGATGCCGGTCAGTTATCTGAAAGAGGAACTGATCGGGGAGCTGGAGCTGCTGGAACCCTTCGGAAAAGGCAATGAGAAACCGGTCTTTGCAGAGCGGGGCCTGCACCCGGTGAGAGCAGCTGTCATCGGTAAGAATCAGAATGTACTGAAATTCCAGATGGAGAGTACAGACGGAGTGCGCATGGAAGCATTGTACTTCGGAGATCCTCAGGAAATGCTGGAGTATCTGAGCGTGCGCTATTCGCATGCGGAAGTCGAACGGATGCTCCAGGGGAGGGAGAATGCAGTCCGGATGGATGTGCTTTATTATCCTTCAGTCAATGAATTCCGCGGAATGCGGACGATTCAGATCGTTATAACCGGATATCGTTGATTCTTGACAGCAGATGACTGTTGTCATAAAATTAGGCACAGTGGAAACACGAGAGCAGTATTGGAATAAACAGGTACAGTATATTATGCATAGGCATTTAAGAAACGCTGTACTGACAGAACCGGAGGAGCAGATATGGCGATTTCCTATAATCATCGTGCGATAGAGGAAAAATGGAGAAAAGAGTGGGAAGAGCATCCAGTTAATGTGGATGACGGGAAGAAGCAGAAGTATTACTGCCTGGACATGTTCCCGTATCCGTCCGGCAACGGCCTGCATGTGGGACACTGGAGAGGCTATGTGATCTCGGACGTATGGAGCCGTTATAAAATGATGCAGGGCTATTACCTGATCCATCCCATGGGATGGGATGCTTTCGGGCTTCCTGCCGAGAACTATGCGATCAAGACCGGCCAGCATCCGTCGATCTCCACAGCACAGAATATCAAGAACATCAAGCGGCAGATCAATCAGATCGCTTCCATTTATGACTGGGACCGCGAGGTGAATACGACAGATCCGGCTTTCTATAAATGGACACAGTGGATCTTTGTGAAAATGTTCGAGAACGGCCTTGCCTACGAGAAGGAATTCCCGATCAACTGGTGTCCGTCCTGCAAGACCGGTCTGGCAAATGAAGAGGTCGTAAACGGACGCTGCGAGCGTTGCGGGAGCGAGGTGACCAAAAAGAACCTGCGTCAGTGGATGCTGAAGATCACCAATTATGCAGAGCGCCTTCTGAATGACCTGGATAAGCTTGACTGGCCCGAAAAGGTCAAGAAGATGCAGACGGACTGGATCGGAAAATCCTACGGTGCCGAAGTAGAGTTCCCGATCGAAGGCAGGGACGAGAAGATCACGGTCTACACGACAAGACCGGATACGCTGCATGGCGCTACCTTTATGGTACTGGCGCCGGAGCATGAGCTTGCCGCATCCCTTGCCACGGATGAAACAAAGGCAGAGGTGGATCAGTATATCTATGATGCTTCCATGAAGTCCAACGTGGACCGCATGCAGGATAAGGAAAAGACCGGCGTTTTCACCGGCACCTATGCGATCAACCCGCTGAACGGAAAGAAGATTCCGATCTGGCTTTCAGATTATGTTCTTGCAGATTACGGTACCGGCGCTATCATGTGCGTTCCTGCGCATGATGACAGAGACTTTGCGTTTGCCACCAAATTCGGCATTCCGATCATCCAGGTCATCGCAAAGGACGGCAAAGAGATCGAAAACATGACGCAGGCCTATACGGAAGCTTCCGGTACGATGATCAATTCCGGCGACTGGAACGGAATGGAATCCGCTGTCCTGAAGAAGGAAGCGCCCATGATCATCGAAAAGATGGGTATCGGCCGCAAAACGGTCAATTATAAACTTCGTGACTGGGTGTTCTCCAGACAGCGTTACTGGGGAGAACCGATTCCGATCATCCATTGCCCGAACTGCGGCAATGTGGCAGTTCCGGTGGAAGAACTTCCGCTGCGCCTGCCGGATGTGAAATCCTACGAGCCCACCGGTACCGGTGAATCACCGTTGGCTGCGATCGACAGCTGGGTGAACTGCACCTGCCCGAAATGCGGTGCGGCATCGAAGCGTGAGACCAATACCATGCCGCAGTGGGCCGGCTCATCCTGGTATTTCCTGCGCTATGTGGATCCGCACAATGACAGGGAGTTGGTATCCCGGGAGATGGCAGACAAGTATCTGCCTGTGGATATGTATATCGGCGGCGTTGAGCATGCAGTCCTGCATCTGCTCTACTCCAGATTCTATACCAAATTCCTGTATGACATCGGTGCAGTGGATTTCGACGAACCGTTTACGAAGCTCTTTAACCAGGGTATGATCTGCGGACGTGACCGTGAGACCGGCAAGCCGACGAAGATGAGCAAATCTCTGGGCAACATTGTTTCCCCGGATGATATTGTTGAGAATTACGGCTGTGATTCTCTGCGTCTCTACGAACTGTTCGTAGGTCCGCCTGAGCTGGACTCCATCTGGGATGATGCCGGAATCGACGGTGTATATCGTTTCCTGAGCCGTTTCTATACGATGGTGATGGAAAATAAGGATAAAGGAACGAAGGAGACAAAGAAGCTTCTTCGTGCCCGTCACACGATGATCGATATGATCACCCAGAGACTCGAAAGCTTCAGCCTCAATACGGTCGTTTCCGGGTTCATGGAGAGTACCAACAACCTGAATGCGCTGGCGAAAGAAGAAGGCGGCATCGACCGGGCCACTCTTGAGACTGCAGTCACACTGATCGCTCCGTTCGCTCCGCATCTCGGTGAGGAGCTGTGGAGAGAACTCGGACATACGGACAGTGTGTTCCATGAGACATGGCCTGCAGCGGATAAAGCTGCAATGGCAGTGGACGAGATCGAAGTGCCGGTACAGGTAAACGGAAAGACCAGAATGGTCATCACGATTCCGGCTGACGCTGACCGCGACGCAGCAGTGGCTGCAGGAAGGGAAGCTCTCGGCGACCGTCTGAAAGGTACGATCGTGAAGGAGATCTATGTACCGAAGAAGATCATCAATATCGTAGTAAAAGGATGATTCACAGAGCCCGGCTCTTCAGAGCCGGGCTTCTTTCTGCCTTACAGGGTGTCTGTGTCCGGCATTCCCGAAAATGTGAAAGATCAAACGGACAGAATGGACAAATCGGCCATTGTCGGTTATTATAGTAGATATAAGGTATACAAAATCATGCTGATATTTAGAGAGAGGGATAAAAATGAGTACGATGAATGAAACGATCCGGGGTTTCGGCCTGGTGCCGGTTGTCGTTTTGAATGATGCCAAGGATGCAGTGCCGCTGGCAAAAGCTCTCTGTGAGGGCGGACTTCCTGTCGCAGAGGTAACGTTCCGCACGGATGCCGCAGAGGAATCCATCCGCCGGATCGCAGAGGCTTTCCCTGAAATGCTGGTCGGAGCGGGTACTGTGCTGACAACAGACCAGGTCGACCGTGCTGTCGCAGCAGGTGCTAAATTTATCGTGTCGCCCGGATTCGATCCGGAGATCGTAGATTACTGCCTGTCCAAAGAGATTCCGATCTATCCGGGCGTCGTTACTCCTTCGGAGCTTGCACAGGCCGTTAAGCGCGGGCTGAAGGTCGTGAAATTCTTCCCGGCAGAAGCATACGGCGGCGTGAATACGATCAAGGCACTGGCGGCACCTTATCCGATGGTCAAATTTATGCCCACAGGCGGGGTAAATCTGAAGAACCTGAAGAATTATCTTGAGTGTGACAAGATCACTGCCTGCGGCGGAAGCTGGATGGTCAAAGGCGATCTGATCAAAGCCGGAGCTTTCGATGAGATTCGTACCCTGACGGCGGATGCGGTTGCTCTTGCAAAAGAAATTCGCGGATAAGCAGGATGGAAAAACGGAGAGAACGAAGATGATAGAGAATGCGAAGCTGGATCACATCGGTCTTGCGACTTCCGGGGCGAAGGAAGCTGCCGATTGGTATCTGAATGTACTGAAATTTCACCTGAAAGGAAAATTCGTAAACTGCAATAACGGTATGGATGTCTACTTTGTGGCAAACGAGGACGAATCTGTAGTGTATGAGATCTATACAGAGAAAGATCTTGCACCGGAGGTCCGCGGAAAGATCGATCACATATCGTTTGTCTCTGAGGACATTGAAAAGGACTACGCCTTTGCTGTTGCACAGGGATATGAGATCTGTACGGACGGGATCGAAGGAATCGCCAGTTTCTGGGAGTCCGGGATTCGTTATTTTAAACTGAAGACCGCTTCCGGTGAAGAAGTGGAGTTCTGTCAGCGGCTTTGAAAAAAGAGGATCTTCCGATGTTCGGAGGATCCTCTTTTTATCCGTGTCAGTCCGTGACCAGTGTCAGATGTGAGATATCAGGTTCGATGACCATGGAGTAATTCGTATAGTAAACAACGAACCCGGGTTTCGCGGCATTCGGCTTTTTGACTTCCTTCTTCTGCACATAATCGATCTCGGCTTTTCCTGCCTGACGCTGTGCACTGTAATAGCCGGCAAGCCTTGCGGCATCCTCAAAGGTACTGTCCGGAATCTCTCTCCCGCCTGCTTTCAGAATCACATGGGATCCGGGTGCTCCTTTGGAATGAAACCACCAGTCGCCGCCGGTGGCGAAGTGGAAAGTCAGCTCATCGTTCTGATAATTATTCTTGCCGACATAAAAATCAAATCCGTCTGCATTGCGGTAATGGTAGGGCTTTGAAAGTACCCTGGGCTTTTTGCCGGAAGGCCCTTTTGCACGGATGTAGCCGGCCTGGATCAGTTCGTCCTTGACCTGCACAAGATCTTCCTCGTTCAGAGCCATGTTCAGGAACGTCTGAATGCTCTGCAGCTGGGCCAGATCCTCTTTTGTCTGTTCCAGCTGAACCTGAAGAGCCTGCGCGGTCCGCTTGAGCTTCGTGTATCTTTCATAATATTTTTTCGCGTTTTCGGAAGCGGAGAGGGTCGCATCCAGAGGGATGGTCAGCTCTTCATTGGTATAGTAGTTGATCACGGTCAGCTTGTCCGCCCCGGGCTGCGCATCGTATCCGTAGGTGTGGAGCATTTCACCGTAAAGCTGGTATTTGTCCATCTTCGCGGTGTCCTTCATCTGCTTTTCCTGGAGCTCCAGTTTCCGGACCGTACGCTGCAGCGCCGTTTCCGTGATGTGACGCAGATCGGCAGATTTCGCGCGAATCCGGGTGACCTTATCGCGCATTTCATAAAAGATCTTCAATACCTGCGAGATCGTATCATAATCCTTACGCGGAAGATCCCGGTACATGGAAAGCTCCAGCGCGCTGAATTCGACCGGATCCCCGTTCTCACGGAAAACGATTCCCGGGGCGAACCGGCCTTCTGTGACATCTTCCATCAGCAGAGAAAAAATGTGATATAGGTGGATCTGTTCCATCTCGCTGACCGAAAGCGCGCTCCTGGCGGAATCCAGGCCGGCGCGGTGGCAGATCTCCTCCGCGATCACAGGACTGATACCGGTATAGGAACTGTAAAGTGCCTTGGAAAGGGGCATAGGCCGTACAAAAACCTGCTGACGGAAGTCATCCTCCTGAAGGGAGAGGGGATCGTGCTTGGACTGCGTGTCCGGGATAAAATAATCCCTTCCGGGAAGAACTTCGCGAACGGAACTTGTCAGTGCAGAGATATGCTTGATGCTGTCAATGATCCGGTCCTGATCGTCACAGAAGATAATATTGCTGTGCTTTCCCATCAGTTCCACGATCAGTGCTTTCCGGCACAGATCCCCCATCTCATCGAGATGTTCGATCTCGAAGCGGATGATCCGCTCCAGTCCGGGCTGGGTGATCCGGCGGATCCTGCCGCCGCCGATGTGCTTGCGAAGAAGCATGCAGAAGTTCGGAGCGGTAAGAGGAGCCTGGCGGTTGTCCGGGGTGAGATAGGCCAGCGGAAGGGAGGCGCTTGCCGACAGGTACAGACGACGCTGACCGTCCGCTGCCTTGCATGTGATGAGAAGGGCATCGTTTTCCGGCTGAATGATTTTGGTGATTCTGGCATCCTGCAGCTGCTGCGAGAGTTCCCTGACCAGAGCAGCAACGGTGATTCCGTCAAAAGCCATATTGAATAAACCTCCGGTAGAATGTACTGAAATAGTCCGGAAGATCCGGAACTCTTACATAGTAACACCAAAGTTTTTTTTCAGCAACGGGATCTTACACGGTCATTCGTTCGAATCGGGTTGACGCGTTTTCAAGGGTGGATTATAATAAATCGGATAATGCCTGATAAAAGGAGCATGAATAAAAATGATCAGAAGTATGACCGGTTTCGGACATGGAGAGTTTCAGTCTGAAGGCCGTAAATTCACGGTGGAGATCAAGGCGGTAAATCACCGTTATCTTGATCTGAACATGAAGATGCCCCGGATGCTCAATCAGTTTGAACAGTCGGTGCGCAATGTGCTGAAGGAATACGTGCAGCGGGGAAAAGTGGATGTATATGTCACGTGCGAAAATTTTTCCCAGGAGCAGATGGTCCTGCATTATAATGAAGGAATAGCACAGCAGTATGTGGACAGTTTCCGGAAAATGGCTGAGCAGTTTTTCCTTGATAACGATATGCGCTGTTCAGTCCTTGCAAGGTGCCCGGAGGTCCTCACACTGGAATCCGGCGATGAGGATGCCGAAGAGATGTGGGAGGAACTTGCCTCTGCCCTGCGCCAGGCCTGTGAAGCATTTGTGGCCGCCCGCAGCCGTGAGGGAGAGCTTCTGCGCAGCGATCTTCTGGCAAAGCTGGACTGGATGTACGGGGAAGTGACAAAGGTGGAAGAGCGGTATCCGGCGATCCTGGAAACTTATACCGAAAAGCTCCGCACGAAGATGCATGAACTTCTGGAAGACAAACAGATCGATGAGACCAGGCTTGCAACAGAACTGGTGATCTTCTCGGACAAGATCTGTACTGATGAAGAGACCGTCCGGCTGAAAAGCCATATAAGCACAATGTCAGCTGCACTGAAGGAAGGCGGCTTCATCGGACGCAGGCTTGACTTCATCGCGCAGGAGATGAACCGTGAGGCAAATACGATCCTGTCCAAATCCAATGATCTGGATACTTCGAACCTGGCGGTCGGACTGAAGACAGAGATCGAGAAAGTCCGCGAACAGATTCAGAATATTGAATGATTCTACACAGATCGGACGGAGGTATATGGACAGACTGATCAATATAGGTTTTGGCAATTGTGTGAATGCGCAGAAAGTGATCGCCGTAGTCGATCCGGATGCTGCGCCGATCCGCAGGATGGTGCAGAATGCAAAAGAACTGCACCAATGTATTGATGCAACACAGGGCAGAAGGACAAAGGCAGTTATTGTGATGGAAAACCAGATGGTCGTCCTTTCGGCATTGGTGCCGGACACCATCGGAAAACGGTTCGCAAGTGTAAAAGACAACGGAGGTGATCTGGTATGATTCGACAGGGAAGTCTTGTTGTGGTTTCAGGCTTTTCCGGAGTGGGAAAAGGAACAGTAATTGATGCGCTTATGAAAAAATCCGATCTGTATGCCTATTCGGTCTCCGCAACGACCAGGGAGGCACGAAAAGACGAGCAGCATGGCAGAGAGTATTTTTTCCTGAATGAGCAGCAGTTCAATGAGATGATCCGGGACGATGAACTGATCGAATTTGCCTGCTATTGTGATCATTATTACGGGACGCCGAGAAAGTTCGTGGAAGAGCAGATGCGTCTCGGCAAGGATGTGATCCTGGAGATCGAGACCCAGGGAGCTGAAAAGATCCGTCAGCAGTATCCGGATGCGCTTCTGATCTTCATCATGCCGCCCAGCGGAGCGGAACTGAAGAACCGGCTTGCAGGCAGAGGCTCCGAGTCGGAGCAGGTGATCCGCCAGCGCCTTCAGCGCGCAGTAAAAGAATCCGAGAGCATTGAGGATTATACGTATATCTTCATCAATGATGATGCCGGGCAGTGCGCGGAAAAGATGCACAGTCTCATTCAGGCCCAGCGAAGCCGTACTACAAGGAATATGCCTGTGATCAATGCCATCCGCAGCGAGATACTGGCATTTACGAAAGGAGAATAAAGGATATGCTTCACCCGTCTTATACAGATTTGATCCGAATCGTCAACGACGAAGCTGAGGGCGATACGCCGGTCGTCAACAGCCGTTATACGATCGTTATGGCAACTGCAAAACGTGCGAGACAGATCATTGCAGAAAGTGAGAACCAGCCGGATCTGGCATACGACCGTCAGAAGCTCAAACCGCTTTCCCAGGCAGTGAAGGAACTGAGCGAAGGCAGTCTGAGAATCATTCCGGAGGAGATCTCCGAGAATGATGCACCGGCCGTTACTGCAGAGGAAGCTTCATCCGGGCAGGAGGTTTCTGCAGAGAGCGAAGAAGAGAGCATTTCTGAAGAAGCAGAAGTATAAGGAGTAGAATATGTTCAATCGTAGTGTATCAAAATGGTATGTCGTTCTGTCCGTTCTTTATGTGCTGCTCGGAGTGATCATGCTCTTCTGGCCGCATGTTACGGTAGATATTCTCGGAGTCGTTCTGGGCGTCGTCCTGCTTGCGTACGGGGCAGCGAGAATCGTGATCTATTTTACCAAAAACCATTTTGACGGAATCGTTCATATGGATCTGACCGTCGGAGTGGTGTTCGGTGCGCTGGGCGGTTTTATGCTTCTGCACAGGGATTTTGTTAATACAGTATTCCCCTTTGCGGTAGCGATCCTCCTGCTGATCGGCGCCATCTCGAAGCTTCAGTATGCGCTCGACATGAAGCGGATCGAGGTACAGCGTTATAAGGTGTTTATGATCTTTGCGGTGATCGTGTTTGTGCTGGGAATCATTCTGGTGGCCAATCCGTTTACCGGTCACTGGATGATCTGGTTTATCGGGGGATCTCTTATCCTTGAGGGAGTTCTGAACTGCATCGCAATTCTCGTTCTCTCCGTTAAGCTTCGCAAAACCGGAAGGGGCAGCTTTGAGGTGACGGAACAGGGCCCGGGTCCTGTCATAAGGCCGGCTGATCAGCAGATCACAATGAAGGATAAATAGGATACAGTTCCTGTACAGGCAGGTATTTTGAAAGTATGAAGATCTTTTTTGTTTCCCTTGGATGTGATAAAAATCTTGTGGATTCCGAGCATATGCTCGGAATCCTGCAGGATCATGGATACAGTATTACGGATGATGAACAGCAGGCGGATATTATTGTGATCAATACCTGCTGTTTTATCAATGATGCAAAAGAGGAGAGCATCCAGACGATTCTGGATATGGGGACTCTCCGGACAGAGGGATCATGCAAGGCACTGATCGTCACCGGCTGTCTCGCCCAGCGTTACCGGGACGAGATCCGCACTCAGATCCCGGAGGTGGACGCGGTCGTCGGCATCTCATCGTGGGACCGGATCACGGAAGCCATCGAGCAGGTGCTGGCCGGAGGTCGTGCGGAGATCTTTGATGACATAAGTGCTCCCCCCGGCAAAATGCCCAGACGCGTCATAACGACCGGCGGACATTATGCTTATCTGAAAATAGCGGAGGGATGTGACAAGAACTGTACGTACTGCATCATTCCGAAGGTTCGAGGCCGCTACCGGAGCATTCCGATGGAAGATCTGCTGGAAGAGGCTTCGAAGCTGGCAGAGAGCGGAGTAAAGGAACTGATCCTGGTAGCCCAGGAGACTACACTTTACGGCACAGATCTGTATGGAGAAAAACGGCTTCATGAACTGATCCGTTCGTTGTGTGCCATTCCTCAGATACGTTGGATCCGTCTCCTCTACTGTTATCCGGAGGAGATATACCCGCAGCTTATCGAGACGATGAAGGAAGAGGAGAAGTTCTGTCATTATCTGGATCTGCCGATCCAGCACTGCAATGATACGATCCTTCGCAGAATGGGCAGACGCATGACGAAAGAGGAACTTGTCGGGATTCTGGAGAATCTGCGCAGCCAGATACCGGACATCGTGCTGAGGACAACTCTGATCACCGGTTTCCCGGGTGAAACGCAGGAGCAGCATGAGGAGATGATGGACTTCGTGGATGAAATGGAGTTTGACCGTCTGGGTGTTTTTTCCTATTCCCGCGAAGAGAACACTCCTGCTGCCGTTATGCCGGATCAGATTCCGGATGAGACCAAAGAAAAGTGGCGTGATGAACTGATGCAGCTTCAGCAGGAGGTCAGCGCGGATCTGGCGCAGCGGCGCATCGGAACGCAGACTGTCGCCATGATCGAAGGAAAGGCAGTGGACGAGGACGTTTATGTGGCGCGCACCCGGGCGGACGCACCTGAGGTGGACGGATATCTTTTCCTGAAAACGGATGAAGTATTGTATTCGGGAGATTTTGTAAGGGCAAGGATCACCCAGGCCGGTGAATATGATCTGATAGGAGAACTGATATGAAAATGAATGTACCAAATGCTCTGACGATTCTTCGAATTTGTCTTGTGCCTGTTTTTGTTCTGTTCATGCTTACCGGGATCGGCGGTTCTTACGGAGATATCATTGCCGGTGTGATCTTTATCATTGCCAGCCTGACGGATACCCTGGACGGACATATCGCACGTAAATACAATCAGATCACAGTCTTCGGCAAATTCATGGATCCGCTTGCGGATAAACTGCTGGTCTGCTCCGCGCTGATCTGTCTGGTGGAGCTTGAGCGTATCCCGGCCTGGATCGTGATCATTATCATCGGAAGAGATTTCATCATTTCCGGTTTCCGTCTGGTGGCTGCAGAGAAAGGCGTAGTGATCGCCGCCAATATCTGGGGAAAAGTCAAGACTGCCGTCCAGATGTTTATGGTGATCTTTCTTGTGTTCCATTTCGGCGGAGTATTTGAGGTCATTGAACAGATCCTGATCTGGGCGGCTCTGCTGCTGACGGTGATCTCGCTTGTGGATTATATATGGCTGAACCGGAACGTTCTGGAAGAGGTGCACTGAAAGGAAGTAAAGATGAGCAGAATACAGATGACGACGCCGCTTGTGGAGATGGACGGGGATGAGATGACCCGGGTACTCTGGCAGTGGATCAAAGAGGAACTGATCGAACCCTATGTGGATCTGAAAACGGTATATTTTGACCTGGGTCTGAAACACCGGAATGAAACGGACGATGCTGTCACAAGGGAAGCCGCACAGGCAAACCGGAAATACGGGGTGGCGGTAAAATGCGCTACGATCACACCGAATGCTGCCAGAGTAAAGGAATATGACCTGAAGGAAATGTGGAAGAGCCCGAACGGAACGATCCGGGCGATCCTCGACGGAACGGTATTCCGTGCGCCGATCATCGTATCAAATATCCTTCCGAATGTACGTACCTGGGAAAAGCCGATCACGATCGCCCGTCATGCTTACGGGGACGTGTACAAAGCCAGCGAAATGATCATTCCCGGTCCCGGGAAAGCAGAACTGGTGTTTACGGATGCCCGGGGCGTCGAAAAGAGGACACTGATCCATGCGTTTGACGGTCCGGGCGTGGTACAGGGCATGCACAATCTGTGCGGATCCATTGAGAGCTTTGCACGCAGCTGTTTTTCTTATGCTCTCAGCACCGGACAGGATCTGTGGTTTTCTGCCAAGGATACGATATCCAAACAGTATGATCACACTTTTAAGGATATCTTTCAGGAGATCTTTGAAAAAGAATACAAAGATGATTTTGCACGTGCCGGCATCACGTATTTCTATACCCTGATCGATGACGCGGTCGCCAGAGTCATGAAATCCAAAGGCGGTTTTATCTGGGCGTGCAAGAATTATGACGGGGATGTGATGAGTGATATGATCTCTTCCGCATTCGGTTCGCTTGCGATGATGACCTCTGTGCTGGTATCCCCGGACGGGAAGTATGAGTATGAGGCTGCCCATGGCACGGTGCAGCGCCACTATTACCGTTACCTGGAAGGAGAAGAGACCTCCACGAATTCGGTGGCGACCATCTTTGCTTGGACGGGCGCACTGCGCAAGCGGGGAGAACTGGATGGACTGCAGGAACTGTGCGCTTTTGCAGACCGGCTTGAAAAGGCAGCACTGAGTACGATCGAAGAAGGAATCATGACGAAGGATCTTGCGCTGATCACGACCACACCGGATCCTCAGGTAAAGAACAGTCTTGATTTTATTAAGGCTGTGCGTGCACATATTTGATAAAGGAAAAGAGATATACCGGCAGGTTGAACAGCATGCCGGTATACTGTTTTAAAAGGAGAGATACATGACAGTCAACGAGTATGACAGAGCAAAAAAGCTGGGAGAAAAAGCCTACAGAGCAGCTGCGTCAAGAAAGGAGTTTCCTTATCTTCCTGCACTGGACGATTTTCTGAAGACGGCGGATGTGCTGGACGAAGTGGAAGTGGGGCTTGTGGATGTGCCGCTGGAGCAGATCGTCGGAACCAAAACGGTAGGAAGACAGACTGCTTTCGCTCCGAATTTTATGCCGCTGATGAAGGAAAAGTCGGAATTTGCCATGAAGTGGATGTCTCTTTTCGAATATCAGATGGATGAAGGCATCAAGGATCCGATCATAGCTTATGAGTATATGAACCGCTACTATGTTCTGGAGGGAAATAAGCGTGTGAGCGTTTTGAAGTACCTTGGCGCTTTCAGTATCGAGGCAAACGTGATCCGTGTGGTTCCCCGCAGATCAGAGGACCCGCAGGTCCAGGTCTTCTATGAGTATATGAGCTTTAACCGCTACTCCCAGCTTTCTTCGATCTGGTTTACCAAACCGGGAGGCTACAGCGCCCTTCTCAAGGCCCTTGGGATTCCGGCAGACCGGGAATGGACGGAGGAAGAACGCAAGGATGTCAGTTCGGAATACTTCCG
>CACZZH010000053.1:16498-18074 GCA_902785635.1 uncultured Lachnospiraceae bacterium
GAAAAAGGAGGGAAAAAGCTGGATATCACGCCGGGGGACGCCTTTCTGACCTATCTCTCGGTATTTCCGTATGCGGAGATGTCTTCCAAGAGTGAAGCGCAGCTGAAAGACGAACTTACCAAGATCTGGAGCGAGTTTTCCGTGATTCGTGCGACTCCGGATCAGACGCTTGTGCTGGATCCGGAAAAGGAACCGGAAGACGGCGTGTTTTCCCGCTTTCTCGGAATCATCGGCGCAAAAGATTCAAAGTATCTGAAAGTCGCTTTTGTGCATGAGTATCCGCCGTACAGGTCAGGCTGGACCTACAGCCATGAGCTGGGAAGGATGCATCTGGATCATGTATTCCAGGGAAAGATCAGCACCAGCTATTATACACTGGATGAGCATACGGCGGACCGCTACGCTGCGATCGAAGCAGCGGTAGAGGACGGGAACCATATCATTTTCACGACAAATGAGACTCTTCTGGAGGCTTCCCTCAAAGCAGCTGTAAAGTATCCGAAGGTGAAGATCCTTAACTGCTGCGTACACCGCCGAGGGGATGATCGCCGGTGCGATGAGCGAAAATGACCGGATCGCGTATACGGCGTCCTATCCGATCTACGGCGCCCTGGCCAACGCGAACGCTTTTGCCCTCGGCGCGAGGATGACGAATCCGCGCGCGAAGATCTATCTGCACTGGTATTCACAGGAAGGAGCGGATCTGGATGAATTGCTGCGCCGGGAAGATATCCATATTGTGTCGGATGTGGATGTAATGCGTCCGAGACCCGGCAACCGCCGTTACGGGCTGTACCGGCTGGAAGGAGACAGCTTCCAGAATCTTGCCATGCCCATGTGGAACTGGGGAAAATTCTATGAGAAGATCCTGAACGATATCCTGTCCGGTTCCTGGGAAAGCCAGAACGTGAAGGAGAGACCTGCAGTCAATTACTGGTGGGGCATCTCGGGAGATATTATCGATCTGCTGCTTTCACGCAGTATGCCATCCGGACTCGTTACTCTGGTCAATATGATGAAGGACCAGATCTATAAAGGTGCCTTTCATCCCTTTGCCGGTCCGATCACCCGTCAGGACGGAAAGATCATCGGAGAGGAGTATAAGATACTCTCTTCGGAGGAGATCATTACAATGAACTGGCTGTGTGACAATATCATCGGATCGATACCGGAAACGGATATGCTGAATGAACGTGCGCGCCAGATCATGGAATCCGTGGGAATCGAAGCAGCCAAAGGAGATATAACAGGAGAGATGAAATGAAGATCCTTGTTCTGGCGGACGTGCCGTGCAAAGCACTTTGGGATTATTATGATGAAAGCCGCCTTCGCGGAGTGGATCTGATTCTCTCCGCGGGAGATCTCCCTTCCGCATATCTTTCCTTTCTCGTTACGTTTGCCCATTGCCCGGTGCTGTATATTCACGGGAATCATGACGAGATCTATGAAAAGAAGCCCCCTGAAGGATGTACATGTATTGACGGGGATATCTATGTTTATGAGGGAGTACGGATCCTCGGGCTGGGCGGTTCCATGCGTTACCGTCCGGGGGAGCACCAGTATTCGGAGAAGCAGA